>NZ_FRAV01000040.1 GCF_900142445.1 Chryseobacterium polytrichastri | reverse complement strand
TTTAAAGAAGTGGAAGAGTCCGGGTTTAAAACCTTCAATACATTAACGAGAACAATCATATTAAACTATGATGATATTCTCAATTATTTTAATGCTCGTAGCACGAATGCGGCAGCTGAGTCTTTCAATGCCAAAATAAAAAACTTCAGATTACAACTTAGAGGCGTGCGAGATAAATCGTTTTTCCTTTTTAGATTATCTAAACTTTTTGCGTAGTCCCCAAGTTTTGGAACTGATCCTAAATTCTGGACTGCTTTGTATAATTTTATTAAATAAACAAAAGATAAAACATTAGATAAAATAAAAATCCCTTAAATCGTAAAATTTAAGGGATTTTAGAAATCAAATAATTTCTTGTGGTTTCTCCAGGAATCGAACCAGGGACACATGGATTTTCAATCCATTGCTCTACCAACTGAGCTAAGAAACCATTTTGTTTGTTTGACTTACTTCGTTGTTTTAAAGTGATGCAAAAGTACTAAGTTTTCATATATGAAGCAAGTATTAATCACACTTTTTTCTAATAAAAATAAAAACCTACTGATTCTCAGGAGAATTATTTTCTTGTTCCTTTCTTATTTGTTCACTCATTTCTTCTAACACAGGTTTTATGGTACTTTCAGGAAGGTCGCTTATCCTAATATACATCAATCCATCAATGGCATCATTGAAGTTGGGATCCACGTTAAATGCAATAACTTTTGCATTTTGCTTAATGTATTTTTTGATCAGAACAGGCAATCTTAATTCTGGTTCTAGATCGTCAATGATCTTATCCAGCTTGTTTAGATCAGATTCCATTTCGTCAAAGAATAAGCTTTTATCTCTTTCTCTAAGTCTTACTTTATATTCGTTTCTAGGAGTAATGTATTGAGCCACTGCAGAATCATAATAATTAGAACGCATAAACTCAATCATTAATGATTTAGAGAACTCTGAAAACTTATTAGAGATACTCACACCTCCCATTAGGAATTTATGGTCAGGATTTCTTAAACAAACATGCACAATTCCTCTCCATAAAAGGAAAAGAGGAAGGGGTTTCTGTTGGTATTCTTGGCAGATATAGGCTCTTCCCATCTCAATTACTTTTCTAAAGAAAGGATGGATATCTTGTTCAAATTCAAATAAAGAACTGGTGTAGAAACCTTTTATACCAGATTTCTTCATTACTTCCTTACCTAAAGCCATTCTGTAGGCTCCAACAAGCTTCTCTTCTGCATTATCCCAAAGAAAAAGATGATGATAGTGCTTGTCATATTCATCAAGGTCAAAAGGCATATTACTCCCTTCTCCTACAGCACGGAATGTAAGCTCTCTTTGGCGCCCAATTTCCCTCATTACAGAAGGTATTTCTTCGTAAGCAGTGAAATAGATTTCATAGTTACCATTACTAAAAAGCATTTTATCAGTGCCTTTCAGTTTGCTAATGTCTTTAATGATATCTTCTTTCGGAGTTTCATCAATGATATTCTGAACAATATTCTCTTCTCTAAGCAAAGGGAACTTTACATATAGATTTTGAAGATTAATAGCCTGAGCCAAAGACTTTCTCTTTTCGTAGTAAGATTTCATCATATAAACCTTACGTTTTAGGAATTCTCCTAATTCTTCCATGGTTTCCATCTCATCCATTGTCTTGACACTGATGGGTTTTCCAATCCTGATACGGATAGGTTTTTCCCTGTCATTCATCATTTCAGCAGGAAGCATCAAGGTCTGTAAACTCGGGTGAATTTTTGCGACCTGATAAAAAAGGCGGCTGTTCTTTGCATGGAAATACATAGGAACTACCGGCACTTTTGCCATTTTAATAAGCTTAAGAGCCGGTTTTTCCCATTCTTTATCTAAAATTTCACTGTAAGGATTGTTTTTGTTAGAAACTTCTCCTGCAGGGAAAATACCTACACAACCTCCGTTTTGTAAATGCTTTAATGTTTCACGCATTCCTGAAGAGCTGCTGTAAGCTCCTTTTCTGTTTTCAAAAGGATTTACAGAAATTACGAATGGCTCCATCGGCTTGATTTTTTCCAAAAGGAAATTACCCATCACCTTGAAATCCGGACGTACTTCTGATAAAATTTTGCACATTAAAATCCCGTCAATCGCTCCTAGTGGATGATTGGATACCAAAATAAATGGTCCTGTTTTTGGGATTTTTGCGAGATCTTCTTCAAAAGCAACATAGCTTAAGTTTCTTTCTCTCACAAATGAGTCGAAAAAGTCTTTACCTTCCTTATCTTTTAGTTTATCGTATAGTCTGTTTACTTCATTTATTTTAGCAATGCTCATCACAGCAGATGCTATTGGATTCTTTAAAAATCCTATTTTACTTAAGCCGGAAGCTTGAATTAAATCGTTTTTCGAAATTAAACTCATGTGTGTTTAGTCGCAATTAATTTTATTGTGTTACCATTTGAAGCGTATTCTTAGAAATCTGTTCCAATAATACACTTTTTTCCTGGTAAAATTTATCTATGTTCTCCATCTTCGCATTTCTCACGGTAAATAAAGATACATCTTTTACTACTTCAGTTTTAAAAATTTTCTGAAGTTCTTCATTAAGCTCGTCTATTTTACCAAATTTATCTTCCAGACATAAAGCTAAGGAAATTGCAGAGTTCTGCATCAAAGAAACTTTGATTTTATATTTTGATAAATAACCAAAAACCAAACTCATATGATCTTCAGCAACGAATGAAAAGTCTCTTGTAGAAATTTTTAAAAGATTTTGATTTTCTTTTAAAATATAAGATTCCTGATATTCATTTTTATCTGAAGCACCTACTTTTGTTCCTTCTTTAGTAGGATCTACGAAAGATTTTACATAAAAAGGAATATTCTTTTGTTGTAAAGGCTGCAATGTTTTAGGATGGATAACACTTGCTCCATAATAAGCCATTTCAATTGCCTCTTCATAAGAGATATGTGAAAGAAGGGTTACATCCTTGAATTTTCTTGGATCTCCTGTCATTACTCCTGGAACATCTTTCCAGATCGTCATTGCATCTGCATTTAAACAATAAGCAAAGATCGCTGCAGAATAATCTGAACCTTCTCTTCCTAAGGTTACTGTGAAGTTATTATCATCAGAACCAATGAAACCTTGCGTTACATAGCAGATTTCAGGGTTTAGAGTAGACATAAATTCTTCAGTCTTTTTCCAATCTACATTACCATCTCTGTAAGAATTGTCAGTTTTTATATAATCTCTGGCATCTAACCATTGATTGGTAAACTGTATCTCATTCAGATATTCGCTTACGATTTTAGTTGAAATCATTTCTCCGCAGCTTACAACCTGGTCGTAAACAAAATTGTAGTTTGGAGATTTATTTCTTCGTAAAAAAGAATCAATATCATCAAAAAACAAATTGATTTCTGCAAAAACAGCATGATTTTCCTGGAAAAGCCCCTTAGCTATTTCAATGTGTTTCTGTTTAATGTTCTTGATCTCAGCTTGATAGTTGTCCTTCTTGAAATAAAGCTCTACCACTTTTTCCAATTCATTAGTCGTCTTGCCCATGGCTGAAATTACCAGCACACACTTAGCAAATCCTTGGCTTTCTAATACCATGGATACATTTTTTACACTTTCAGCATCTTTTACCGATGCTCCACCAAACTTGAAAATTTTCATTAAATTGTTAAAAATAAAATTGTTAGATAAAATTTAATTGAGTTTTTTACGGACGTCAAAATTATAAATTTACAACGAGATATGAAAGAGGCGAGTGGTACTAAGAATTAAGATTTTATTAAAATTATTGATACAGCCCAAATATTAAAATTTTCTTTCCTTCGCGTGTTAAATTGGTGATTCACTTTAAGGACTAAATTGCAGATACTGATGTGGGTTTGTGGTGTAATCATTTGATATACAGTAGGTAGTGTATTTTGAAAGAAAATTCTTTATATTGTTCCAAATTTTACGAAATTTGAGCAAAACGTAAAAAGAAAAATATGTCAGATCAACCATTACAGACTTTAGGAGAATTTCTTATTGATAAACAAGACGACTTCCAGTATTCTACAGGTGAATTTTCACGTCTTCTGAGTGCAATAAGACTTGCTTCTAAAGTGGTAAACAGGGAAGTAAATAAGGCCGGAATTGCAGATATCATTGGAAAAGCAGGAAATGAAAATATTCAGGGAGAAGAGCAGCAGAAGCTTGATGTGATCGCTAATGAAATTTTTATTACAGCATTATCCCAAAGAGAGGTAGTTTGTGGTATTGCTTCTGAAGAGAATGATGATTTTATTGACATTAAGTGTGGTGAAAATGGTCATCTAAGTAAATATGTTGTATTGATTGACCCGCTAGATGGTTCTTCGAATATTGATGTAAATGTCTCTGTAGGAACTATTTTCTCTATTTACAGAAGAGTAAGCGAGCCAGGTACACCCGTTCAGTTAGAGGATTTCTTACAGAAAGGAGTGAATCAAATTGCTGCAGGATATGTTATTTACGGTTCATCTACCATGATTGTTTATACAACAGGAAACGGGGTGAACGGATTTACATTGGATCCTTCTTTAGGGACCTATTATCTTTCTCATCCGAATATGACATTTCCAAAAACGGGTAAAATTTATTCTATCAACGAAGGAAATTATATCAAATTCCCTCAAGGTGTTAAGAACTATCTTAAATATTGTCAGATGGAAGAAGGCGACAGACCTTATACCTCAAGATATATTGGTTCTTTAGTAGCAGATTTCCATAGAAATATGTTAAAAGGTGGAATCTATATTTATCCATCTTATTCACAAGCTCCAACTGGGAAACTAAGATTACTGTATGAATGTAATCCTATGGCATTCTTGGCAGAACAAGCGGGAGGAAAAGCAACAGACGGATTTAGAAGAATATTGGAAATTGAGCCAACAGAACTTCATCAAAGAATTCCGTTTTTCTGTGGAAGTATAAATATGGTAGAGAAAGCAGAGGAGTTTATGCGAATTGACAGTGTAAAATAAATGAAAGCAAAATATTCTAGATATTTATTAGAATTCAAACGCCCGAGTGGAACATCTCGTGGCGTTTTGCATGAAAAAGAAACTTTTATTCTCGAAATCTCAGAAAATGATAAAAAAGGAATAGGAGAGTGTGCTATTTTCAGAGGACTGAGTTTTGATGACCGACCGGATTATGAAGAAAAGCTGCAATGGCTTTGTGATCATATAGAAAAAGACTCTGAGTTTTTAAAAGAAGAATTAAAAGAATTTCCATCTATTTGGTTTGGGTACGAACAAGCCATTTTGAATTTACAGAATGGAGGCAATCTATATTTTCCTAGTGAATTTACACAAGGAAAAGCTTCAATCGTTATCAATGGTTTGATCTGGATGGGTGACATTCATTATATGGAAGAGCAGATTCAGGATAAACTGAATAATGGTTTCCATTGTATTAAATTGAAAATTGGAGTCGATTGGAAATCTGAACATGTAGTACTTCAAAAATTAAGACAGAAATTTTCCAAAGAAAAATTAGAATTACGTGTTGATGCCAACGGTGGTTTTAGCAAAGTAGAAGCGAAAGTAGTATTGCAACAATTGGCAGATTTGGATATTCATTCCATCGAACAGCCCATTAAGGCAGGTAATTGGAGCGATATGGCAGAATTATGCGCTGAAACTCCAACTCCGATTGCTTTAGATGAAGAATTAATAGGAATCATTAATTACGACGAAAAGAAGAAGCTTTTGCAAACAATAAATCCTCAATACATCATCTTAAAACCTGCTTTAGTGGGAGGTTTTTCCTGTTCTGATGAATGGATTTCTCTTGCAGAAGAATTCAATATTGGTTGGTGGATTACCTCTGCGCTTGAAAGTAATATCGGACTCAATGCAATTACACAGTATACATTTACCAAAAAAAATCCGATGCCACAAGGGTTGGGCACCGGAGCTTTATTTGTCAATAATTTTGAATCCGATTTGGAACTCAAAAATGAGTTGCTATGGTTCAAAATATAATTGAGAAGAATTAACTAGCATGCGGGAGCTGGTGAATCTGGGCAAGTAGTATTGCCACAATAGTCAGGTGCCCATGATCTACAACACATCGTACTTGGATTCCAACTGTTGCATCCAAGAGGCGGTCTTCCTCCTTTGATTGTCTTTAGTTTTTCTCTTTTGATTTTTTCTAGATTTTTCATAATAAAGATTTAATTGATTTGTAAAGTAAAGATCAATTTCTTTTTTAGAATAAACAAGATTTTTAACTATAATTAACTAGATAGTGAAATATTATGAATGTTTTACTGTCTAGTTAATTATAGGATAAAAGCTAAAAACAAGAAATATCTAATAAACTCTAAAAGCTTATTAGATAAAAAATTGAATTGGTTGTATAGATAATGTAATTTTAGGGTCGGATAGTTAGTTTTTTTATATTGTTAATTAAATCACGTCTTTCACGAAAATTGCTTTCTTAATTTTTTTTAATAAATAAGAAAACTTACTTTTAACTTTCTTCATGATATAAAATTTATATTTCTCTGTTTAATGAATTCGCAATCTTTATGCCAATTTTAGTTCCCATGCCAACTTTAACATATGAGCTCATTCATTATATTTTTTTATTAGGTTGTTAAGAAATAATTGTGAAGATATTTTCGTTATCTTTAGCTCTATGGGTGATAAGATTACGATCTACTCCATATAAATTTTGAAAAATATCTCTTTGAACCTGCGAACTAGAAAGGTATCCCCAATGATTTCCGATTTCAAATTTTAAACTATTTTTCAAATCGTTTTCAATGAAAGTACAATCGATGATCGAAACAATATCTTTGAATTTTTCAATATCGCTTGGTCCATTTTTACCTAGTCTTGGGGTTAGAATATTTTTTGTGAACTGAGAAATCCCAAGAATGGTATCTTTTCGGTTTAGATAGATGGAGATTCTGTTGGCTAATAAAGGAAGTTTATTAAATGAGTCTTCAGAATCTTCAAAAACTTTATATGTAACATCAGAGTTCAATAACAAAACCTGATCAATAACTCTTAGAATATTCTCCTTTTTCAAGCTATACAACATACTTTGAAGCACTCTGTTTCCCATAGAATGGGCCATTAAATGAATTCTTTGGTTGCAGGGAGCAAGATCTCGATTGGAAAAAATATCTTTTAAAAATTGAGTGTAAAAATAAAAAAGTCTCAGTAAAGAAGTTCCTGAATTGATACTTGATGCTTTATCATCAAAATAAGTCAAAGGAACAATGCTGCTCGAAGCAGGCCAACTTACAAATAAAATATGCTCAACGGGTGATTCCGGATTGTCTATGAAAAGCTTTTTAAGATCAATCATTGCCTGCAATTCATCATCAAAATCATAGGCATATCCATGAATAAATATCAAAACATCACTTCTTTCTTTGGTGGAAGACATTTCTTTATACAATTCATAAAACATTCTTTGGCTTCCGCCAAGATTATTTGCCGTAAGTGCTGATTTTTTGATTCCCTTTTCACTTAGCAACACATCCAAAACATCTTGGTATCCTTGTTTTTCAGGTTCTGAAAAGAGTTGATAATCTAAAATGTTCCGATTGGTATAATTCTTCTTTTTTTTAGCTTGTGCTGTAGGTTCTTTGTAGTTTTCAAAATTACATTTTGCAATTCTGAAATTAGGAATTGAATATTCATCATTAGAAAATGAATCTAATTTTTCACCCTGATGGCGCACAATTTTCCTGTTACTTAAGATAAAGACAGACATGAGTGTTAGTTTTAGTGAATTTAATCATTTTTCCGCATATTTTAAAAGAAAATAATAATTTTTTAACTTGTTATTTTTAGGATTTTACATTTTCATAAACCCGTGAAATTTCCTAAATTTGCAAATTGTCACAAAATGTGATATTTAAAAGCTGACTTAATGGAAGAAGAAAAAAAATCTCTCAATTTTATTGAGCAAATTATAGAAGATGATTTGGCAAACGGTTTAAACAGAGATCAGATCCGTTTCCGTTTTCCTCCTGAACCGAATGGATATTTACATGTTGGGCACACAAAAGCCATCTGTATCAATTTTGGTTTGGGTGAAAAATACAATGCTCCTGTAAACCTACGTTTTGACGATACAAATCCTGAAAAAGAAGAACAGGAATTTGTAGATTCTATTAAAAAAGACGTCGAGTGGTTAGGATTCAAATGGGATAAAGAATTGTACGCATCAGACTACTTCCAGCAGCTTTACGATTGGGCCGTTCAGTTGATTAAAGATAAAAAAGCTTATGTTGATGAGCAGCCATCTCAAACAATTACAGAACAAAGAAAAAATCCTGCAGAACCTGGAGTTGAATCTCCGTTCAGAAATCGTCCTGTTGAAGAATCTCTAGATTTATTCGAGAGAATGAAAAATGGTGAATTCGAAAGTGGTTCAATGTCTCTTCGTGCAAAAATAGACATGGTTTCGCCAAATATGAATATGCGTGACCCTGTTATGTATAGAATTTTGAATAAACCTCACCACAGAACAGGAACGGATTGGAAAATTTATCCAATGTACGACTGGGCACATGGTGAGTCTGATTATTTAGAGCAAGTATCTCATTCATTATGTTCTTTAGAATTTGAAAATCACAGACCTCTTTATAACTGGTATTTAGAGCAGGTATATGATGAATCTAAAGTAGCTCCTAAGCAAAGAGAATTTGCAAGGATGAATGTTTCTTATATGATTACTTCCAAAAGGAAGCTGCAAAGGCTTGTTGCTGAAAATGCAGTAACCGGATGGGATGATCCTAGAATGCCTACGATTTCCGGAATGAGGAGAAAAGGTTTTACGCCTACTTCCATCAGGAATTTTATTGAGAAAGTAGGAGTTGCTAAAAGGGAAAACCTTATTGAGATTCAATTGTTGGATTTCTGCGTCCGTGAAGATTTGAATAAAGTCGCTAAACGTGTGATGACAGTGGTAGATCCTGTGAAATTGGTGATTGAAAACTATCCTGAAGGAAATGAAGAGTGGTTAGAAACTGAAAATAATCCTGAGCAGGAAAATGCCGGAACAAGGCAGGTTCCTTTTTCAAGAGAATTATATATTGAGCGTGAAGACTTTAAAGAAGAAGCGAACAATAAATTCTTTAGATTAAAACTTGGTGGAGAAGTCCGTTTAAAATCTGCTTACATCATTAAAGCTGAAAGAGTGGAGAAAGATGAGAACGGAGAGATTACAACCATTTATGCTTCTTATGACGAGAAAAGTAAGTCGGGGAGTGGAACTGAGGAAAGTTTAAGAAAAGTAAAAGGTACATTACATTGGGTTTCTGCAAAGCATGCACTTCCTGTAGATGTAAGAATTTACAATAACTTATTCACTGTGGAACAGCCAGATGCTGAAAAAGATGTAGATTTCTTGGATTTTATTAATCCTGAATCTGTCTCTACAATTCAAGGTTTTGCTGAACCTAGTTTAAATGATGTTGCAATTGGAGAACCTCTTCAATTCCAAAGAATTGGATATTTTACGAAAGATCAGGATTCTACGGATACTAAATTGGTATTTAACCGTACTGTAACATTAAAAGACTCTTATAAGCCGGAGTAAAAATCTATTTATACTAATATAAAAAGAACAGGGCTTATTGTATAGGCCCTGTTCTTTTGTTTTAAAATCAAAAATTGTGAAATTAATAAACATATATACCAACTCATTTAAGGGACTTTCTCAGGAAAGTTGGATGTTGGCCTTGGTAATGCTCATCAACCGTGCAGGTTCTATGGTACTTCCGTTTTTAGGAGTATACATGACGGATCATTTACATTTCAGTATAGAGAATACGGGAGTTGTTCTGAGCTTTTTCGGAATAGGATCTGTAATAGGATCTTGGCTAGGAGGATTTATAACCGATAGAATTGGAGAGTATAAAGTTCAATATATGAGTTTGTTACTAAGCGTACCGTTGTTTTGTTTAATTCCAATTTTTAAAACAGAGGTTGGAGTGGCGGCGATCATTTTATTGCAAAGTATTGTAAGTGATACTTTTCGCCCTGCGAACTCGGTGGCAATAACAAAATATGCAAAACCCGAAAATATCACGAGAGCATTTTCATTGAACCGTATGGCCGTGAATTTAGGATTTTCAGTTGGCCCTGCTTTGGGCGGAATTTTATCTGCTATTTCTTACAATTTTTTATTTTACAGTAATGCTTTAGCGGCTTTTCTAGCCGGGATATTATACATTTCTTTCTTTTATAAACGAAATAAATTGGCCAAGTTAAAAGCTAAAAAAGTAAAAGAAGCAATCATTATCAAAAAAGAAAACTCGCCATATAAAGATCGTAAGTTTCTTGTATATTGTTTCTTTTGTATGTTGTTTTCAATATGCTTTTTCCAGTTATTTAGTACGTTGACAATCTTTTATAAAGATACGGCACATTTAAGCCAACAGAGTATTGGGTACATTTTAGGATATAGCGGATTCTTAATTGTTTTGCTTGAAATGGGATTTGTACAAATTGCAGAGAAGTACTTCAGTTTGGCGATAACAATGCTTTTAGGAACTTTCATTTGTGGATTTTCTTATGCAATGATAGCATTTGATTACAGTATGATTACGTTGATTGTTTCTATGACATTACTTTGTATCGGTGAAATTTGGACATTACCTTTTATGTCAACCATCACCGCAATGCGTTCAGGAAAAAACAATAAAGGAGCGTATATGGGACTGAATGGAATTTCGTTTTCAATAGCATTCATTGTTACTCCGTACATAGGAACAATGCTTGCTCAAAAATTCGGATTTAATGCCTTGTGGATTGGAACCGGAGTTTTAGCAACAGGTATTGCTATTGCATTTTACTTTATTGTTCCATGGATGTTGAAAGACAAGAAGGAGTTAGAAGAAGTTATAGAGCAATAAAAATTATTTCAGATTAATAAAATATTCTCCAAGACGGTTATCTGTTTTGGAGAATGTTTTTTATAATCATTTCTGCATGAATTCTTGAATTCTCAATAAACCAGAGATGGGTGTCTTTTCCACCACAAACAACGCCTGCCAAATAAAGATTTTTAATATTTGTTTCCATGGTTTCAGGATGGTAAATAGGGTTTAAACAATCTCCTTGAAGATCAATTCCTGAATTTTTCAAAAACTCAAAATCGGGAAGATAGCCTGTCATCGCCAGGACAAAATCATTCTCAATTTCATGGATCTGTTCATTTTCATCTTTAAAAATAACGGAGTCTTCTTTTATTTCAATAATCTCAGAATTGAAATAAGCGGTAATACTTCCTTCGGCTATTCTATTTTCAATATCTGGTTTTACCCAATATTTTACATTTTTTGAAATTTCAGAATGACGAACAATCATCGTGACTTCAGCTCCTTTTCTATAGGTTTCCAGCGCTGCATCTACAGATGAATTACTAGAACCCACAACCACAATTTTCTGCTTTGCATAAGGGTATGGTTCGGTATAATAATGCTTTACTTTTGGTAGATTCTCTCCGGGGAGGTTCATCAAATTAGGAATATCATAGAACCCTGTTGAGATAATTACATTTTTGGCGTAGTATGTTGCTTTTGAGGTTTTAATTTCAAAAATAGCCTCGTTTTTAGAAACGTTGAGTACTTTTTCATACAGATTAATATTGATATTTTTCTGTCGGGCAATTCCCTGATAATATTCTAATGCATCTTGTCTTCCAGGTTTGGGAGCAGCTGAAATGAAGGGTATCTCGTCTATTTCTAATTTTTCTGCAGTTGAGAAAAATCGCATATATAAAGGGTAATTGTATAATGAATTTACAATAATTCCTTTTTCTATAATTAAATAAGTCAGGTTATTTTTTTTAGCTTCAAGCGCACAATTAAGACCAATGGGTCCGGCTCCAACAATAAGAATATCTAAAACTTCCATCATGCTAAGATATTGAAAAACTTTCTTACCTTTAATTGAAATCATGAATATCCAACAATGAAATATTATATTGCTGTTGCATCAAAAGATCATATTGAAAGAGGAGTTGAAGGCGGATTTATGCAGGCCAATCACGGAAAAGCAACTTCTCTAAAAAGGTTAAGGACTGGAGATGGAATCATCTTCTATTCACCAAAACGGTATTTTGAGAAAGATGAAAAGTGTCAAAGTTTTACTGCAATTGGTATGGTGAAAGATGAGGAAGTTTATCAAGGTGTTATGGCTGAAGGTTTTAATCCGTTTCGTAGAAATATAGATTTTTGTAAGAGTAAAGAAGTTTCAATTATTCCTTTAATTGATGAGTTAGATTTTATTATTGATAAAAAGAAATGGGGATTTTCTTTTCGATTTGGTTTTTTAGAAATTCATGAAAAAGATTTTCAATTCATAAAAAGTAAGATGATATAATGCTGTTAATCCGAGTTTTGAATTAAAAAAACACTTTGTTTCGTATTTGAAGAATTTAAAGGAAATTATTATTTAGTTGCCGTTTAAATTTGAAAATTTTAATATAAACGCTAAGTTTTTTAATGAGACTTTATTATTTTAAGGAAGCTACAAGCTTAATGAAATCAATTAGTTCTTTACCTTCTTAAATAAAGAAGAGCATTGTAAATAAATCTTTGCCTCAAAAATTATAAAATCTCAACCAACTTTTTTGTAAGATTCTTTCTTGAGAACTGTTCAATATTTTGAGTGTTTTCAAGAAGGTTTCCATTTTTCCACAATTCAAATTTTTCTAAGATAAAATCCTTTATTGTTTCAGAATCCTGATAACTGAAATGTTTTCCTGCATGCGTCTCATTTAATATTTTTGAAACATCTGCCCGATCCGGTCCAAAAGAAATGATTTGTTTACCTGTCGCTAAATATTCAAATATTTTCCCCGGAATAATACCTTTTGAAGATTCATTAGGGAAATTAGTGATTAGTAACATATCAGAACTTTGCATTTCTATGATAGCTTTATCATGAGAAATATAACCTAAATTTAAAATGTGATTTTTTAAACCTGAATTTTCAATCGAGTGTAAAATTTTATCATCAATTCTTCCTACAAATTTCAATGAAAAATTTTCAGCAAAATCTGAATTGGTTGTCACCAAATTATCAATGGCTTTCCAAAGATTTTCGGGATTTCTAAGCTGTTCTAAAACACCAATATAACTTAATGTGAATTTTTGTTTGAGAATTTGAGAGTTTGAAGATTTGAGAGTTTGAGAAGAATCTGATTCATCAAAACCATTCGTAATACAAACCGCGTTCGCACCATTTTTACGGAAATTTTCAGCGTCGGTATAGCTTGTGGCTAATGTAATATTAGCATTTCTGAAAACATCATTTTCTAATTGTCGATGTTTTTTGTCGGAGCTTTTAGTTAGTTTTAAATGTTTATAATAAGAAATCTCCGTCCAGGGATCACGAAAATCAGCAATCCATTTTAGATCTGGAAATTTCTTTTTAAGGTTTAAACCAATTAAGTGTAAAGAATGTGGTGGTCCCGAAGTAACTACAACATCTATTTTATTTTCTTTTAAATACTGTTCTAAAAAATTTACAGAAGGTTTTACCCAAAAAACTCTGGCGTCAGGAATGAAAAAATTTCCTCTTACCCAAATCGAAAGCTTTGATTTCCAGCTTTGGTTTTTACCAACATCGAACTGTCCGGCTTTAAACTTCTTATTGCTTTTATTAAGCTTTTCAGCCAATTGATAAGGTTCCCAGATTTTGGTTTTAACGATTTCAATATTCTCAGGAATATCTTTCATTAAGCTTTCATCCAACAAGGGATAACTCGGATTTTCTGGTGTGAAAATAACGGGTTTCCATCCGAATTCAGGTAAATATTTTGCAAACTTCAACCATCTTTGAACACCAGGACCTCCCGCAGGAGGCCAGTAATAGGTGATGATTAATATTTTCTTTTGTTCCATATAAATTCCGTAGGAATAAAACTTAATATTCTTAAAAACTTAAACTTATTCTTAATGTTTTAAATTTAACCATTAAGTTTTTGTTAAGGTGTTAAGGTGTTAAGATTATTAAGATTGAACTTTGTTTTAAGATTTTTGTTCAAGTAGGAGTTCCTTCTTCTTATTTTTATTCATCCAATAAATTCCGAAACCACTTAATGCGATGAATAATCCGAAGCAAAGTAAAGAGATCCATTTTCCTGTTTCAATAACTTCTGGTTCAAAGACCATTCTGATGTTGTGTTTTCCTGCAGGAACGTGTACTGCACGAAGTAAATAATCTGCTTTAATGTAAGGAACTTCTTTGTCGTCTACGAACATTTTCCAACCGTGAGGATAATAAATTTCAGAAAATACGGCCAATTGAGGAGTCTTAGATTCTGATTTGAATTCTAATTCATTAGGCTGGTATTCTGTTAAATTAATAAATGCTGTTGGATCTGCCTGAACGGGTTTATTATTGAAATATTCTTTATCCGAAGAAGCAATAACGGCAGTTTTCTTACTGTCGATTACTCCAATTGATTTAATTTCTTGGTTAGGACTGTTCACAAATTTAAGATCGCTTACAAACCATGCATTTCCATTAGCTTTTGGATTTGGCATTGCTTGAGGCTGTTCTGGGCCACCTACAACCCAATATTTAGCATTCAATAAATTAAGAACATTAGGAAGTTTTACGGAATCCATTACCTGGAAATATTCATTGATTACATCGTCATATCTTCTCAATTTTACGGCGTGATATCCTCCAATTGAAGATTTGAAGTATGATGTATTGGTCTCACTGAATGTCCCTAAAATATTATTGAATATTCTGTAGTGTGTTTTATCTTTTTCAGAAATCGTTTCCAAGGTTTTGTTAACCTGAACGCTGGATACAATAGATCCTAAACTAGGATTAGCCTGCACTTTTTCTACTAATAAATCCGAACTTTCTGTTTGGAAAGGATTTTCGGCAAATACTTTGTCTACATAATTATCATCATTTAAATAGCGCTTGTTTACCGTCCAAAGATCAAATAAACTCACAGCTCCAATAATGATTAATGCGATATTCTGACTTAGCTTTTGCTTCAGTGTCAAGAATAACACAGCAGCTGCAATAGCAACATAGATGAATGCTTTTATGGCATCAACTCTAAATAGTTTAAATCTTTCATCTACCAGAAAATCTAATAGGAAAGGGGGAAGATATAACTTTTCGTTTTCTGTGTAAAAACCTAATAAAGACTTTCCGAAAAGCAATAGAATTAATAAAAATCCTAACGTTCCTCCGCTTACATAAGTAAGGATTTTCTTTTTGTATTCTTCTGTTAATTTCTCGTCTGTAAAGAATCTGTATAATCCGATGATCGCAATTAAAGGGAATAATAATTCTACGATAACCAATATTGAAGACGGCGCTCTGAACTTATTATACATAGGAACGAAGTCGATAAAGAAATCTGACAACGGCATAAAGTTACTTCCCCAAGCCAATAAAATAGTTATAATAGAAGCTCCTAAAATCCAGTAACGGTATTTTTTCCAGGCAAAAAAGAATCCTAATAAAGCTAAGAAACATACAATTGCCCCTTGATAAGCCGGTCCTGAAGTTCCAGGTTGGTCGCCCCAATAGGTTACACTTCCGAAGCCCTTAGAAATTCTATCATATTCGGCTTGTGAATGTACATTTGCCTCAACAAGTCCCTGAGCTTTATTCATGATATCTTTTGCTTCAGGTTCCTGACTTCCGCCACCCATTAATCTAGGGATAAATAGGTTTAAAGTTTCCAGTCTTCCGTAGCTCCACATCAGCATACTTTCTTTATCCATTCCGGATTTTCCTGAAGTATGCGTGTCGTTATCTAAGATTTGTTTTCCACGAACGGTTTCTTTTACATATTCCGCATTAGCCATGATTCTTTGAGAGTTCATCCCCACACCAATGATACAAGCAGCAGCAATAATTCCCGAAGAAATTAAAAAATGCTTCATCGGTGTTTTCTTTTGAATGGCTCTGATTAATTCTGATAAGAATAAAAATCCTAGCGCAATGAAAAGATAATAGGTCATCTGCGGGTGGTTTGCAGCTATCTGTAGCCCCATAAATAGGGTAGTGACAATGAATCCCCAGATGTAACTTTTCCTGATATAAACGAGCAATATTCCGGCTAAAAGTGGCGCGAAATATTCAATAGTATTTACTTTACCATTGTGTCCCGCTGCTATAATAATATAGAAATAGGTGGATAGTCCGAAGAAAGTAGCGCCTAATAAAGCATACTTCCAGTTTCTGACAACTACCATTCCTAAAAGGAAAAATCCGGCGAAAAGTAAGAAAAGATAATTAACCGGTCTTGGCAAAAAGTTCAGATTACTATCAATTTTCTTAATGATATCTCCCTTGAACTGGCTTCCCATCTGATAGGTAGGCATTCCTCCAAACATTGAATCACTCCAATACGTTTCGCTGCCAGTATTAGCTCTGTAATCGAGAAGTTCTTTTGCACCGCCTCTATACTGAACAATATCATGTTGGAAAAGTTGTTTTCCTGTAAAAACAGGTGTGGAATATAAAAATGCTAAAACTATAAATACAACTAATGAAATTGCAGTATAAATTAAGTTTTTATTTTTCGCCATACGGGTTATTATCTTTTATTTTCTTAGGTATTTTTACCTTTTGTCTTTATTATCTTTTACCTCTTCATAATCCACTGTTTCTGCATCCCAGTGGATTTTTTGATGATCCTTAGTCGAGTTGTTGGTGTTTTGCTGCGTATTATTTTGCTTGATATTTTTAAATAAATAACTGTAGAATGTCTTAAAAAATAATCTTTTCAAAATATTCCAAACAAAGAAAATAATAATTGCAGTAAGTACTAACTCAAGAATGAACTTCATAATATTTTTATTTAAGATTCTAAGTTTAAAGCTAGAAGTTTGTCGAGAAATATTTACTATTCATAAAAATTCTCAAATTCTTCAACTCTCTATCCTAAAACTTACTTTATTTATTTTGCAGAAGGATTCACCATTACAGAAGATTTTGAAACACTTTTCATAGACTGAGATTGAGCTCCGTCTGAAATTGTTTCGATTTGAGTAGTAACTACATCAATTTTCTGATTGGTAATCCAACCTGTACTTTGATCAAACTTAATAGTACCGTTTTGTACAAGTTCACTGCTTAAGCTGTGCGTAATTTTGTCTTGTGTTTTCTTTTCGCTTTTCTTAGGAATTCCACCTGTTACAGCAATTTCTGCGATACCGTTTCCTACGCTTTTTAATACATAGTTTGAAGTAACTTTAACAGCTCCGCTTGGGTCTGCGTTTTCAGAATTCGTCCACTTTTCACCAATCTTAGCTCCTTTTTTAGGAATGATTGTAAGGTTTTTATTGAACTGATCTTTCAGTACCTTTTCATTAAAGCTTTGTTTAAGACTTGCAACAACGCTTTCTTTTTGGTTTTTATCTTTGATAAGAGTACCTACGGCATTAGAAACTTTTGTGTAAACTGCATCAAAACCTGTGATAGAAAGTACATTTCCTTTCGTATCCATTTTCATATTCAGTTTGTTTCCTGTAAGCGCTTTGTTGATATTCCAGATCATTTTTAGATCATCCTCTTTCGGCATTGCCAGTTTTGTATCAACAATAATGGTTTTTCCTTCTGCAGATTGAGAGTTTCTTTTTCCGATAAGATTAAGGGTCATGTCATATACATTTCCTTTAATATCATTAACAGTGAAAGTCATCTCATCCGTAGATTCGCTGGTTCCGTTAAGAGATTTTCCTTGAGGATCCGTCATTGTCTTTACATCTCTTTGGTAGGTTGTAAGAGGATAGGTTTTACCTTTTTCAAGCTTAAAAGTTTGAGTGTAAATTCCTGCAGAATCTTTAATTGCCGGGTTTTCTACAACTTTCGCCACAGAATCAGCCGGAACTTCTACAGTGATTGTTTTTCCTGTTTTAGGATCTACTTTGGTTACGGTTGCCGTTTCTTTTTTACAAGAAACTAGAGCTATAGATGATAGTAGAGCAAATGCTGCTATGTTTTTCATTTAAATTAATTTTGAATGTGTTATCGATTAATTTACTTTCATTAATTTCTGTCTTGTTGCTTCATATAAGATTGCTCCACATGCAACAGAAACATTTAAAGATTGTGTTTTTCCTTCAATAGGAAGTTTTATTTTTTCGTCTGAATGATGCAGAACTTCTTTTGAAATTCCGGTTTCCTCATTACCCATTACAATGGCACAAGGTTCTGTGAAACTTACATCATAGATCAGTTTTTGAGCTTTTTCAGTAGCTGCAAATACAGAAATTCCACTTTGTTGAAGATAATCTACAACGTGAGCTAAATTCGGTTCTTTACAAATTTTAATATTATAAAGTGCTCCTGCAGATGTTTTGATAGCATCAGAATTAATTGGCGCGCCTCCTTTTTCAGGAATAATAATAGCATCAATTCCTACACATTCTGCAGTTCTACAGATGGCTCCGAAATTTCTTACATCGGTTAATCTATCCAAAATCAATAAAAATGGAGTTTTCCCTTCTTCAAACAATTGAGGAACAACATCCTCTATTTTATGAAAAGGAACGTCTGAAATAAAAGCTACAACACCTTGGTGGTTTTTTCTCGTAAAACGGTTCAGTTTTTCAACCGGAACGTAGTTAGGACGTAATTTATTTTTGGCTAAAATCGTTTTCAGTTCTGCATAAATATCGCCCTGCAATGCATTTTGTACAAAGATCTTGTCAATAGTTTTTCCTGCTTCAATAGCTTCAATTACCGGACGAAGCCCGAAAATAAAATCGTCTTTTTTATCTGTCATTTTAATATTTTTCTCCTAAAATTGCTCTTTTTTGTGCCATTGCATATCCGTAATGCAGGCTTTCATGTATGTTGTTGAAGATGATGGCATCTTGAATACTTTTCAGGTCCATCCCAAAACTTGTCGTGTAAGGGGTGTAATCTGAGAAGAAATCGCTGTCATAATCTTTCATTAAGATCTTTGAAGTTTCGGTTAATAAAAACTCCAGATCTTCCACTTCAGATTTTTGTACATTTAAGTTCGGAAGGGTTCCTTTCTTATATGTTTCGACCCAATATTTATCGATTCTAAAAGGGTTTCCACTTAGGTAATAGTGCAAAAGTTGCTGTGTAGCAACTGTATGCGCAATATTCCAATAAATGTTATTGTTAAAGCCATCTGGTATTAGCAAAAGGTCTTCATGAGACGTGTTTTGCAGAATATCCAGAAGGTTTCTTCTCACCTGTCTGTGGGCTTGAAAATGATAATTCATTTTACAAAATTTTTAATCACCAAAAATAGTTTAATAAACTGGAAATGACAATTTTTAAACGTGAGATTAAGGTTAAAATTATATAAAATGCTATTTTGAAAAAAATGAAATGTTAAAAAAAGTATTCCTTTTTCGTTTGTTTACAGGAAAATAAATGTTAAAATAATTGATTTTGAGAAGGGTAATTTCTTTTTTACGATGATATCTAATGATTTCGATGTCTTAGTTGCTGTGCTGATGTTTTTAAATATGAGAATTAAACTGGGAGATGATTAACAATGTAATTTCTAAGATGTACTTTACTTTTAAGAGTGGATAAAAAAATACCTCCTAAGAAAAATATTCAATAGGAGGCTCTTTATTGTTTTTAAAAGAATATTCGGATTCTTTTTATTTTTTGATAATCTTATGTTTGAAAGAGGTACCGTCTTTCAAAACAATATTCAGAATGTAAATTCCTGCGCTGTATGAAGAAATATCTATTTTATTTTCCTTGTAGCTTTCAAATAGTTTTCTCCCATCTACACTAAATAGTGTGAGAGATGTTACATCTATTGGTGACTTTATATTAACAAAGTCGGAAGTAGGATTGGGATATATGCTTACATCGGTGGTTTTGATATCCTTCACATTTAAAGTCGCGTTGCTTTTGCTTTGCATATAAACAGATAAATAAACATCACCTTGTTGCTGGTTAAAAACGGCAGTTGGTATGGTATGTTTCAAAGTATGGTTTCCAGCAGTCATGTTAGGTAATGTAAATCCTCTGATAGGAACTGAGTTACCTGGGCACCAGTTGTTCCATGAAGTCCAGTCGTTAAATGTTTTAGGGGTAGCTCCATATATTCCGTTACCTTGTGTGTTGTATACTCTGAAGGGCTCGCATGAAATTCCTCCGGGAGTATAGGTCAGCGCCTGTACATCATCTACATAAGTGTAATTTTGTCTTCTTACATATTCTTCACCACCACTGTTAGCACCATGAGGCGTAGATATTACAACGAAATGAGCGTCGGTAACAGGGCTGGGCAGGTTAAAATTTACAATTCTAACTGTTTCACCGGGAACATCAGTACTGTTATAGTTATTGACTCTGGTGTAGCTTAACAGAGGAGTAAGACTGTTGTATGTTGTAGCAGTAGCTCCCGCATCCGTTGAAAAGAAAGTAAGGGATCCTGAAAAAACATCAATTCTTCCCGAGCATCCGGCAACTTGTGTTTGTGCTGCATAAGGAACACCAAACACATCAAGTTCCATATACATATCGTAAGTGCTGCGAAGCGCAGAATCATGAAATACATTATATAGATTGCTCAAATCATAGGTGTAGGGCACTTCCGTAGGAGATCGGTTTTTACTCATGAAAGGGGTAATGTATCTTCCTACTTCTATTCTTTTTACATTTACATCGTCTGTAGTATAAGTAGCTTGATTTTTAGGAACTAAAGCCAAGAAAACTTCTCCCAGGCGGTCATAGTTGTCACAAAGAGCCCCTATAGATACTCTCATGGCAATTTTTGCTTTAAAAGAATTCAGTTCAGCATCTGTAAGTTTTCTTGCGTATCTCGTGTTGCCTAATCTTATTAGACCTGGAGGAATAGGTTCGGATACCGTTGCTGTATAACCATCATAATAAACTGCTTGTGAAATCACATTCACCATGGTTGTTGTTTGTGATTGAAAAAGTCCCATAGAAAAGAGACTCATAAAGAATAGCTTTTTATACATGTAATTGGTATTTGTCACAAATGTATTAAAATATGCGTTTAAATTTGATGTTTGTTGATTGATTTTTCAAAGTAAATAATGATTTGTTGATAATTGTATAAATATTTAAAGCGATTAAATTGATCTGTGTTTAAAATATTATTTGTATTAGTATGTGTGATTAAATAATCATATTTATTATAAAAATTAAAACTTTAATGCTAAATTAGCACCATATTCCATATTGAATTTATTAATTATGAAAAGAATTTTACTTTTATCTTTATTATTGATATCGTTGATGTTTAATGCACAAATAAATATAAACATTGGAAGCACAACTGTAGGAACTGCTCCGGTGAGTAGTTTTTTTTCCTATTCTTATGTTCAGCAGATCTATCCTAAACAAGAGGTAAATGCGAATGCAGCAGGAAATATTACAGGGCTTATATTCTATGTAGATCCTTCTGCAACTATTTTTGATTCTTCAAATTGGACGGTTTATCTGGGACATACTTCAAAAACTGCTTTTACATCCGGTACAGATTGGGTTCCTGCTTCGCAGCTGACTCAGGTGTTTGCAGGCACAGTGACTAAAAATAATAATAAGGTTGAGGTGGTTTTTTCTACACCATTCGCTTATAACAATACAGATAATTTAGTGGTCGCGGCAAAAGAAAATGCTCCGAGCATCGATATTAATAATTTTGATGAGGCATTTAAAGTGTATTCGCATCTTCCATCTTCTACTCTTTATTACAAAGGGGACGGTATGGTCGTTGATCCGGCATCTCCACCGGGTGGAATAAGAGCTGATTACAAATCAGCAATTACCATTTCAGGATTAGTACCTAGATCTACTGCAGCCTGTCCTTTCGTTGCTTTTCCTACCAATAACGCTCAATTTGTTGCCTTGTCTCCAAATATTAAATGGTTTCCTGTTTCTGGTGCAGATTCTTATAAAATTTCAATAGGAACAAGTTCGGGAAGTACGAACGTGATTAATCAGCAGATCGTAACGGGAACTAATTTTATTCCATCAACTGCCCTTAATGCTGATACCAATTATTATTTGAAAATTACGGCAGTTTCAGCGGGCGTTGAATCTTCAGGTTGTGCAGAGGTTATTTTTAAAACAGTTCCGCCAGTTCCTGTAAATGATGCTTGTTCAGGTGCTTTATTAGCCTCTGTTTTTCCTTATTCATATACGCAAAGCGATGCTATTTCCACAACTAATAACGCAGGGAATATAGCCGTTTGTCCTGATGCAATGAATGATGGAACTTGGTTTAAATTGGTTGGAGACGGCAGTCAGTATACGATTAAAGTGACGATGCCTGCTGGTAGTACTTTTGATCCTCAGGTAGATGTATACAGCGGTACTTGTACTACCTTAGCCTGTGTAGATTCGGCTGATAATGGCGGTGGGGGTGCTACAGAAACAATTACTATCTCAACAATATCCGGAACAACATATTATGCAAATGTAGGATCTTACGAAGAAACAATAGATGCACCGGAAGATGTATTTACGATTGCTATTACTAAGCTTTAATAGATCTGTATACCTTACGTTTTCATCAATTAAATAAAATTTAAGAGCACTATGAAATTATTTAACCAATGATTTTATAGTGTTTTTTTATGTCAATTGACAATGGTTGTTCAGAGAAGAGAATAAAGTTTTACTGCTGATTGTAATTATTTATTCATATAGATTGTGAATTTATAATATCATTAAATTGGACTTTTGAAAGGATTTTAAGAATTAAAAATTAATCTCTTGGCTTTGGATATCTCGTTAAACCTCGGAATTTTTAACAAACTTTAACTCAAAAATGGCATTTATTGTGTTGATTAATGCAAGTATTTATTAGAAATTTACAACTTATTTTAATTTAAACTATGTCAGATACACATCAAGCAGAAGACATTCGTCAGTTGACGGAAAAAATAAAGGAACAAAATTACTTATTTTCACTTCTGAGACAGGAAATCAACAAGGTTATCATTGGTCAGGAATATATGATAGACCGCCTTTTGGTAGGGCTGTTAGGAGGTGGGCACGTTCTTTTGGAAGGGGTTCCCGGATTGGCAAAAACGTTAGCTATAAAAACGTTGGCGGATGCTGTTCATGGTGAATTTTCAAGGATTCAGTTTACACCGGATCTATTGCCTGCAGATGTTGTAGGAACAATGATCTACAATATAAAAGAGAATGATTTTTCTATAAAAAGAGGGCCTGTTTTTGCAAACTTTGTTCTTGCGGATGAGATTAATCGTGCGCCAGCAAAGGTACAGTCTGCACTTTTAGAAGTAATGCAGGAGAAGCAGGTTACAATTGGTGATGAGACGATGAAGCTTCCAAAGCCATTTTTGGTATTGGCAACGCAAAACCCGATTGATCAGGAAGGAACTTATCTTTTGCCTGAAGCGCAAAGCGACCGTTTTATGTTGAAATGTACTATCGATTATCCAAAATTCGAGGATGAAAGAACAGTAATGAGAATGGTTTCTACTTCCCACCAGCCAGTAGTAAAACCGGTAGTTTCTCTGCAAAATATTGTTGATGCCAAAGAATTAATCAATCAGATTTACTTAGATGAGAAAATTGAAAAGTATATTCTGGATATGGTGTTTGCAACCCGTTATCCTGAAAATTACGGTTTGTCTGAACTTAAGAACTATATAAGTTTCGGAGCTTCTCCGAGAGCATCTATTAACTTAGCGATTGCTTCAAGAGCGTATGCATTTTTGAAAGGAAGAGCTTTTGTAATTCCTGAAGATGTAAAAGAACTGGCTAAAGATGTATTGAGACACAGAATTGGTTTAACGTTCGAAGCAGAAGCGGAAGAAATTTCTACCGAAGAAATTGTTAATAGAATTTTAGCAAAAATTCAAGCCCCTTAATTTTTAATGGAAGAAATGGTAATCAGAAAAGCGGTTCAGGAAGATTGTGCTCCCATGTTGGAGTTAATTAAAGAATTAGCTGAATATGAAAAGGCTTTACATGAAGTTACTTTAACTCTAAAACAATTTACTGAAGATGGTTTTGGTAAATCTCCAGTTTGGGGTGCTTTTGTTGCTGAGTTTGAAGGACAGATTGTAGGAATATCATTGTATTATAATCGATATTCGACTTGGAAAGGAAGGAGATTATATCTAGAAGATTTAGTGGTAACCGAAAAACTAAGAGGAAAACAAATTGGAAAAAAACTATTTGAAGCAACCTTAGAACACGGAAAGTCAAATCAATACAGCGGAATGGTTTTTCAAGTATTAAACTGGAACGAGCCAGCAATTAATTTCTACAAAAAATACAGTCCGAAATTTGATAATGAATGGTTTAATGTTTCCATTGAGTTTAAGGATTAAGTTATATGGATTGGCAATATTTAAAAGATAACATTTATTTCTCTGATGGTTCATTAAGAGATATTTATGTTTTAAATATTTCAAGACTTGATTGGTTGAAATGGATAGATTTTATAAATGAAAATTTTGAAGTCAGATTTACATATTGTGATATTGTTGGAGATTTAAAATCAAGCAATCAAATTATTTCTAAATATATATTCGATTATTGGGATAATGTAAGTGAATTTGTTGTAACTGCGACAATAATGATTGGCGAAATTATTTTAAATTGTTACTTTTTTACAGAAGTGGAAATAGAAAATGATATTACGCCAAAGGAAATTAAAAGTTTAGATGATCATAACCAAATTATAGATTATTTAAAATCAGTTTCTAAAATTTTAAACAAAGAAGTTATCTTAACTGCCGAAAACTATGATTTAGATTATGATAGATTAATTACAGTGGTTAATGATCAAGTTTTAATAAAGTAGACATGCAGATAAAAGATATTGTAAAAAAAGTAAAGCAAATAGAAATCCGTACTCGCAGGAAGACGGAAGCTACTTTGATGGGACAATATCACAGTGCTTTTAAAGGACAGGGAATGACTTTTTCAGAGGTCCGTCCGTATCAGTTTGGTGATGAAATCCGTAGGATTGATTGGAATAAAACCGCTCGTTTCCGTGAACCATTTGTAAAAGTAATGGAAGAGGAAAGGGAGCTGACAATGATGATCTTGGTTGATATTTCTGCTTCCATGGATTACGGAACAAAAACCCAGTTGAAAAGAGAATATGTAGCAGAAATTGCTGCCAGTTTAGGGTTTTCAGCGGCGGGAAATAATGATAAAGTTGGTTTGATTCTATTTGCCGATAAAGTATACAAAGTAATTCCGCCACAAAAAGGGAGGAAACATATTTTATCAATTATTAGTAATATATTAACAGCTGATTATGTTCCTGCAGTTTCTAAAATAGATAAAGCAATGGAATATATGATGGGAATATTTAAGAGGAAATCTTTGGTTTTCTTATTCTCAGATTTTGAAGATGAATACGATTCTAAAATGCTTCGTGTGGCTTCAAAGAAACATCATTTGCTTGGAATGAGAATTTATGATGAAAAGGATAACGAGATTCCAGATGTAGGATATGCGCTGTTGTACGATGCCGAAACAGGAAAACAGGTTTGGGCTAATACTTCCAGTGCACGATGGAGATATACTTTTGCAGAAGCGCAAAAACAAAAAGTAAGAGCATTGGAAGATGATTTTGCCAACAGTTCGGCCAGTTTTATGAATGTAAATACGGGTGCGGATTATTCAAAATTATTGTACAGTTATTTTCAGAAGAAATAATTATATCAATAGGAACGGGTTTTAACCCGTTTAAATCTAAAAATTAAAATTAGGCTTTAGCCAAAATTTATTTATTAAAATTGAAAAAATTACTATTTATACTGTCTTTTTTAATCTGTGCAAACGCTTTTTCACAGATACTTTCTTCCAATCTTGAGAAGAAAACCCTTGCTTTGGGAGAGGTAAATTCTATTATTGTGACGATAAATAATCTTCATAATGAAAAGGTGTTAGCAGCTCCTAAGAACGAATTGTTACCTTTCCATTTTGAAGAAATTAAAGATAGTATTGCCCAAAATCCTGATATCTATTATAGAAAAATTGAGTTTTCGGTTTATGAAGAAGGGAAATTTACCATTCCTGAATTGGAATTTAAAGTAGGCGGACAGGTTTTAAAAACAATTCCTTATGAAATTGAGGTTCTGAATACGGCTCAAAAAGCAGATCAGATCAATGATATCATGAATAATAAGGAGGTTAAGCTTGAGGCAAAAGATTATTGGGAGCTTTATAAGTTTTATGTTTTAGCAGCCTTGGCGGTTATAGCTCTTATTATTGCTATTGTGATGTATATGAAATGGGGCAGGAAATCTAAAAGTTCTCCTGCGGTGGCAACCAATCAGACCTTGAAGGAATTAGATTCTCTTAAAAAGAAAAAATATATTGAAGAGGGAAATTACCGTTCATTTTATGTTGAATTGATCGATATTTCCAGAAAATTCATTACCAAACAATATCATTTGCCTGCGGATGTTTTGTTGACAGATGATTTAATAGATTTAATGAAAAAAAATAATACAATCTCTCAGGAAAACGAGAAAGTGATTGCAGATGTATTTTTAAGAGGAGACTTGGTGAAATTTGCCAAAACTTTCCCTGATAAAGATTCTATGGAAAAAGATTTCGCAGACGTTAGAGATTTTGTGAAGAGATCATCAAAGGATTTAGAATTCGAAAACCTGAGAAAAGATGCCTAATTTTGAATTTTATAGTCCGTGGTTTTTACTGCTTTTTCTGTTGTTTATTCCTCTTTTATTTAAAGATTTAAGCAGGCAAAAGAGAAAGGGAATAAAAGTTCCTACCATAAAAAATATGGAAGGAAGTGACGGAATTGTAGCCGTACTTTTCTTACTGAAAATATCTAAATACCTTATTCTTTCTGCACTGATCATTGCGATGGCCAGACCAAGAACGTTTACTGTTTCTCAAGACAGAGATGATACGAAGGGAATTGATATTATGTTGGCTGTTGACGTATCATTGAGTATGTTAGCCAAAGATTTAACACCAGATCGTTTAACGGCACTGAAAGAGATTGCTATAAAATTTGTTGATAAACGACCGAATGATAGAGTAGGGTTAGTAACGTATTCAGGAGAAGCATTTACAAAAGTTCCTGTAACTTCCGATCATCAGGTGGTTATTGATGAATTGAAAAACCTTAATCCGCTGGAACTTCAACCTGGGACTGCTATTGGAGAAGGACTTTCTGTAGCGGTAAATCACCTGAGAAATAGTAAAGCGAAAAGTAAGATCATTATTCTAATGACCGATGGGGTTAATACAATTGAAAATGCAATGCCTGCTCAAGTAGCTGCAGAATTGGCTAAAAACAATGATATCAAAGTATATTCTATCGGAATTGGAACGAATGGATATGCTCTAATGCCTACTCAACAAGATATTTTTGGAGACCTTGTCTTTACAGAAACTCAGGTGATGATTGATGAAGAACTTCTAAGAGAAGTAGCGCAGACTACCAACGGAAAATACTTCAGAGCGACCTCAAACAGTAGCTTGGAAGAGGTTTATAATGAAATTAATCAATTGGAAAAATCTGATATTAAAGTGTCTAAACTTTATAATTATCAGGAATATTTTAAAATTTTCCTTTGGATTGCTTTAGGAATGTTAATTATCGATGCCTTGCTGAGATGGGTGTTTTATAAATTTTTAAGCTGATGGAGTGGTATTTAGGTAATTATTGGTATTTATTGTTGCTGTTGCTTTTGCCGCTGTTAGCTACTTTGTTGATTCGTTTTCTGAAATGGAACAATAGAAGAAGGAACATTTTTGCAGACAGTCAGTTTCATGAAGAATTGTTTGAAAAAAGATCCGGATTTGTTAAAATTTTTCCTGCTTTATATCTTTTAGGTACATTGTTTTTAATCTTCTCTATCATTGATTTATTAAATGGTTCAGAGGAAGTAAAAAGCAATCAGAAGATGAATAATGTAATCTTTATGCTTGATGTTTCAAACTCTATGAATGCGGAAGATATTAATCCAAGTCGTTTGACAGAAGCAAAAAATGTCATGATCAACACGATGCAAAAGATGAAAAGCGATAAAGTGGGGATTATCATGTTTGCAGGTGAAGCGGTTTCCATTTTGCCTTTAACAACAGATTATAGTTCTGCTGAAACCTACATTAATGGGATTGAAACGAATTCTGTACAAGTTCAGGGAACGGATTTCTTGAAAGCTGTAAAAGTAGCAGCAGATAAATTTAAAAATGTAAATAAAGGCTCAAGAAAAATTGTTTTACTGAGCGATGGTGAAGATAATGAAGGCAACGATAATGCGGCTATAAAACTGGCTAACAAAGAAGGGATCATGATTACGTCTGTAGGCATTGGCTCTGATGAAGGGGCGCCAGTTCCTGAATATGTGTTTGGACAATTGATGGGATATAAAACAGACAGAGCCGGAGAAACAGTGATTTCTAAAAGACAAACAGAAGCGCTAAAAAAAATGGCTGAATCTACAGGAGGAACATATATTGATGGAAATAACATCAATGAAGCTCCAAATAGAATCACAGATGCACTAAGTAAGAAAATGTCTTCTTCGGAAACATTGGTGAAATCTCAGAATGCGAATCATTATTATCAATATTTTTTAGCATTTTCAATATTTTTCTTCTTTTTAATTTATATTTTTAACCCCAAAAGAGATTTTAATGTTTAATGTTATTTATTGTGTTCCCTAAACCAATCCCCACTTTAACCCAACTTTAACAATTAAGACTCTGTTTATTAACATATAAAGGGATAATTTTGCATACAATGAATACTAAAATCATTTTTTTATCGTTTATAATTGCTTTTTCGTTTTCAGGCTTCTTATTTGGGCAGGAAAACTATAGAACTTTGGTCTATGAGGGCAATCAGAAATATAACGGTAAAGATTATGATGGAGCGTCTTCTAAGTATATGGAAGCAATAAAGTCTAATGAGAAAGATTTTACGGCACATTATAATTTAGGGAATGCACTGTATAAAAATAAAAAATATGATGAGGCGAAAGCTGAGTTTGAAAAAGCACAAAAACTTTCTCAAAATATTCCCGATAAAGCAGCGGCTCTTCATAATTTAGGAAATACTTATATGCAGATGAAAGAGCCTGAAAAGGCGGCTGTTTATTATAAGCAATCCTTAAAACAAGACCCTTACAACGAAGCCACAAGAAAAAATTATGGAATTGCCAAGTTGAAAGAAAAAGAAAACGAACAAAAGAAAGACCAGCAAAATAAGTCAGGTAAAGGCGGCGGCGGTAAAGACCAACAAAAAAATGATGATCAAAAAGGCAATACTAAAGATCAAAAACAAGATCAAGGAAAAGGCCAGCAAAATCAAGGGAAAAGTCAAGAGGGTAATACTCCAGACAAGAACCAGAAAAATGAAGGTAAAATACCAAAAGATCTTGAAAACGCAATTTTAGATAAAGTAAGCGATAAAGAGAAAGAGACTGCCAAAAGAATTTTAAATAAAAATTCTTATTCGATGCCTGAAAGCAACGAGAAAGATTGGTGATGCAACAAAAAATTATTTACATATTATTTATTCTTTCTTCCGTAATTTCTTACGGGCAGGTAAGTATTAATGTAAATCCGGATAAAAATGATTACACCGGTAAAGATGTTGTGAACCTTACAATCGTTCTGGAAATGAATGGGAGTGAGTATAATCAACAAACGCCAATTCGTCTTCCAGATCTATCCAAATTTAATATTATTGGATCTGGATCTGTAAACAATACGTATGTAGATCCTGCGACCAATACAGTAATTACACAAAGAGTTTCTCAGCTTGCCCTTGAGCCTAAGCAAAAAGGTAAAATTAAAATTGGTTCCGTTTTGGTAACGGTTAATAATAAAATTTATAAAACAGAACCTTTCGATATTTTGGTAAAAGAGGTTGATAAGAGATCTGCTTCGAGTGCTTCTAATGAGGTTTATTTGAATATGGAGATCGATGATAAAGATATTTATCAAGATCAGCCAACTGTTGCTGTTCTAAAAGCTTATTCTAAGAATATGGATAACTTTAGAAAAGTAAAAAATATTCATCTTCCTCAGCAGGATAACATCAATGTTCATCCTATCAGCTTTGTTAAATCTGAAATTGATCCTTCATCTAGTTATGGAAATATGGCTTCACAGGTTTTAGCTGTATTTATGGTTTTCCCAAACGCGGCTGGATATGTTGAGGTTCCTGCTGTTTCCGCCTCTGTTAGTAGCTATTCAAACAAAAATAAAATTATCTCCAACAGAGTTAAGCTTAATGTAAGAAAGCTTCCGGAAGGGTCACCAGAATGCTTTAAAAATGCGGTTGGAAACTTCAATGTAAGTATCTATAATGCTTCGAAAGAAAAAGTGGAAATCAAAAAACCTATCAATGTAGTTGTAAAAGTTACAGGGGAGGGGAATTTATCTGATATGGAACTTCCGAAAATTGCAGAATCTCCGGATTATGAAATTTTTACGCCTAAAATTACGTCAGCAGTTGCTCCTGGAACCACGGGAATTAAAGGGGAAATTTTAGCAAGCTATATTCTAATTCCAAAAAAGGCAGGTGATATTAATGTTAAAACAGAACAATTTGCTTTCTTCAATCCTGCAAATAAAGAATATGTTGATTTAGGACAGGAAACGTTGGCTTTGAATGCATTTTCTCATGATCAGATTATGGATTCTAAAACCACTGTTGAAAAGGTTAATGAATATACCAATAACTTTTTGGAAACGGTAAATACTCCGGTTTTAAAAACTACCTCGTTTAAAGTGAAAGAAAAAGGTAAGTTCCATTGGAATATCCTTTTAACCAATATGGCTATTTTACTGGCATTGTTTGTTGCTTATCTTTTATTTAAGACTTGGCAAAAAAAGCGTACATTAGTTAAAGAAAGTGTACCTTCAAAATCTTTGGGTTCTGTAGCAGAAACTGAAAATGAAATAAGACAAAGCCTAAAAACTGATATTAATGATTATTTCAGTTATTTAGAAAATCTAAAAGATAATGAAGATTATCATAAGTTTTTTCAAACAATAGATGAAATGGATACTGAAGTGAGAAAGGAGTATTTCCAAAGCTCAACAGAAGATTTTAGAAGGTTTTTAGAGAGTTACAAGGGATCTGCTATGGCTGAGGAATACAGAAATCTTTCACAAAAGATTCAGATGGAGAAATATGCTCCTGTAAAATCTCCTGAAGGAATGGATCAACTTTTGAAAGCAATTGTTAATTTGTATTCGCAGATTAGCAAATAATCAATATTTTTTCATATTTTTGCGAAATTTTTAATTACAAAAAGATGGAAGTTTTCAATGATTTTTCTATAAAAGAAATCGTTACCTGTTTTATGGTTCTTTTCGCTGTAATCGATATTATCGGTTCTGTTCCCATTGTTGTAAGCTTGCAACAGAAATTCGGGCAAATTGAAGCCGGTAAAGCTTCAATCACTGCTGGGGTTATTATGATTATATTTTTATTTGTAGGAAATAAGATTCTAAAACTAATTGGGGTAGATGTTAACTCTTTTGCAATCGCCGGAGCATTTGTGATTTTTATCATAGCCTTGGAAATGATTTTGGGGATAGAGATCAATAAAACAACGGAGGCAAAGGCGGCATCTATTGTTCCCATTGCTTTTCCTTTGGTTGCAGGAGCCGGAACTTTAACAACTACGTTGTCGCTTAGAGCTGAATTTCATGATATTAATATTATTTTGGGAATCGTACTCAATACAATTTTCGTATATTTGGTGCTGAAATCTGCAAAATGGTTGGAACGAAGAATGGGAGAGGCTACTTTGTCTATCTTACAGAAAGTTTTCGGGATTATTCTTTTAGCGATTTCAATTAAATTATTTACCGCAAACTTTGCACAATTGGTGCAGAATTATATAAATTTTTAAGAATCATGCAGAAGTTTTATAAAGTATTTTTAGTACTGTTCGTAGTGTTTATCGCAGTTAATCTTTATGCTCTAGACTGGCAATCAGAAGTTTTATCTGAAGATAATCTAAAGTTTGTTTTTTCAATTGCCTCTGCGGTAATTGGGCTTGTTTTACTCTTTGTTTTGGATACTTGGAGTAGAATTGGAGTAAAGAAATAATCTTTAAATCATTAAAATATATCAACTCTTTCATCAATTGAAAGAGTTTTTTTTCGTTTATACTTTTAGGGTCGGGGTTCTCGTTTGATGAATTAAGTTGTAATTGCTAAGGCACTCGAAGCCACTAACTAGCAAATAACCAGATTCTTCAAAACCGCTTCAGATTTTAATTCTGTTTCAATCCATTCTTTTTCAGGATTACTTTGGGCTGTGATTCCACCTCCTACAAAGAGATGAACAGAATTTTGATATAATTTTGCACAACGAAGATTAACGAAAAACTGAATGGTTTCTTCTGTTTCAATTTTGATATAACCAGCATAGAATTCACGTGGGAATTTTTCAATTTTTTGAATATTCTCTTTACAGAAGTCTTTCGGAATACCACAAACGGCTGGGGTTGGATGCAATTCCTTAATAAGACGGTCGAGATCTTCGGGTTGTATTTTTGCTTTAAAATCGGTTCTTAAATGTTTAATATTTCCTGAAATATGATCGTGAGTTTTTGATTCTTTAACTTCACTCAACGTCACATATCTTGTTAAAATATTTCTAATATAAGAGGAAACAGGTTTTTGTTCTTCAATCTCTTTGTCAGACCATTCTTCTGAGACAGGGAGAGTGCCCGCCAAGCTCATGGTTTCAAATTCATGAGTGATCTTATTGAATTTTCCTAAGACCTCCGAAAAAGCGCCCATCCAGGCATCTTCTCCATTATTGAAAATATACCTAAAAGCGTTTGGGTAGGTTTGGCATAAATTTTTAAAGCTGTCTTTTAAATCAATTTGATTAAAATCATTAAAAATTTTCCTTCTAGATAGAACTAATTTTGGAAGTTTATTTTCATTAATAACTTCAATGACCTCTTGCAATTTCTGTAAATATTCATCTTTGGTTTCGGCAATGAAATTGCTTTTATCTTCGGGTAACGAGCTATTAGTAATCACTTCCTGATCAAATTTTTCCTGATCTATTTCAATAGAATTTCCATCAAAATTAATTTGCCTTAGTCCGTCAAAAGAGTGAAAATTGATTAAGCTTTTATCTGCTTTTTTATCTGTTGAATACAGCTTTTCGTCAAAAGGAAATTTGAAATAAATCATGGATTGAATACTTTTTGAAAATCACTACTTTGAAATAATATAAGAAATCCCTAAGTTGATTTTTCTTTCTGCAAAGGTATTGTTAGTCTTAAAAATGTCAAAATCAAATGACGAGTTTTTTAAAGAAACATTCTTCATTTGGTATTGCTGATAATCTAAAGACAATAAAAATCGTTTTAACAATCGATATTGAACTCCAAAAGAGAATCCATAATTGTTTTGAGTGGTTTTAAAATCATCTAATTTATCTAAAACATTATTTTCCGGAACTAAAAACTGCATTTTGTAAATGTTTCTATTCACTAGAAATCCAACAAACGGACGAATATTTTTCCATTCATAGAATACTTTTAATTGAAGGGCGTATTCCAAATGTTTATTATTAAATTTTTGAAAAAGTAAAGGCTGGTGATCTTCTGTGAAGTAAAATCCGTTCAGATAAGTATCTTCTTTATTGCCATCCAGATCGAAAGTAGAATTCCAATAGTAAACATTAGCAGAAAGCATCAAAGATAATCTTGGAGTAATTATACTTTTTGAGACCCAAGCTCCCAGATTTTCTCCAAACTGTTGTTTATTGCTAGAAAGTTCTTTGGCCCACTGGCTGTTTTTCAAACCAATTCCCACCTCGACACCATATTGAAGATGGGTGTTAAGTTGATTTTCTTTTTGTTGATCGATACTATTATCGGTAAAATTTTCTTTATTGATCTCTTTAATTTGTGTTTCTGCAATACTTAATTGGGGAAGCAAGATATCTTTTAATTTTGATTTTATTGGTTTTTCTAAATATATCGTATCATACACGATAACTTTCTCATAAACGTACACTGTGTCTGTCTTTTTTTTCTTTTGGGCTATGGAAAAGTTAGCAATGATAAGGAGTAAGAGTAATATTATTTTTTTTAAGAACATTTTTAATGATTGGTTTTTATCTTTCTACAAATATCGTATCCCTTTGGATAATTTTTTTGACAACAATTACTTTTTTGGGAACCTCAACAGTAGAATCTTTCTGAATGATTTTTTTTGATTTTGCTTGAACTTCTGTATTTATTTCTTTTGAAGTAAATTCAGCTTCAGAAATTTTTATCTCACTATTGGTTTGATACACATTGCCTTTTCTAGAATTAGGAACTAAATTTTCCGTTGGTTTATTATTTTGGGAACTATTTTCAGAAGTATTATTTACATTTTTTGTGTTTAGGTTATTTTTAATTTCAGGGTTCTTTTGTGTGAAATAATTTTTTGTGGGTTTTATGATGAAAATTGAAGCTATGATAATCAGTATAATCGTAGAACTTACAATTACCTTCTTTTTCCATGCTTGATTTGAAACCGAGGGAAAGGAAATTACATTGATATTTTCATTTTCAGGAATTTCAAATGTTTTTGTAGGGGTGATATTGAAATCTGAAAATTTACTTTTGAAAGTTTGTGCCCATAATAATCCTCCAAATCCAAAAAATACAAGTAGCTGAACCATCTTCTTTTTATTCTTCGGACTATCTTGATCTACATGACTCAGCAAATAATTCTGGATAGATTTTTTTGCTCTTAACAAATGAGATTTTGAAGTGTTAACATTAATACCCAGCATTGTTGAAATCTCTGCATGGGAGTAATTTTCAATATAGTATAAATTGAAAACAGATTTATGATGAGAAGGTAGACTGTCAATAGACAAAAGAAGCTCTTCTCTTGTGAAATCGTATATGAAAATATGTTTTTCTTCTGAAACAGGATCGCTCATTTCTGAAAGTATATCTGGAATTTCTGAAATCTCGGTTGAAGTGAAAATTTCGTTACTGTTTTTTCTAATGTACTGCAAAGCATTGTTTACTACAATTTTTTTTAACCAAGCAAAGAGTAATTTTTCATCTCTAAGCTGATGTTTGTTTTGCATTGCTGCGATAAAACTGTCTTGAATAATATCTTCCGCAGCGTAAATATCCTGTATATACCTACGGCAAATCCCCAAGAGTTTTGGGGAATTGTCTTTATATATTTTTTGCCAATTTGTTGAGCTATGCATATTTTTATATTGCTTAGTTCTGGACAACATCAATGCAATGGAGTCCGTTGCCAAAAGAGTAAGGAGGCATGAAACTCTGTATTTCTACATTGTTGATGAAGACTTTCTGCTCTCCGTTATTATTATATCTAATCATATAGATGTTTTGATCAAGAACTTTCATTTCCTGTATCAAATTATACTGAGGATTTGTTATTAAAACCTCTGAGCCATTTTTATAATATTTATTCTTTGACTGTAGATAAACATCATTGTTGTCTAAGATAATTTTGTCTATAGCTCCTACAGAGGGGCTTAATATTGGTGTCTGGATATTGGTTAATAAATTTCTATAAAAAAGAGTAGAGCCAGTACCATATAAATAGAGATTGGAATTATTGGAGGCAATTCCGTTGCGATAAGTGTAAATTGTATTTAAAGGATAAAAAGTAGTATTTATAAAATAGCCGAAGTTAGTGACCCCATTTATTTTTTTATGAGCAGAAACATATACTTTAGAATCATGAACTGTTATAGAGCCAGAATCATTTTGGGTAAACTCATCTGTAAAAAGAATTGTTTTTACTCCATTTTTCCAATAGCAGAATTCAAATCTTTCTGAAGGAGTGGCAGGGTTGAGGTTTGTTGCTTGTCCTAATAAATAAATATCTCCGTTTTTAACATAAAAATCAAAAATCTGGGGCACGTTAGTTATTGGGACATTCAAATATTGATCAAGATCGAATCTTATACCATCTTTCCAGAATGTCTGATAATTCATAGGTACAGTAGGAATTCTTCCTGCAATATAGACATGGTTGTTTTCTACAATTATTTTTCGAGGAATATAAACACTGGGTGGGAGATTGGTTTTTTGTCCGTTTTTCCAATAACAAGATTGATTGTTTTCGCTACCTGCAATATACACATCGTACGAAGCTACAGTTTTTTCTAATTCTTCAGTATTATTTTCTCGACAGGAAAAAATAAATGTAAGTAAAAATAAAAATGATAATAATGTTTTCATAGTCTTTTTCTTATAAGATGTGAAAAAAGAAAAAGGTTGCAGTTATTAGTTGAAAATATTCTTTAAGATACTATTTTAATTTGAAACTATACAAATTTGTTAAAAGATGGAAAAAAATAAAAAGGTAGCAGCAAGGATATAAAAAAAGACTCAAAAAAATTGAGTCTTATATTTTTATGTCAAATGATTATTTGTTGATAATATTGTTGGTCATGGTCGTATGATTAATCAATTGATCTTTTTCATCCCGAATTTCAATTTCTGAAACGTGCATTGTTCTTCCTTTCCTGATGAATCTTGCGACTGCAGTTACAATTCCGTCTTTTTTGCTTCTTAGGTGGTTGGAGTTAATATTTGTTCCTACCCCATAATATTTTGTGCCATCAATGAAAATATTAGACAGACTAGATCCCATTGTTTCTGCTAATACGCAACTTGCGCCGCCGTGTAAAATACCAAAAGGTTGGTGTACTTTAGGCTGAACAGGCATGGTAGCTGTTAAGGTTTCATTTTCCAGATCGATGTCGATGAATTTTATTTCTAATGTTTTAGCTAAAGTAATATCGTTACCCCAACTGTTTAAAAACTGTAGTATCTCTTCTTTTGTTTTGCCTTTCATGATGATAAGTAATAGATAATTGGTAATGAGTAATTTTGCTTCTAGCTTCTAGCTTCTAGCTTCTAGCTTCTAGCTTCTAGCTTCTAGCTTCTGAATCATTTCCCATGATATTTGGATTCCAGTTTTCAGGAATTTTGGGACCGATGTCATTCTTGATATAATAATCCTGAATTTCTTTCATTATTTCAGAGAAAGGAGCACTTGCTAATCTTTCATAAGGAATCGTATATCCCAAATAAACAATGTTTCTTTTAAAATCTCCTGCAGCTAACACCAAAGGAACTTTTGCAGCCAAGGCCATATGATAAAAACCTTTTCTCCACTTCGGAACCCAGCTTCTTGTACCTTCTGGGGTAATAACAAGGCTGAAGTCTTCTTTTTTAAATTGGTTGGCAACAAAATTCACAAGATCATTTTTCTGGCTTCTGTCGATACCAATTCCCCCCAAACCTCTTACAATACTACCATACCAAGCTTTTGTATGGGCATCTTTAATGATAATTTTTATAGGCTTTCCCAATGACCAATAGGCAAGGTTTCCTAATAAATATTCCATATTGTGGGTGTGTGGCGCTACAACAAGAATACATCTGTCCAGACTGTTTACATCGCCTTGTAAAACGACCTTCCAACCTAGGATTTTTAACATCAATTTGCCAATCAGCTTTTTCATATAGTTTGAATTAAAAACAAAAAAGTATAACCTATATAGGTTATACTTTACAAATATATTGAAATATTATCGCTCTTAAAACAAACCGCTGATTAAATCTACGATTTTCATTACAATTTCTAGTGCTACTTGTACCATTTGTAAGTGCTTTTGATTTGGGTTATTATTTGTTTACGAAGATAAGATAATTTCTTGATATGCAGAGGTTAAATTTGGTTTTTTTATTCTTGTTGAGAGAAGAAGAGTGTGAATTTCAAACTGTTGCTTTCCATCCACACCTTCAGCCACTCTCTGCAGTTTATTATTTGGTTTTTATAGAAATTATGTTTTTGTTTTTAACCGAATGGTTTTCGCATTCGTTACTTTTCAATCGCCGAATTATTATATCGTTTTATTCTTTACCTGCATTGTCTATAAGGTCTAGAAGTTGTTTCTCGGTAACGGTTCCCATTATTTGTGAAACAAGTTCTCCTTTTTTATTATAAACTGCTGTTACGGGTCTCTGCGGAAAACTAATTGCTTTGCCTGCAAGCAGATAGGTAAATGTGTATTTGTTCTTTTTATTAAAAGCTTCTATGGTAGAGCTTTTTTCATCAGAGATCATTACAATATTTACTTTACTTGCTGCTTTAACTTTAACTTTTTCGAATATTGGGAACTCTTCTATACAAGGAGCGCACCATGTGGCCCAGTAGTTAACAATTAAGGGTTTATCCAATAATTCTGCTGCTTTTACCTGCTTGCCAGATAGATCATGGAGTTCTAAATTATCCAATGGAGTATTAGGAATTTCCATGTTAGCTTTAAAAATAAAAGCTCCTATGATGATAATTACTACACCTATTCCGTATCCTGTCCAAAATGATTTCTTATTCATCGTATTAATTATTGAATGTGATAAGAAAGAATATGTAAGTAATGATGGCTGCTGTGAAAACTCCTGCAAGCAATCCTAGAATAAAACTGATACTTTTTTTCATTGTGTGTGCTTTAAATATGTTTTATTTAGTTTTTATAGAAACCTTGTTTTTTCCGTCGTTTATTTTGATATCTATATCACCTTTCATCTTTTTGATGTTTGATTTCATTGAATCAATTACTTGGTCAGCCTGGTTTGCAGGAACTTTTTTCCCGTTAATGATGATGCTGTCTTTATCATCAGAGTTGTATTCTATGGTAGAACCGTTTACAGAAATCTTATTTTTTTCGATTCTGATGTTTCCTTGATTGTTATAATCATCGTCATCTTGATCGTTATCATTAATTCCATCTCCGTTTAAATCTCCATCGAATCTAATTCCATCTTTCTTTAAAGCAATTACGATTGTGTTTTGAGGAATTACCAACTCATAATCAATATTATAGTCTCTAAATCTGTGTTCGTAAGGATATTTAATGTAATTAGGAAGAATAATTTTATTGTTAATAATTTCTACCGGAATATTTACATTAAGTGGAATATTGTATCCTTTTGCTTCCTTTTTAATAATTAAATAAGGCGTTTTAATATTTGCTTTTCTTGTTACATCAACATGTACCCAGTCTTTTTCGAAAACAGATACCTTGTCAGAATAAAGATCATTGTCATATCCTGTAAAGTTCTGTGGAATAGCAATTTGTTTTAGATCTACATATAAACTGTCTGAGGTGGTATTGATAGATACTTCTTCTGTATCTTCTTTATGCCCCTTCAAGAACATTTCTTTTTTAGCCATGCTAGCTCCAAAATAAGCACCGAGAGCCATTAAAATAAGGAATAAAGCTCCTATCACCCAACCAATATTTCTTAATTTAGTTTTTGGAGAGAAAATTTTAATGCTTAACAAACTGAAGATAATCGCTGGAATTAATGATCCAATAATGATGATGGCAGATAATATTCTGTATAATCCGCTGTCACCGAAATAGAATTTCATTTCGTTAGCGCCAGGAAAGCTAGAGTCCATTCCGAAAAGTCCGAATACCACAAATACACCAATAATACTTCCTACAGCCACTAAAGCAAAGAATCCACCGATTATATATTTTAAAACATTCCAGATTCCGCTTCCTGCGTTGTTGATATATGGTTTGTTTTCGATGTAGATTTCTCCGACTCTCTGCGTAGATTCGTTGGCAAATTGAACCAGCTTGTTAGATTCATTTTTAAGATTATCGAAGTTCATAGGCTTTCCCTTCATTTTCAAAAAATCTGCTGCAGTTTCTGCTTTTGGTAATACGATCCAAAGAATGATGTAAAGCAATGCAACTAAAGAAGAAGAAATTGCTTGGTTAAAAATTCCAAGGATGAAAATTCCTAACCAGATTGCTCTCATTGCAGTAATATCCATTCCTACATAATGAGCTAATCCTGCGCAAACTCCTGCAATTTTTTGTCTTTCAGGATCACGGAACAATTGCTTTTTATCTGTGTTATCAGAGCTTGAAGTATTGGTTTTATTCGTATTTCTTTCAGAATAGTAAGCTTCTTCCTGTTCTTCAATCTTTTCAGGAGTTCCGATTTGAGCGATTACTCTTTCAACATCAGTATCATTTACTACCTCACGTTTTCCTAAAGAATCTCTGAAAATTTCAACCATTCTTATTTCTATGTCATGCATTACCTCATCTGCTTCTGAAGCGTCCAAAGAGCTTCTCAGTGCATTAAGATAATCGCTAAGCTTTATATATGCGTGTTCTTCTATTGTGAAAGAAAAACCTGCGAGTCCTATTGAGAGTGTCTTGTTCATAGCTTTGTTTTTAAATTTTTTGAGTGATTTGGTTTACAGAATCTGTTAATTCTTTCCAGGTATTTTGAAGTTCGTCCAAAAACAATTTGCCTTTTTCTGTTATTTGGTAATATTTTCTGGGAGGGCCTCCTGTAGATTCTTCCCATCTGTATGATAGAAACTCTCCGTTTTTTAATCTTGTTAGGAGAGGGTAGAGGGTTCCTTCTACTACATCCAGCTTTCCTTTTTTCAGTTCATCTATTAAATCGGAAACATACATTTCGCGAATATTGATGAGACTTAAAATACAGAATTCCAGAATTCCTTTTCGCATTTGCGCTTTGGTATTTTCGGTATTCATCTTTATATTAAGTTTTTTGAGTTAATATTTTCAGAATAAGTTCCTAGCTAGTTGAACCTATCTGAATTCTACATTACAAAGATATGTAATTAAAATGGTAATATGCAATACAAAGTAGTGTATTTTTTATTTTAAAATATTTAATGTGTTGATAATTAAGTATTTAATTTTCATATAAAAATATAAGTCTTAAAATAAAATGGTTTTGAAGAGCTATTTTTTATCTTTGTTCTAGATTTTTATAGGATAAAAAGTCTAATTTTTCTTTAAACCAAACACTTTTATGATGAATTACAATGTATTTTTAAAAGCTTTGGTCTTTCTAGGACCTATGTATTTTGCTCAACATCATTTTGAACTAAAAGATGCTTCTGCGAAATATAACGTTAGCATTAATGTTGAAACTTGTGAAAAAGATGAATGTCAGGGAAAAGCAACCATTGAGCTGATTGATAAAGCTACTTCCAAAAAGTTTCAGACTCTCACTTCTAATAATCTTAATTTTTATTTAAAAGAAGACCAGAAGCCAACAGCTAATATTATTCAGTTATATGACGAGCAGAGTCCCTTGATTTTTGATGATTTTAATTTTGATGGAAGCCAGGATGTTGCCATTAGAAATGGAAATGAAAGCGGGTATGGAGGACCTTCTTATGATGTGTATGTATTTAATTCAACCAAAAAGCAATTTGTGAAAAGTGAAGAATTAACAAATCTTGCGTATGAAAATCTGGGAATGTTTCAAACAGATCATGAGCGTAAACGTTTGATCACCTATGCAAAATCTGGTTGCTGCTGGCATATTACAACAGAGTATGCTGTAGTTCCGAAAAAAGGATTATTGAAAGTGTATGAAATGGAAGAAGATGCAACAGGTGGAGATGCAACTGTAAAAGTCACAAAAAGAGAATTGAAAAATAATAAATGGGTTGCTAAAACCACAAAATATCCAATAAAAGAATATTATAAAGAATAGTAAAATGAAGATCCAGAAAGAAATCGATTTTATTTTAGCAGTTGATGCTTTAAAAAATGTACAGAGAAGAAATTACAATGCCGATGATTCCAGAAGAGAGAATACTGCTGAACATTCGTGGCAGATCGTTATTCTAGCTCAAATTCTTTTTCCTTATGCGAAAAACAGAGCAGATATTGATTTATTGAGAGTGATAAGAATGCTTTCTATTCACGATTTGGTAGAAATTGAAGCCGGTGATACTTTCTTGTTTGATGAAAAAGCAATGGTGGGGAAATTTGAAAGAGAAAAACAGTCTGCTCAAAACATCTTCGGAATTTTGGATGAACCTTTACGTTCGGAATTTTTTAACCTTTGGCTTGAATTTGAAGAAGAGAAAACTCCCGATGCTATTTTTGCATGTGCCATAGACCGAATGATACCTTTCATCTTGAATTCTTATACGTCAGGTAAAAGCTGGACTGAAGCCGGAGTTACAGAAAATCAAGTAAGAAATATGCTGGAAAATGCAATTACTCGTGCTTCCGACGAAATGGGAGAGGCTTTTGAATTTTTAATGGCTAAAAATTTAGAAACGGATAAAATTGTAAAATCATAAAAATAGTTTCGGCGGCCTTTGGCCGCCGAAACTATTTTAAAGTATTTGAATAGGCTTTTTAGATTCGTCAATCGCCACAAACGTAAAATCACCTACAATGGCTCTTTCTCTTTCGTAAGAATACATTTGCTCGGTGTAGATTTCTACATTTACTTTCATACTTGTTTTTCCAACGTAAGAAACTTTACCAATAAGTTCCACAATAGTTCCTGCAGGAATAGGTCTTTTAAAATCTATTTTGTCACTGCTTACCGTTACCACTCTTTTTCTTGCAAAACGGGTAGCGGTGATAAATGCCACTTCATCCATCAGTTGCATCGCTGTACCTCCAAAAAGAGTATCGTAATGATTGGTTGTATTAGGGAAAACGGCTTTAAAAATGCTGGTTTCGGATGCTTTAATTCTTTCTTCTGTAGTCATATTTCATTATTAATTAAAGCGAAAAGAAAGCATATTGGAACAAACAGAAGATGACAGGAATATAGACATTCCTGAAACAGACCATTGATCAATAAACTTCAAATCGCGAAAGTTTTTGTCTTATAGAAATAGGCAGGTCTCCTGACTCGTAACATCTTCATCTCCTTCCCATGCCTCGCACAGTGGATTCTTAATGAAGACTTTAGTTACTTACAGTTGCGCGACAGTTCGTGATTTTCACACGATTCCCTTTTAATCTGCAGTTAAGCAGAACCAATTTCTAAAAAGCTAAATGCCGTCAGCGGGAAGCCAAAAGCAAAATAACTTTTCGGTGCAAAAATAAGGATAATATGAAAACGAAACGAATTATTCCGGATTATTATAGATGATCTGGCTGATAACCTTGCCTTCTTTGATGGTCCAAAGCGTGGTATAGCGGTTTTCTCCTGACCCATTAATCATATAAAGAAAGATGTGATCATTGTCTATAGAAGTCACTCCAACGTTATTGAAATCCATCGTGGGTTGGAATAAATTTTTGATAGCTTCTCTAACAAAAACAGACCCTCTTCCAGGTTGTTGAACTCTGATAGACTTAATTTCCGTCACGCCTTCAGGAAGATCATTACCAATTCCCCAAGGTCTTACTTTATCGATGGTAAGAATTTTTCCGGCAGCATCTTTTTCCTTCTTGCGGTAACTTGCATTAGAAGGATAAACGTCTATAATAACTTTGCTTCTTTGGTTACCAGGTATTTTAGGATTGGTGTCATCCGTGAAAATAAGAGATTTTCCATTTTTAGATTTGGAAGGCGTATATTTTGGTAACTGATCGATGTAAGCGATACGATCTTTATTCACCATTCCTTCTCTGTTAAGAGAGTCATACCTTACGAAAGGTTTTTCGGTGTCGTCTTTATTGGGGTATTTAATCCAGATCCATTCAGTTTCTCCTGGAGCGGGTTTTACATAAACAAAAACATCTCCTCTGCGCATACGGATCTTATCTACAATTTTTCGGTAATTATCTTTAGCAACACGTACCATTGCATAGCCTTCTTCAGCTTTTACAACACCAAAAGGAACTTTATTTTGCCCTTTCATCAGACTTAAAGAAAAAATACTGAAAACTGATAAATAAAATACTTTTTTTGAGGAAATCATCATGAAAAATTTTTGACTCCTCAAATATATAAATTAAATGCTTTTCGGGAGGTATTTAAACAATTGCAATTCTTTAATATCTTTTATTTGTCTTACATGGGTGTTGGAAAGTAAATACATTTCATCCGAAATATCTAAAACATCCTGATAATTATGATCCGAAATAATAAAGCCTTTTTGTTTTGAAATCTCTTTGATTATTTTTTTTAGTTCAGTAGTTATTTTTGGAGAAACACTGTGGAAGGGCTCATCTAATAAAATAATATCTGAATGGGAATGGATAATGAGCAAGACTTCAATAATTCTTTGTTCACCACTAGAAAGGTTTTTTGGTATTTCGTTTAAAAAGGGTTGTATTAATTCTAAGTTGTGGAGTTTATTACTATTTTCTTTATTGCAGAATAGATTGATGAGGTTTTTAATCTTACTGTTTTTTGGTAAAAATGAATATTGAGGGAGATAAGAGATTTTGTTTTTTCGGTCCCATTGATTTTGAAGAATACTCGTATTAAATTTGATAAATTGATTTTCTCCTTTTAATGTTCCAAAAATTATTTGAAATAAAGTAGATTTTCCTACTCCATTACTTCCGAAAAGTCCAACAACTTTGCCCGTCTCACAACTTAAGTAAACATCCTGCAAAATTTTTTTATCACCAAATGATTTCGTGATGCTGTCCACGTGAAGTTTACTCATAAGAATTTTGTAATGATATTGATAATTAAGCTCATTGAAATTGTACTTATCCAAAGGAACTGTCTCGAAAATCCGAAATTGGCGTAAAATAAATATTGGTTTTTAAGCCTTAATTCATAAATGAAAAAATGAAGTAAAGGAAATAATAAAAGAAAACATAATCCGAAAATTTTGAAACTTAAATTTGTTGCTAAAGCAATGAGTAAAGAAAATAATAGGGTTGGAATTAAGATTTTTCCATAAAATATTCCAAGGACTTTTAAATTTTTAAGCATGCTGTAAAATTACGTATAATTCTGAATATAATGATATTATGTAATTTTTTTAGATTAAAATGTAATAATATTTTACTATTTAAACTTAATTTTAAATAATAAATATATTTAGGCGTATGTGAAAAAATAAACTGCTTTTAAAAATTAATAACCAATCATAAAATCTACAAACATGACAAAGTCAATTACTTTTCTTTACGGATTATTTGCTTACCTCGTATTTCTTGTTGCTTTTCTTTATGCAATAGGATTTGTTGGCAATTTTGTTGTTCCAAAATCAATCGACTCTGGAACTGAAACAACCTTTACAGAATCACTTCTCGTCAATGTACTTTTGTTAAGTCTCTTTGCGCTCCAGCATAGCATAATGGCCAGACCAGCATTTAAAAAGTGGTGGACAAAACTTATCAATCCTGTAATTGAGCGCAGTACATATGTATTACTTTCAAGCTTAGCATTACTATTAATGTATTGGCAATGGCAACCCATGCGATCTGTAATCTGGAAAATTGAGAATGAAACTGTAACGATGATTATAAATGGGATTTATCTCTTAGGATGGGT
>NZ_FRAV01000019.1 GCF_900142445.1 Chryseobacterium polytrichastri | reverse complement strand
TTCAGATTACAACTTAGAGGCGTGCGAGATAAATCGTTTTTCCTTTTTAGATTATCTAAACTTTTTGCGTAGTCCCCAAGTTTTGGAACTGATCCCTCAATATTTTTATAAATACGAGTTATTTCGTTGGCATTATTACATAAAAAAAACACATCTTCAATAAAGAAAATGTGTTTAAATGTGGGTGAATGAGGGGTCTCGAACCCCCGACCTCCGGAACCACAATCCGGCGCTCTAACCAACTGAGCTACAATCACCGTTTTTGGTGCTGCAAATATAGGAAAGATTTTTTAATTACAAAACAATTCCATCAAAATTTTTCATCGCAATTAGCTTCTCAGTCGTAAATCCCTCAGCATAAGCAACTCCCGATAACCTTCCTAAGTCTTGTGCACGATAGGTTAAACTCTCATAAAAGTCTTTTGATGTGATTGGAGTCTCGGGTTCATCAGAATTCGGGTCATAAAACTGAGTTTTGAAAGCCATACATGCTTCGATCTTCTTATCAAGGTGCTCAGATATATCAATAACAAACTCAGGCTTGATATTTTTCCACTGAATATAATTGAAAATATGCTTCGGTCTCCACACCTCTTGGCTTTCTCCCTCTTCTGTAGTTTCAATTTTTCTTAAACCAGCTAAAAAGCACGCATCCGACACTAATTTCGCTCCTTTTGCGTGATCTGGATGTCTATCATCAATCGCATTCGCTAAAACGATTTCTGGCTGGTATTTGCGAACCATTTTTACGATCATTAATTGATATTCTTCAGAATTCACAAGAAAGCCATCTTTCATTCCCAAGTTCTCTCTCGCAGAAACGCCTAAAATCCTGGCAGAATTTCCAGCCTCTACTCTTCTTGTTTCATCTGTACCTCTGGTTCCCATCTCGCCTTTTGTTAAATCAACAATAGCGCAGGTTTTCCCTTCTGAAATTAATTTGGCAATGGTACCACCACATCCTAATTCAACATCATCAGGGTGTGCCCCGAAGGCAAGTATATCTATTTTCATTTATTATTTTTAATTTGTACAACAGAACGCCCAACAGCTATGATCATATTTTCGAATTTTTAACTGTGAACATTTCCTATTTTCAAATATAGGGTTTAAAATAAAAACTTCCCAAACATTACGAATGGGAAGTTTTAATATCTATAATTTAAAATTTAAATTACTTGTTGATTTCTCCGTTAAGCTTAACAGCATCTTGGTATGTTGGATCTAATTGTAAAGATTTTGCAACATAATCTTTTGCTTTTGCAAGATCTGCATCTTTACTCATGTATGCTACCGCAAAGTAAGCATAAGCCAACGTTTGCTTGTTCGCTTCCTTATCTGCAGGTTTTACTGTAGAGATAAATTTCTCATAAGCAATCTTTGCAGCATCATTATTTCCAGCTTGCTGATAAGAATATCCTTGGCTATAGTAAGCAGGAGCCCAATCAGGAAGAAGCGTACTCATTTTTTGCCATGTAAGGATTGCTCCGTTCCAGTTTTTAGCATCCTGATAAGCTGTTGCCAACTTAAATAATGAATCTGTATCCTGAGCATTAGCAGCAACTTTTTGCTTTAATCCTTCGATAGTAGGGTTCGTTGCTCCAGAATCAGCAGAACCTTGTGATACAGCGCCACCTCCAGCAATTTTAGCAAGTTCCATATCCCACTTCAATGTTTCGTCTTTTGCTCCTTTAGCAATTGCTACTTTTTGTTGAGTCTCAGCCATTAAAGCCGATTTCTTAGCCGCATCTTTTTCATCTTTAGCTAAACCAGCAGCAATTAGACCTAATAATCCTTGGTCAGCTGGCTGTACTCTTGACTTTTCAGCCTGAGAAACAAAACTGTCGATACTTTGTTTAGCATCAGCATATTTTCCCTCAGAATATAGTTGATACGCTCTTAATTTAAATTTGATTGGATCTTCAACTTTATCAAAAATCTTATCCAAAATCATTTTAGAGTTAGCATAATCTTCATTCGTAAAATAAAGTTTAGCAATTTCTAATTGTGTATATGGATCTTCATCAGCATACTTTGTATAATTAATCAAATCCTGAGTTGCTTTTGCATTCTCTTGATATTTAATATCATAAGCAGCTAATGCTTTATATGCAGGTGCATACGTTGCATCTGTAGCAATTGCTTTATCTATACTTTCTTTTGCTTGTTTCCATTGTTGTGCAGCCATCCATAAAGTTCCAATTCTTGTATAAACGGATGCTTTATTTTTCGCAAGTGGCAAAGCTTTATCATACGCGCTCATTGCATCACCAGGGATTTTCTTCAATCTGTAAGCATCTCCTAATGTATAATAGTAATGTGCAGGAACTTCTTTTTTAGACGCTCTCTCAATAGCTTTATTCAAGAACTGGATAGCAAGATCAGGAGAGTTATTTTTTTCAAATAATGTTAAAGCTTCAGCAGCTCTGAATAATACTTCTGCATCTTTCTCTCTAGAATCAGTTACAATTTTCTGAATTTCAGCAATTGCTCCTTTATCTCCTTTTCCTAGTTTTACAGTAGCCAAACCTAGTTTATTAAGGTAGCTCTTACCATCTGCTGCAAGACCTTTGTTAAAACTTTCTGTTGCTTTTGCAAAATCTGGCTCACCTTGTCTTAAAAATGTATTTCCTAAATAGAAATAATTTTCAGCTGTAGGCGCTTTAGCAATCATGTCAGTGAAATTAGTTTTTGCTTGAGCAAATTTATCACTGTCAATACTGTTAATACCATCTTGTACTGTTTGCGCAGAGGCAAAGTTGGCAAAAAATACCACGGCTGCCCCAAAAGCAATCTTCTTTACATTCATAATCATTATATCTTTCATTTTTAATATATTCTAAATTGAGTTAATTTACTACACAATTTTCAGACCAAAATAGTATAATTATTCTGGACAAAAGGTTAATTTACTATTTTTAATGCATCTGCACCTCTCTCTTGTAAATATTGTATGGTTGTAATCCTTCTTTTTCTACGATCATCTGGCCAAGTTGAGTACAAGAATATCTTATAAACCCATTAGCAATGTTAAAATTCCCTTCATTTGTTAAAAAGTATAAAACTCTTGTAAAAGGATATTTCATTTCACGTAATGTACTAGAATCAGCAGTATAAAGTTTCCCTTCATTTTCAACAGGAAGCACTTTTACCAATTCTCTTAATTTTTCAGAAGTTTCATCATAAGGTCTGCTAAATGTATTCAGACCAATAACTCCTATTTTATCTGGAAATTTATTTAATTCTTCAATAATATTCTGGCTTCCCGGAATTACTGAAAACTTCAAATCCTTAGGTTGTTTTTTAAGCCTTTGAGCTACAAAATTCAAGTTACTTGAATTGGTTCCGTCGAAAATAAACGCTTTATTATCAGACTGTAGTCCATTTTTAATTTCATCCATTGAAATACTCGTCTTTGGAGAACTTTTAGGAACCACAAAAACCACTGCATCAGCAGCAAATTTTGCAGGTAAAATTTTCATATCAACCTGCTCTTCATAAGCTTTAACTTCTTCAGGAGAAAGTTCTTTAGACATAACGGCAATTCTTGCTTTACCCTGTAAAAGATCAAGAAAGCCTAAATCTTCTTTTCTGGTGACTACTTTAATTTTTGTTTCAGGATAATTAATCATATACCCATCAGCCAACGCTTTAGTAACACTTTTAAAAGATTCATCAGTAAGAATTGTAAGGTCTCCTTTGTGATAAGATGGAGATTTATCTTCTTTTTTGCATCCCGAAACAATAACACTAAGAACAAATAGTATTACAATTTTAACACTATTTTTCATTTTCAGTATTTTTAATTTTTGAAATAGCTCTGTATATTCTGAATATCCCGTAAAGCATAAGAAGCCCACCCATTGCGTACGCAACCGTAGGTTCTAGAACGGTAAAAAAGAATTTGTAGTAAATAACTACACCTCCTAACACTATATAAAACAATCCTGTAATTAAGGATAACCAATTGAACATCATAAAACAAAAATACCAAAAAAAATAAAAAGAGAAGCTATTGCTTCTCTTTTTTAATTATTATTTAAAGATAAATATTATCCTTCAAAATTCATTGTTAAAGGTAATCTGAATCTGTAACGAACAGATTGACCATTAATTTTAGCCGGACTCCATTTATTCTTAATAGACTTAATCGTTCTTACAGCTTCAGAGTTGAAGTCTGCATTTTTTCCATTAGCCTTTACGTCAGTAATACTTCCATCTCTTTCTACTACGAAAGTAATTTCAGTTTTTACTGTACCTTCATCTCCATTCATCGCAGAACCATCGAAGCTATCTCCTACTTTCTTTCTGAAAGTGTTGATCCCTCCTGGGAATTCTGCAGTTTGCTCTACCTCACTATAAATCTGAGTATCACTCACCTGAGGCTTCACTTCAGCAGTTGAAGTTCTTGTACCTGTAGATGGTGGTGGAGGTGGTGGAGTATAAGCCGGAGCTTTTACACCCTCCTGATTATTCAGACCTGTTGTTGTTTCTAATTGCTTAGAAATTGGTGGAGGTGGAGTTTCGATTTTCGGAGCTTTCACCGGTTCCGGAACAACGTTCTGAATTACCTCGATTTTTTCCTCTTCTTTTGGTGGAGGTGGTGGCGGTGGTAATTCTTCTTTTGGCTCCTCAATAATTTTATCTTCCTGAAGAATTTCTACTAAATCTGCCTTAACTTCTTGTTTAGGTGGCTCAGTAAGTCTCTTAATTGTAAGATAAATAAAAGGAGATAAAGCCGCAACTAGGAATAATGCCGTTCCAAGAATAAAAGACTTTGTCAGAAGTCTTGGATACTGATGTCTAAGATCATAGGCACCATATTCCTTGTTTCTATTTTCAAATACAATCTCGTCTAACGTAAGATTTTGATTGTATACATTTTCATCTGCCATAGATTTACAATTTTATGGTTAAATTACTTTGTTGCTGGTGCCACTGGAGCCCCAGAATTACCAACCTTCTTATTATAAATAGCTTGTTCCCAAGGCTTCACATCGGTAACACCGTATTGCTCACTTTTGGTAATAGCCATTTCGTCAAGAATATCTACAAAGTTTTTATATACAGCATCGTCAGTCGGTTTGATAATAACAGTAAATTTCGTTTTATCTGCCGCATTTGCTTTTGCCTGCTCAATTACTTTTCTAATTCCTTCTCTATCATAAGTAGTTTCATTAAGATTTTGATCAGTTAAAGATGTATTATCTTGCTGATGCCAAAAAACCTTATTGTCTTTACCTAATAATAAAGAAATTGAGTTAGAAAGTTTAATCTCTGTTGGAGGTGGTTTTGGGGTATTTTCTTTCGGTTTTGCCGGAAGACCCAAATCCATTACATTCGGTTTAGAGAATGTGGTTGTGAACATAAAGAAGGTAATCAATAGAAAACCCAAGTCCACCATAGGAGTCATATCTACCCTGGTATTCTGTTTCTTGGAACGTACCTTGCCGCCTTTGCCGCCTTTTTCCTGTACTTGTACTTCTGCCATTTCTAAATGATTATATTATGGTTTACCTTCTTGTGATGTAATCAACCAGAATTTAAGAAAATCAATATCTCTTAAACCTTCAAATAGGCTTTTAACTTTAGGATACTCCGTAGTTACGTCACCCTTGATTGCTAATTTGTAATCAGGATTTACGCTTAAACTCTGTTGTACCCAGTCTACTAACTGCTTATTTGTACTGTCCATAGGAATCCCCTTAGGACTCTTGAAACTCTTTTGTTCCTCATCTGACAAATCAAGATAGCTCTTAAGTTGGTTCATAGGAACCCCAATTGCTTGTACTTTTTGAAACGCAGCTTTTTCGTTGTTGTCAAAAGTAATTCCATACTTTTGACCCATTTTATCTAAAAGCTGTAATCTCTCTGATGCATTTTCTACCGGTTGGAAATAAAATTTCCCGTCAGCAGTAGCGTTGATGGTCATCAAACTCGCATCAGGAAGTAACTTCTCTGATATTGAAGATGGCGGTTTAATCTGCTCCACGTCAGGTTTCTTAAACTGAGTGGTCAATATAAAGAATGTAAGTAGTAGGAATGCAACGTCACACATTGCCGTCATATCCGTAACTACTCCATGTCTTTTTGGTTTGACTCTCGCCATTGTTTTGAATTATTTTTAATTAAACTTCTTTTATTGCTAATGCAAACACCTTGCTAAAATTCTTAGTTGAATTCAGCGAAAGACTGCTGGATGCTCATTGCGATCTCGTCGATCTTGTAAGTCAACCCATCAATTCTAGATGTAAAGTAGTTATAAAGGATAATCGCGATAGCAGAAGTACCAATACCTAAAGCTGTATTGATCAATGCTTCAGAGATACCTGTAGAAAGTGCAGCTGCATCTGGAGTACCACCACCAGAACCTAATGCGAAGAATGCTTTGATCATCCCGATTACAGTTCCTAAAAGTGCGATCAACGTTGCAACAGTTCCTAATGTAGAAAGAATCATCATGTTTTTTTCTAACATTGGCATCTCAAGAGTTGTAGCCTCTTCGATAGCTTTGTTAAGAGCTACCATTTTTTGCTCTTTATTTAATGTAGTGTCATGAGAAAGTGCTTTGTAAGTAGTAAGACCTTCTTTTACTACATTACCTACAGATCCTTGTTGTCTGTCACACTCTTCTAAAGCTTCATCAACTTTGTTTTGATTCAATAAGCTTCTTACTTGTACTACGAAGTTGTCTAAGTTTCCTTTCCCAGCCGCTTTTCCAAGTACAAAATGTCTTTCAAAAGAGAAAACAATTACTGTAATCATGAAAGTAATCAAGATTGGTACAATAACCCCTCCTTTGTAAATAATACCTAAAAACGACTCTGGATGAATGTCTTTTCCTTCAACACTTGAAAAAGCTACAGAACCACCACCTAGTTTATCTGCGTCTTTAAAATTCCCTGGGCTACCAAGAACGAATAAATAGATACAAACTCCTATAACGAATAAAATAGGAATAATAATAGCCGGATTTAAACCTCCTGCTTTTCTAGCAACTAATTGCTCATCATTTTTTGAAACATTCATTTCCATATTTAACTAAATTATATTGTTTTAAAATTTTTACAGTTTGTAAATTAAAGGCAAAATTAATTAAAATGCAAGAGTCTTAAATAAACATTTTTGTTTTTTTTGATAAAGAAATTTTAATACGATTTCGATATTATAATTTTTTTTCAATTTTTTAATTATTTTCCTCAATTTTAACATTTATGTTAAAATATTAAAAAATTTAACCCCTCATTTTTTTTAAATTACCAATGTTAATTTTTTTTTAAATTACAATATTCACAATTCTGTGATGCACTACTATGATTTTTTTAGGTGCTTTCCCTTCCAGAATTTGTTGAATTTTATCATCATTAATCACCAAATCTTCAACTTCCTTAGCAGATAATTGCGCAGATAGGGATAATTTAAATTTCATTTTACCATTTACGCTTACCGGATACTGAATTTCGTCTTCTACTAAGTACGTTTCATTCAGTTCTGGAAATTTCTCAAATTCAATAGAAGTATCGTGTCCTAGCAAGCTCCAAAGCTCTTCACAGATGTGAGGGGCATACGGCGAGATGATAACGGCTAAAGGTTCAAGAATATTGCGTTTGTTGCATTTTATTTTCTGTAATTCATTTACAGCAATCATAAATGATGATACAGACGTATTGAAAGAGAAGTTTTCGATATCGTAAACTACTTTCTTTATTAATGTATGTAATACTTTATATTCTTCTTTTGTAGGTTCTTCATCAGAAACTTCAAAATTTTCGCCATTGAAATATAAATTCCAGAATTTTTTCAAGAAACCATATACTCCACTTAGCCCTTGTGTATTCCAAGGCTTAGACTGTTCTAACGGACCTAAGAACATTTCATACAATCTCAATCCATCTGCTCCATATTCATTACAGATATCGTCAGGATTTACTACATTATATTTAGACTTAGACATTTTTTCTACTTCACGTCCTGTGATGTATTTTCCGTCTTCTAAAATAAATTCAGCATCAGCATAATCTGGTCTCCAAGCTTTGAAAGCTTCTGTATCCAATTCATCAGATGTTCCTTTTAATAAAGATACATCAACGTGGATTTCCTGAGTTTTATATTGATTGGCTAAATTTTTAGAAACATATTGATTAGTTCCATCAATTCTATATACATAAGCACTCATCCCCAAAATCATTCCTTGGTTGATCAATTTTTGGAAAGGCTCATCATGATTCACATATCCACGATCTTTCATGAACATATTCCAGAAACGAGAATATAATAAATGTCCGGTTGCGTGCTCGCTACCTCCAATATATAAATCTACTTGTCCCCAATAATCAGTTAGTTCTTTTCTCGCAAAAACCTCATCATTATTAGGATCCATATATCTAAGGAAATACCAAGAGCTTCCTGCCCAACCCGGCATTGTAGATAATTCTAATGGAAATACTGTTTTATCATCAATAAGATCTGTAGCAACCACTTTCTGGTTGGCTTCATCCCAAGCAAAAGTTTTTGAATTTCCTAATGGTGGATCTCCATCTTCTGTTGGTAAATATTTTTCAACTTCAGGAAGCGCTAAAGGCAATGCCGAATTTGGCAATGTGTAAGGCATTCCATCTTTATAATAAATTGGAACCGGCTCTCCCCAATAACGCTGTCTTGAGAAAATGGCATCACGCTGTCTGTAATTTGTAGTTCCGTGACCAATTCCTTTTTTCTCAATAGCATCAATCATTAACGCTTTTGCTTCATCATAACTTAAACCATTCAAGAAATCTGAATTTACACAAACACTTGTTTTAGAATCAAAAGATTTCTCCCGAACGTCTTCTTCAGTTTCCACCACTTTTTTAATTTCTAAATTAAATTTCTTCGCAAATCTGTGATCACGCTCGTCATGTGCAGGAACAGCCATTACAGCTCCCGTTCCGTAACCCATCAATACATAATCTGAAATATAGATCGGCATCTTTTCATTACTGAAAGGATTGATTGCATAACTTCCTGTGAAAGCTCCCGAAACGTTTTTCACGTCAGACATTCTGTCTCTTTCGGACTTCTTAGAAGTTTCTTCAATATAAGTGTCTACCTCAGCTTTTTGTTCTGCTGTAGTAATGGTTTCAACTAAAGGATTTTCCGGCGCCAACACCATAAATGTTGCTCCAAAAATAGTATCAGGTCTTGTTGTGAAAACCTCAACGATTTCGTCATGAGAATCAATATTAAATCTAACCTGAGCACCCTGAGATTTTCCGATCCAGTATTCCTGAGCATCTTTCAAAGGTTGTGGCCAGTCTAATGTTTTAAGACCTTGCAACAATCTTTCAGAATATGCAGAAATTCTCATGCTCCACTGCATCATTTTTTTCTGGAAAACAGGGAAACCTCCTCTTTCAGATTTTCCGTCTTTTATCTCATCATTTGCCAACACTGTTCCTAAAGCAGGACACCAGTTTACAGTCGTTTCCGCTCTGAAAGACAAACGGTAGTTTAATAAGATATCTTCTTTATCTATTTCAGAAGCTTCTTTCCACTCTTCTGCTGTGAAATTTAATTCTTCGTTTTGATTGGCATTTACATCCAATGATCCATTCTCTTCAAAATGTTTGATCAATGTTTCAATAGATTCTGCCTTGTCGGTATTTTTATTATACCAAGAGTGGAACAATTGAATAAAGATCCATTGCGTCCATTTATAATAAGAAGCATCAGAAGTTCTTACTTCTCTACTCCAATCGAATGAAAAACCAATTTTTCTTAATTGCTCTTCATATCTGTTAATATTCTGTTCTGTTGTAACAGCAGGATGCTGTCCTGTTTGAATTGCGTATTGCTCAGCAGGAAGTCCGAAACTATCGTAACCAACCGGGTGGAGAACATTAAAACCTTGATGTCTTTTATATCTCGCATAAATATCTGATGCAATATATCCCAGCGGGTGGCCTACATGAAGCCCCGCCCCCGATGGATACGGAAACATATCGAGAACATAAAATTTTGGTTTATCTGTGTTATTGGAAGTTTTGTACGTTTGATTGTCTTCCCAGTATTTCTGCCACTTTTTTTCTATCTGCTGATGATCGTAAAACACGTTGTTATTGATATTAGATGTTAGACTCTAGATGTTAGATTAATTTTAACACTAGTTTTCACAAAAATAATGATTTTAAAAGAAATGCAACTTTAATTTTCGATTAATTATAATGCATCCCTAAACAAAAAGATCTCATCCGAAGACGAGACCTTTTGTTATATATCTGCTATTACTTATGGTTGAGGAATTCTCTTAAAAGTATAGGTTCTTGTCTTGTATACGGTAGGATCTGAAGTTTCTTCTCTTATGGCGAGGTTCAGCGTAGTTTCATTAAGAGTAACTACCTTACCGTTAGATGGATCTACAGTACCTTGATATTTTATCTGTATTGTTTTTGCACTGCTGTCATATATATAGCTGAAATTTTGACTTGATGATATAGCACATACTCCAGGTGTAGCAACATCATTCCATTCAATTCTTTGTCCTAATGACTCCGTATTAAATCTCCATCTGGATTCTTTCTGACAATCGCTATATGTAATAACATCACTAATAGGTTGCTGCCCTGTCTGTATTGTAGTAACAACTTCTTTTAGCGGCTGCCAAACTCCTCTAATAGGAGATAGAACTACTTCATCGTCATTCTTAGTACATCCTGTAGCTACAAATAATGATAAACCTGCAAATAGTAAAGCTAATTTCTTCATGTATCAAATTTTTCAAGCGCTAAAATTATAATTTTTTTGATTTACTTAATAGTTTTTTGTGAAAAATTATTTCAAAATCCAATATTTTTAAAATTGTCACGGCTTATTCCTGCAATATTACTTCTATTTAACAAATATTGAACTATATTATAGTGTTATATATTTACTAAAAAAGTTATTTTTGCTAAAAAAACAAATGCAAGACATCGCGAAAAATAATTTTGACTTCATCCGTGTTCTCCTCGCTTTCATCGTTTTTGTTGGTCACCTAGGCTACCTAAGCACCTCTCCCTCTCTCGAATTTCTAAAGCACAGCCCTGTAGAAGTTGGTGTTTTCGCATTTTTCATCGTCAGTGGTTTTTTAATTGCACGAAGCTACGAAAGAACAAGTACATTAAAAAAATACATCAAAAAAAGACTCAACAGAATCGTTCCTGCCTATTTATTGGTCGTAGTTTTATGTACCGTACTATTAAGCTTGGTAAGCACTGTTTCCTTTTCAGAATATTTCAGCAGCCCTCAAACGCTTAGATATTTTTTATGGAATTCCGCATTTATGAACTTTATGGCGCCCAACCTTCCCGGTGTTTTCGGGAATGGAGCGGTAAACGGTGCCCTTTGGACTTTAAAAATCGAAATGTGTTTTTACTTTTTAGTTCCGGTTCTTTTCTTATTTTTTGGGAAGAATAATAAATATAGAAATATCAGTTTAATCGTATTTTATTTCCTTTCATTAATTTATCTTAATTATTTTGAAATGATAGGGAAAGTTGAAATTTCAAGACAAATTCCGGGAGCTTTATGCTATTTCATTGGTGGAATGTTGGTGTATTTTAACTTTCATAAATTCATTAAACATAAAAATATCCTTTTCATCATTGCTATTCTAACAGTTTGGATTGATTTGATTTTTAAAATTAAATTATTCTCACCCATCATGATAAGCATTATCGTTCTTTACGTTGCCTATTCATTTAAGTTTTTAAATAATTTCGGAAAATATGGAGATTTCACATATGGCATCTACATCTTCCACTTCCCGATTATCCGAGTATTTGCAACGTTAGGCTTATTTTCCAATTACAATCCTTATTTCATGGCATTTATATGTATGCTCGTCGTTATAGGAGTCGGAGTATGCTCATGGCATCTTTACGAAAAAAGATTTTTATAATTTTAAGAGTCCCTCATCCAACTTTAAATCTATTTATATTACTTTGCACAAATGAAAGATCTTGTTTCCATCATCACTCCCTGCTATAATTCTGCAGAATTTATAGAAGAAACGATACAATCTGTCCTCAACCAAACCTACGAAAACTGGGAATGGCTGATTACGGACGACCTTTCTAAAGACAATACCGTAGAAATCATTAAAAAGTACAATGATCCCAGAATAAAACTGGAAGCTTTACAGCAAAACGGAGGCGCAGGAAATGCAAGAAACAAAAGCCTGGAAAGAGCACACGGTAGATATATTGCTTTCCTGGATTCTGACGATTTATGGTACCCTGAATATTTGGAAACAATGACCAATTATATGCAGGAAAATAAAGTAGAACTTGTTTATTGTAATTATTCAAGATGTGATGAACATACCATGCAACCTGTTTTAAAGGATTATCTTGCTGATAAAATCGTTACTTTTTCAAACTTATTGAAGACTTGCAGACTTGCACCTGTTTCCACCATGTATGACACCCAAAGAGTAGGTAAATTCTTCTTTCCCATCAAAAGCAAACGTGAAGACCATGTGATGTGGCTGAATTTATTAAAAGAAATCCCCAAAGGATATCCCGTAAAAAAGACGTTAGCAAAATATAGAATGCGCGAAAACAGCGTTTCGAGAAAGAAGAAAAATATCATTAAAGATCAATATTTAGTTTACAAAGACTTCATGGAATTTTCTACTGTAAAATCGTTGTATTACACGGCCAATTGGGCATTAAATGGGTTTCTTAAATATTCAAAAATTTTTAATTAATGGAGTATTCAAAAGAATTTAAAGCGGCTTTAAGTAATTTTTCTCCTGTAGAAAAAGACCGTCTTATTTTCAGATTATTAAAAAAAGATAAACTTTTGTCTAAAAAACTGTATTTCGAATTGATTGATACAGAAACAACCGATGACAAAAGAGATGCAATGGAAGAAAATGTAAAGGAGAAAGTTTTTTTGGCTTCAAAATACATTGGAAATCAAAAATATTTCCAGACCATTATCCGAAAACTCAGTGCAGAAATAACAGAACACATAAAGATAACGACTGATAAGTTTGGAGAAATCTCTCTGCACATATTACTTATCAATGAAATTCTGGAAAACAACGAAGAACTTGGCAGACAAAGGTTTGACAATGTTTATAAGCTTTACCTTTATATCATCAATAAAATATTCCGAGCATTAATTTTAGCTAAAAAATTAGATGAAGATTACTGGATGGAGATTGATGAACTTTTAGAAGATCTCGATAAGAAAATAAACAGCAATACATATCTACAAAAGCTTTGCATTAATAACGGTTTAGATTTTAATTGGCTGAAATGTGAAAACATTCCGGATAATTTAGATCAGATTATGAAAGAAATAAAAAGTCAGGGTTTTTTAAGATAGAATTTTCTTGAGAATAATTTCGGTTGAATTAGGTTTCTCATCCACAAATTTCTTCGCATTTGCAGACATTTCTGCTAACACTTCTTCATTATCACCATTGAGGAGAAATAGCGCGAAGTCGGCTGCTACATTTTCTTCATGAAAAGATTTTCCTCCGTTAGCTGAGATCAAATCATCTGCTTCGGGATTTTTCTTATAATGATCTCCGAAAATAACTGGCGCTCCGAAAGTTGCTGCCTCCAGAATATTATGTAAACCCGCATCATGGAAACCTCCTCCAACCACTGCAACATCAGCGTAAGAATAGAGTTTCGACAATAAACCAATACTGTCGATGATAAGCAAACGATGATGGCTAAATGATGACTGATTTGTAATTTCACTATATAACAAAGTATCAGGGAAAATTTCTCTTAAATTCTGAACCCTTTTGAGATCGTGAGGAGCAATAATAATTTTAACATACGGATTCGCCTTTAAAATAATGTCTGCTATCTTTTCCTCCGAACCCCAAGAACTTCCGAAAACGATAGTCTTATCCCCATCAATAAACTCACTGATATACTTCACATGATTATCTCTTTCTCTAAGCTGTTTCACGCGATCAAATCTTGTATCTCCTGCTATCGAAGAACGCTCTAAGCCTACACTTTTTGCCAAAGCAAAAGACATTTCTGTTTGATGAAAAAACCAGTCAATATTATTTCTCAACTGTTTCACAAACCATTTTCCATACGAGGTAAAGAAAGATTGATTCTCATAAAAAAGAGCTGAAATAACATAAGTTTTTGCACCCTGCTCTTTTAATTCAGCCAAAAGATTATACCAGTAATCATATTTCACCGTAAAAAATAGTTCAGTCTCAAACTGGGAAATAAAGTCTTTTACTGTTGATCTTTTATCGAAAGGCAAATAACAGATACAGTCGGCAATATGTTTCTTTTTAATAACATTTTCATAGCCTGATGGTGAGAAAAAAGTAATTAAAATTTTATGCGTTGGAAATTCTTTTTTCAGTTTTTCTAACACAGGCAAACCTTGCTCATACTCGCCCAAGCTTGCAGCATGCATCCAGATTACTTTATCAGATTTCGAAAATTTAGATTTAATAACATGGATAGATTGCTTTCTTCCTTCAACGCCTTTTTTAGTTTTATCATTAAACAACGAGAAAACCTTCATTCCGAAGATGAGAAGATTGATGAATATGTTGTAGAGAAATTTCAAACCTGGTTATTTTAATAATTAGCCTTATCTCTTATTCCTTCCTGAATTGATTTTACAAGACCTACTCCAATCACCGCAAATAATAATCCCACAATAAAAAAAACAAGCCCGCTTAGCTTAGTCTGTTTCCCTTCTGCAATACGGATACTTTCTATAACAATATCCAAAAATAAAAGCATTATAGGAAACTGGATAGAATATAAGTATAGTTCTAACGTCTTTTTATTTCGAAAACTTTTTGGAACGTTTAATAAAGTAGAATTAGGATTTCTGGAGAGTCCTGCAAAGAGAACCGAAATAAATGTAGCAATACATGGCACAGCCCAAATTGCCGCCTTCTCGGCTTCACCATCTACATTCCCCTCAAAATTAAAATGGGTAGGAATAACATCCGGTAATCCAGCATATTTCATTCCTGTAAAAGCCCAAATTACTATAAGTAAAAGAGTATTTACAATTAATAATATGCTCGAGATTTTCATATTTAAATGATACTTTTAATCACTCTTAATTTATGAGTATGCTGATTCAGTTCTTTATTAAAAATTCCTGTAGAATCTAAAGTATCAATTCTTACTTTTCCGGAAGCATGAATAATCCTTTGATTATCGAGCATGATTCCCACATGAATAATTTTACCATCAGCATTCTCAAAAAACGCCAAATCACCAGGCTGACTTTCTTCTACAAAACTTAACGTCTCCCCGACTTCTGCCTGCTGAGATGCATCTCTCGGTAATTTCACATGATGAACTTTGTAAACCAATTGTGTAAAACCAGAACAATCTACCGCGAAAAAACTTTTCCCACCCCATAAATAAGGAACGTTAAGAAATTCTTTTGCTGTTAAAGCAATGCTTTCACGGGTATCATGACTTCTTCTGGAAGCCACCGCAGGAAATTCAACCTCAGAACCCATGGAAAGTAATGTCTTCCCATCATTCATCAGTACAGAAGAAAAATCTTCAGTGATTAAGGTTACTTTTCTATTCGCCAGCTCTTCGTCTGTTACAGGCTTTATTTGTTTGGTATCCATCCATCCTTCATAGCCATCATAATGCATTTTTATCTTGGTCCAGTTTTTATTCACTTCCAAAATATCTGCACTTTCTCCAAACAATATTTCAGTAACAATTTCAGCTCTATCAGAATTTTCTGCGCGCACCGGTGCTACTGTAACAATACAAATTCCTTTATTCATAATTTTTTAGATACTAAATATCTTATATCTTTCTTAGGAAATTCACTCCGTCACGCAAAGGTAAAATAAGATTTTCAAAATCATTATCTTTTGCGATCAAATCGTTTAGTTCCTTGATGATTTGAGTAGATTTCTGCTTCGGATTTTCTTCCAGCACTTTACCATACCAAAGAACATTATCAAACAATACCACTGAACCCGATTGTGTTCGGGGCTTAATTAATCTAAAATACTCCGCATAATTTTCTTTATCAGCATCAATAAAAACAAGATCAAAAATCTCATCCGTTTCCTTTAAAAACTCTTTTGCGTCCTGAAGTTTAAAGTTGATCTGATTAGAATATTCACTTTCCTGAAAATATTTTTTAGGTAAATAGGCAAGATCTTCATTGACATCCAATGTTGTTATTTTTCCGTCTTTGGCTAAACCTGCCGTCAAACATAAAGTTGCATATCCTGTAAAAGTTCCTATTTCCAGCACATTTTTGGGTTGTAACATCTGAGAAATTATGGTTAAAAGTCTCCCTTGCTGATATCCCGAAATCATATGAGGCTGCGTCGTTTTCTGGAAAGTTTCTTTTCTTAATTTTTTCAGAATTTCAGGTTCGGAAGATCCGTGTGTTTCCAAATACCTGTCCATTTCTGGATTCTTTTCTTCAAAAAAGCTCATTTTACAAATTTTTGTGATTCAAATTTAACTAAATATAAGGAAAAAGAATAAATTTTGAAACAAACATTCTCTTAAAGATGGGGAAAGTCCCATATCATTTACCGTAAAAACACGGATGTTTTTTAATGAGCCATTGTAATACCTTTGCAAAGACGGGTAGAAACACTAAGAAAAAAAAAACAATGAAGATAGGGGAAAAACAAATAAACACTAAGAATCAGAAGACCGCAGTGTCCCCGGACAAGGCGGCTTCTTCTGTGAAAAAAACTAAACCAGGAATATCCTCTTCATTTTTCCAAAGAATTATTTCCTTATTGAAAAAAGAAGAATTAATTTGATTAAAAAAAATAACTCCCGAAGAAATTCAGGAGTTATTTTTTTATTGTTGAATTTGAAATTCTTATTTCTTAGGAGCAATATCCATCAACTTCATGAATTCATCAAGTTTAGGCATAATGATAATCTCTGTTCTTCTGTTTTCTGCTCTACCTGAAACGCTCATGTTTGTCGCTTTAGGATTGTATTCAGAACGTCCACCTGCTGTAATTCTTGCAGGATCAACTCCAAATTGAGATTGTAGAACTTTAGCAATTGATGTACCTCTTAATGCAGAAAGATCCCAGTTGTCTCTTGGCAAGTTTGGAGAACTTAATGGAGAGTTATCTGTATTACCTTCAATTAATACTGAATATTTATCGTAATCATTAATTACTTTAGCCACTTTTCCTAATACTTCCTGAGCTGCAGGCAATACATTGTAGTCTCCCACTTTGTATAACATTTTGTCTGAAAGCGAGATCATAACCACTCCTTTCAATACTTTTACCTGAACATCATCGTCTGTTACATTATCCAAAGATCTTTTCAGTTTGTTTGATAATGCTAGATTCAAACTGTCATTTTTAGCATTATTAGAAATCAACTGTTTGATGTAAGAGTTTGAAGAATTAATCTCACTTACCAATTTATCAATATTTGCAGAGCTTTTACCTGTATTAGATAAACAAGCATCTAATGATGATTTTAAAGCATCATGCTGACTTTTCAGTAAATTATTCTCACCAGACAATGCAGAGTTTTGAGACTTCAGATCCTGAATCTCTCTCTGTCTTTCGCCAATGTTTTCAATACATTGCTTATAGTTTGAACTTAGAGCATCGTATTGCTTTTTGCTTATACAAGATGTCATCCCCAACGCCATCGCAGAAACTGCTAGAATTTTAATAATCTTCATAAATAATCTTTTTTAGACGAATCAAATTTAGGAAAATTCATTTTAATTATATGGGTTATCTTTGCACAAAAGAAATTATCAACCTAGATGTTGAAAAAATTACGTTTTAGAGATCAATTAGAAAATCTTATTCACAATCCGGAAAACCACACTTATTTATTAGCAGTGAGTGGCGGTGCTGATTCTATGGTGCTGGCTTATTTGTTTCAAAATTCTGGATTTCCCTTTCAGATAGCCCATATCAACTATAAACTTCGCGGTGAAGATTCTAACCTTGACCAAAAAGTTGTTCAGGATTTTTGTGAGAGAAACAAAATTCCTTTTCATTTATATGAAGTTTCAGAAAAAGATGAAAAACCCGATAACTCGATTCAGCTTTGGGCAAGAGAGCTCCGTTATGCTTTCTTTAAAAATATTCAGCAACAGGAAAAGTTAGAGTTTTTAGTAACTGCTCATCATTTGAATGATCAATTGGAAACATTCATCATAAATCTTTCAAAAGCAGCAGGAATTAATGGTTTGAGTGGAATCCCTTCCAATGACAATAATATCCTTCGACCTCTTTTATCATTTTCAAAAGAAGAAATTTACGCGTTTGCAAAAGAAAACAGCGTTGAATTTCGCGAAGATCTTTCTAATAAAAAAAGTGATTATTTAAGAAATAAAATAAGAAACGAGATTGTTCCCAAGCTTTTAGAAACGAACGACCATTTTTTGGAAAACTTCAAAAAAAGCTCTTCTTATTTAAATCAGACCAAAGATTTTGTTCAACATCAGATTAAAGAAATAGAAAATAAGCTTTCAACATTTAACAAAGACCATAAAATTTTATCCAAAGAAAAGCTGGATCAGGAAAGTGATTTTGTAAAGTTTGAAATTTTAAAGAAATATGGTTTTAATCAGGAAGAGGAAATTTCTAAAATTTTCAAAGCTGAAAATGGAAGTTCTTTTTTTTCAAAAGACTATCATTTAAGCATCAATAGAGATGAATTGATTATAAGCAAGAAGGAGGAAGTAAAAGGCAAGAAACCCGAATCTGAAATTCTTCTGATTGAAAATTTTAATTTTTCAGAAAACCAAATCATCATTAATCTCGAAGATATTATTGAAAGCAACTACGAAATCAATAAGATAGTTGAATGGGATTTTGATGCCGATAAACTCCACTTTCCTTTACGTTTAAGAAAACAAGAGGATGGAGATGAATTTTACCCATCAGGGTTTTCAGGAAAAAAGAAGATTTCAAAATTCCTGAGAGATGAAAAATTATCTTTTCTAGAAAAAGAAAACGCTTGGTTATTGTGCGATGCAAAAGATCAGATTTTAGGAATACTACCTTATAGACAAGATAGAAGGTTCTCTGCCAGCAAGCAGACTCAAAAAATGTTGAAAATAAAATGGACAGAAAAACAACAAATACTCTAGCAATAGATGATTTTAAGAGAAACAGCAATGTAGCTTTTGCCATTTTATATCAACAATACTTTACATACACTAAAAAATTTGTTCTTAATAATAAAGGAAATCTAGAGGATGCCAAAGACATTTTTCAGGATTCATTGGTTATTTTATACGAAAAGTTATTTACTGACGACTTCAAAGCGCACACTTGTCTTGGTTATTACATTTCAGGGATTTCTAAAAACTTATGGTTGAAAAAGCTTAGAAACAAACAGTTTTTCATAGAAATTCCGGAAAATTATTACGCCACCCATCAAGAAGAGATCAATTTGGCTATTGAAAACGAGCGGGACTATTGGGATAAACTTAATGTGTATATCAATTCTATATCTACGCATTGCAAAAACTTAATTCAGGATATTTTTATGAAAAATAAAAGTATTGAAGAGATTCAAAGTAAATATCAATATACCAGTAAGCATAATGCACAAAATCAGAAGCATAAATGTGTAGAACAAATTAGAAAAATTAAAAACAACGATTATTTTCAACACTGAAATACAATACATTATAAAAAACATTCGAAAAGACGGGTGATTTTTTTTTGTTTTTGGAACTTATAATAAATATCAACATTATGTTTAAAACAATCATATTCAGTCTGTGCCTAATCATCGGAGTTTCCGCTAATGCACAAAGTAAGAAAGGTATTGATTTTCAAAAAATTGATTTGGAAGCAGCCAAAAAGATCGCTAAAAAAGAAAACAAACTCATTTTCATAGATATATACACCACTTGGTGTGGTCCTTGTAAATTGATGCAGAAAAATACTTTCCCCGATCCTAAAGTTGGAGACATATTCAATAAAAACTTTGTAAATCTTGCGATAGACGCAGAAAAAGAAGGTGTAGCATTGGCAAAAGAATTCAAAATTGTGAATTTCCCATCATTTTTATTTTTAGATTCTGAAGGAAAATTAGTTCAATATGACTTTGGGTATTATAATGCTGAGCAGTTCTCCACAGTTGGAATGGCTGTTGTGGATAAAATCTCCACTGAAAAACCTCCAAAAACATTAGAGAAGAAAAAATAAAAAAGATAGCTGGAGAAAAGAGAATCAGGTAAATTGCCGAATCAGGTATTGAACATATTGAGAAAATCAATAGGGATTTTCTCACAACATTTTTAGTAAAAAGAATACGTATTTCTGTTACTGCTAAGGTAAATACATCAACGAACATCTTTTATTGAAAGAATTCTTAGGAAAAAGAGGGTTCCTTCGTTTTTTTAAGGACGAAAAATTAGCTATTTTAGCGAAGAAAAAAAATGGATCTTAGCCTTAAAGAAAAAATTCTGTTCTCGGAATTCTATCATTAAGATAAGGCAAACCATATGCAAGGGATGAGAAAACGAAACAATATTCTCAAAATTTTTAATTAAAGTAAAATGAAATTTAAAAACTGGTTTTTATTAATTCTGCTGTTTTTAGCAACAGGAATTAATGCACAAATCAAAAATCCTGTAAAATTTAAACTTACGGTTAACGAATTAGGAAACAACCAATATGAAGCCGTGTTGAATGCAACAATGGAAAGCGGTTGGCATATTTATTCTAAAGACATTCCTGAAGACACCGGAATCCCTACAGAATATAAAGTTTCAGGTAAAAATATTGAACTGATTGGGAAGTTCACAGAAACAGGTAAAAAACATGAAGAATTTTCTGAAGCCTTTGGCGGAAAGATTATCTTCTATTCCAACAGCGCCGGCTTTAAACAAAAGTTTAAATTAAAAGACGGAACAAAACCTGGCGATGTGGTTGCAGAAATTACTTATCAAACTTGTGACGACCGCGTTTGTTTAGCTCCAAACACACTAGAATTCAATCAAAAAGTAACTCCAAAAGGGGCAACTGAAGAAGTTACTGCTGATATAGTAGAACCTACTAAAGATTCTGCTAAAATGGTTGAAACAGTAACTGCTGATCCCGGAAAAGGAGAAATGACAGTAAAAGAAGTTTCAAAGCTAGATCCAAAACAATTAAAAATAGAATCTATTGATTTTCAAAAACCTTTAACAGATTGCGGAACAGCAGCTGTGAAAGACAGTGAAAATTATTGGACGTACTTATTCCTAGGATTTATCGGAGGATTAATTGCATTGTTAACACCATGTGTTTTCCCAATGATTCCTCTAACAGTTTCCTTCTTTACAAAAGGGAATAAAGATAAATCAAAAGGCAAAAGAGATGCACTGATGTACGGATTTTTTATTCTCTTGATCTTTGTTTTATTAAGCGTTCCTTTTCATTTAATTGATGGAATTGCAGGAAACGTCTTCAATGAAATTTCTACAAGCATTTGGTTGAATATTGTATTCTTTATCATATTCATCTTCTTCGCGGGAAGTTTCTTTGGATATTACGACATTTCGTTACCAAGCTCAATTGCAAATAAATCTTCAAAAGCAGAAGAAGCTGGTGGAATCATCGGTATATTCTTTATGGCTTTAACTTTGGTAATTGTATCTTTCTCTTGTACAGGTCCTATTTTAGGAAGTTTATTAGGAGGATCATTATCAGGTTCATCTCATATTCCAACGCTGTTAACCTTAGCTTTAACAGGGTTTGGTTTAGCTTGGGCCATTATTTTCGGATTGTTGGCACTATTCCCACAAGCATTACAAAGTCTTCCAAAATCAGGAGGATGGATGAATACGGTAAAAGTTGTTTTAGGATTTATAGAACTAGCATTAGCCTTAAAATTCTTGTCAAAAGCAGATTTAGTTTCTAAAACATTCTTATTAAAAAGAGAACTGTTCATCGGAATATGGATCATTATCGCAATCGGATTAGCTTTATATTTATTCGGAATCATAAGATTTCCACACGATGATAAGAAACCTAAAATCTCTATCGGTAGAAAAATTTTAGGAGTGTTAGGAATTGGTTTCGTTATTTATATGATTCAAGGATTAGTTCCTTCAGAACGTCCGAAACTGCAATTGTTAAGCGGAATTCTACCTCCATTGAATGTTAGCTATTTCCACGATGAAAAAGATGGAATTTTGGGAATGCATCCTGAACATGACTTCTTCAAAGCTCTTGAATTAGCTAAAAAAGAAGATAAACCTGTTTTAATTGACTTCACTGGCTACGGTTGTGAAAACTGTAGAAAAATGGAAGAATTTGTTTGGAGTGAACCGGATATCTTACCTATTCTTCAAAATGATATTGTATTAGCTTCATTATATGTTGATGACAAAGAAGAACTTCCTGAAGATCAAAAAACGAAGATTGATTTGGGCGAGGGCCAAGTTAAAAAAGTAAAAACAATTGGAGACAGATGGAGTTTGTTCCAACAAGTTAATTTTAATAATAACTCTCAACCCCACTACGTTTTGATAACTCCGGACGGAAAAGTAATCAATGCTCCGGTTTCAGGATATATGCCGAAAGAAGATTTCAAAAAATTCTTGGAATGTGGTGTTAATTATTACAAAAAGAATAAATAAAAAATTCAAAATATTACTAAAAACTCACGCTGAAAAGTGTGAGTTTTTTTTATTGTAAAAATAACAGACAAAAGAGTTTAACGAAACTATAATCAAACACTTAAAATATCACAAAACTTTATACAATTAAAAAAGAATACAACATAATATTAACAAATAATAATCATTTTTAAATATTTTACACCATTTATGTAATTTAGGTATAGACTTTGTATTGATTCCTTCAAATAAAAAAAAACAAATCACTCTTTATTACAAACTGTTTAACATTTAAAAAATAGTAATCATGGCTGAAGTAATTGCACAAGAAAAACAAGGAGGCAAGCAAAAGAAAAAATTGATCAGAGTTGACATGACTCCAATGGTAGATTTAGGGTTTTTATTAATCACCTTTTTTATGTTTACCACCAACTTTACAAAACCTAACGTGATGGATCTGGGATTGCCTGCGAAAAGTCCAATACCAACAACAAACGTAGTTGATGTTAAAAACCAAGTAACGTTTATTCTTGGAAAAGACAACAGAGTATTCTACCATCAACAAGACAAGCAAGATTTAAATACAGGTAATTTAAAAGAAACAGATTTTAGCGGTGTGAAGATTTCAAAGATTATTTCTGAAGCCTATCAAAATGCACCAGTTAAAGAAAACTTCACAGTTATTATTGAACCTACCGATAAGGCAAACTACAAAAATTTCGTAGATATCTTAGATAATATCGCCATTTCTAAAAAAGAACGATACGGAGTTACAGACATAAAACCTTGGGAAAAGAAAGTTTACGAGGAATTAACAAAATAATACGAAAGGGCATTTTTAAAATGCTCTTTTTTATTTACATTTGAGATTATAATTTTAAGTATTGATGAAAAATCTAATTACCGCAATTGCTATTATAGCCTTAATGGTTTCATGTTCAAAAAAAGAAACACAACCTACACCCAACCCATCAGACAGCACAAAAATCATTGATTCTATTAATGCGGTCAGAACCAAAATGAATGACAGTATTAAAGCTAAAAACAGCGAAAATAATTTTAAAGATTTTAGCGGAGATCATAAATTCACGTACCAAAGCCAGAATTCATCAACAAAATCAGGTTCTGTGAATTTCAAAAAAATGGGTAGAGACGACTATGATGTTTCAGGAAATATTAAATCCGGAAAAGATTTTATAACCATTAAAGGATCTGCAATTGTTGTTTCCCCTAAGCATCTTAACTTCACAGGAGACATTACGCAGAGCATTTCTTCAAACGACAACGGAAAAACCTATGCCCGAAAAGGAACAAAAACATTTATGTCTAAAGACGGCGGAAAAACCTGGAGACTTCAGGATATGGTAAATGGTTCGGGATTTGTTGATTATATTGACATTCACTTTTAATATTTGAAACTATGCTACATTTCGAGAGAAAAGGAAACGGAAAAGAGACATTGGTACTGCTTCATGGTTTCATGGAAAACAGTTCTATTTGGAGCGACATGGAACCTCATTTGTCTGAAAATTTTTCACTATTAAAAATAGATCTTCCCGGTCATGGTAAATCCGAAGTTTTAGGAGAAATCCACAGTATTGATTTAATGGCTGATGAAGTGAAGAAAGTTTTAGATCATCAGAAATTAAATAAAGTTCATTTATTGGGACATTCAATGGGAGGTTATATCTCATTAGCATTTGCTGAAAAACACCCTGAAACATTGAAAAGCTTAACACTATTTTTCTCCACCTATTTTCCTGATGATGAAGAAAAGAAAGAACAACGCATAAAAAGCTATAGGATTATCAAAGATGCTTTTGCACATTACGCAAGAGCGGGAATTCCTAATTTATTTAATCCAAACGAAAGAGACATTCTGGAAGGAAAAATAGAAACGGCTTTGAAAATTGCTCTTTCCACCAATAATTTAGGAGCCTTAGCCTGTGTAAAAGGCATGGTAGACAGAACCGATAAAAAACATGTGTTAGAAAATCTTGAAGCTAAAATTTTAGTTATTGCAGGAAAACACGACAATGCTGTAAAAACAGAAAAAACTATCAAAAACCTTCCCGACCGAACCAATATCAAATCTTACGTTCTTGATTGCGGACATAACGGACACTGGGAAAAACCAATTATCTGTGCAGAAATCATCAATACAGAACTTCTTCACAATATGCCGAAAAATTTAGTTCTTTAAAAAATTCATCTATGAGAATTTATATACTTTCCATTATTTTTCTTTCATTATTTAGTTGTAAAAAAGAAACTCAGGTTTCCAAGAATCCTATTCAAAAAGATTCGACTACAATTACAGAAAGCACACCAAAAGACAGCCTAAAAACCCAATCAAGTAAACCGGGAATTTTTAATTTTCAAACAGAGTTATGTCAAAACAAAGCTTATTTTGATGAGAACAAATACACCAAAGAAGAGCTGGAGGGAACTTATAAACTATATTTCCAGTTAGGTTCCGTCATTTTGAGTACACCTCAGGTTTTCAAACTTGAGACTCTTCAGCAAGTGAGAATGGACAGAGATCAGATTCTTGAAAAGTTAGAAAAAGATTTCAATGAAAAAAAGAAATTAATTGAAAATTTAAAGATTGTCAATACCCCTTACTGGCAGAATGTAAAAAAAGAAACGTACCAATCTTTGTTACACGAATATGAAATTAGAAAGACAGAAGTAATGGCATTCTCTGATCCATCTGTTTTATTAAATAAAAAATATTCTAAAAATTGTGAGCGCTTTATAAAAGCCCTGAATTCTAATGATAATGAAATGGTGAAAGAATGGCGAAAACTGCGTGAAGAAATGAGTAAAAAAAACAGCGACCCACAAAGAATCAGGAATGAGTTTGAAAGTCGTTTAAATTCTCCCGATAAAAAAGATTACGCTATTTTGGATCTGATAGTTTTTGGCTGGGGAAATTGTGCAAACGAGGAAATTTCAGGTCCATTACACGATGAGAAAATGGAAAAAGAGTTCAACTCACTTTTCATAAAAATAGACTCTGATTGTGACGAGCCTTAATCTTTTTATATCAAAAATTCTTGTATCTTAGTAAAGATTAAATTCAGCAATGGGGCTATTCTCTTTCAAAAAAAAGAAACCAATTATCGGCTTGACACTTTCAGGCGGAGGAATGCGTGGAATTGCCCATATTGCCGTTTTAAAAGCGTTGGAAGAATATGATCTGAAACCACATATCATTTCAGGAACAAGCGCAGGCTCTATCGTCGCTGCTTTCTATTCTTTCGGTAAAACGCCTGATGAAATGATAGAAATTGTAAAAGAAACCACATTTTTTTCAAGATCCTATTTAAGGCTTTCTAAAAATGGGATATTCAGCTCTAGTTTCATTTTAAAATTATTTAATGATCATTTTCCTGAAGATGATTTTAAAGTCTTAAAAATCCCTCTCTATGTTGCCACAACAGAAATGACACAAGGTATCGTAGATTTCTTTTCTGAGGGACCGCTTTTTCAACCGCTTTTAGCATCCTCCAGCGTTCCGTTTATTTTTCCACCCATAAAGATGGGAGATAAAATATATGTAGATGGAGGTGTTTTAGACAATCTGCCCATAGGTCCTATTATTGACAAGTGTGACTTTTTAATTGGTTCACACGTCAACTCAATAAGTTACGAAGAGCTCAAGCACATGAGCCTAATGAAAGAATTTGACCGGATTTTACATTTAGCCATAGCAAAATCTGTTTACTCTAAAGCGAAATCCTGTAATATATTTCTGGATCCCCCAAAAATGACGAAATTCAGTTTATTCAGTAAGAAAAATCTTGACATAATGTTTCAAGAAGTTTATGAATATACTTGCACAGAGCTTGAAGAAAAAGGTTATAAAAAAGTAACTAACATTCAAGATCCGAGCTAGAAAAATACGTCATTATCATTATTTCGAATCTGAATTCTCACTTTATTAAGTGTTTAGATTCTTTTAAAAATGAAAAGCAAAAGTCTTTGTAGATATTGAGGTTTAGCTATTTAAATTCAGCGACAAAGTTTCTTCTTCCACTTTAGCTTTAAAATTTTCAAGCGTATCCTGTAAAGAAGCATTCGATTTTCCTCCTGCCGCATTGATGTGCCCTCCTCCACTGAAATATTTTCTTGAAAACTGATTCACATCCACATCATCTTTACTTCTGAATGATATTTTAATAAAATCATCATACAAGTCTTCCATAAAGAATGCAGACATTCTTACACCAACAATACTCAATCCATAATTAACAAAACCTTCGGTATCTCCTTTCTGGAAACCGTATTCCTGAAGTTCTTTTCTTGTTAAATATAAAACGGCTACTTTACCCTCATTCACCACTTCAATTCTTCCTAAGATCAAAGCCAATAAATGAAGACGTGAAACCGTATTGGTATCCCATGTATTAGAAGTTATCATAGAAGGATCTGCTCCTTTTTCAATAAGATTAGCAATAATTCTATGCGTTGCTGCACTGGTAGAACGAAAACGGAAACCTCCTGTATCTGTCATTATTCCAGTATAAAGACATTCTGCAATATCTTTATTTACCAAATGTTCATCATTCATCGCTTCAATAAAATGATATACCATTTGACAAGTTGCAGGGATTACAGTATCAGAATATACATAATCAAACTGTTCTGGCTGCTGATGATGATCAATAAGGATTTTCTTACCTGTTGCCTTCACTAGCCATTCTCCCAAAATACCAATTCTAGCAGGAGAATTGAAATCTAAACAGAAAATAACATCCGCTTCATTAATAATATCAAAAGCTACTTTCCTTTTATATTCAGCAACAACATTCTTTCTAGCCTCAGGCATCCATTTCAGAAACTTAGGAAAATCGTTAGGCACAACCACTTCCGCATTGATTCCTTTTGCATGCAAATAATGCTTTAAGCCTAAGCTAGAACCAATAGCATCTCCGTCCGGATTATAGTGTGTAAGAATAACTATTTTGTTTTCAGGAATAAGAAGTGTATTAATTTCTAAAAGTTCTGCAGGTGTAAACATTTATTTTCTTTAAATTTGAGTCTTCAAAGATAGAGCTTTTAAATAAATCATAACTCATTATTTTCAAACTACGCCTAAGTCATTTATCCATGGGCGTAATAAAATAAGTGATAAAAAAAAGATTCAATATTTTCCAAAAAAAGACGCGTTAAGTTTGGAACTTATAAAAAAATCTATATCTTTGCAACCTGAAAAATTAATATTAATTACGACTTAAATATATAGTAATGAGTAAAAGAACATTCCAACCATCGGAGAGAAAAAAAAGAAACAAACACGGTTTCAGAGAAAGAATGTCAACGCCAAACGGTAGAAGAGTTTTGGCAGCAAGAAGAGCTAAAGGTAGAAAGAGTCTATCTGTAAGTTCTGCAAGAGCTAAGAGATAATATCTTATTTTACAATATACAAGAAATGCTTGAAAAGAACTTTTTCAGGCATTTTTTGTTGTTAAAATTTACTAAAATTTAGTTTCTTTAGGTTTCTTTTTTCTATTTTTAAGATCTGAAAATATTTTTTAGAAATAGCCTCTTAAATTTGAATTATGCCACATACAAATATCTCCGGAGATAGCATTATAAGTTTACAGCACGCGAAGATTGCGCAAAAAAACTTCACGGTTCTTTCTGATGTGAATCTTAACATCAAAAAAGGCCGATTCTGTTATCTTATCGGAAAAACAGGTTCTGGGAAAAGCTCATTATTAAAAACGCTTTACGGACACATTCCGTTAGCGTCAGGACATGGAGCTGTTGTTGGTTTCGATCTTGCAAAAATGAAAACTTCCGACATCCCTAACCTTAGAAGAAAATTAGGAATTGTTTTCCAAGATTTCCAATTACTTTCTGACAGAACAGTTGAGAAAAATCTAAAATTTGTTCTTGAAGCTACCGGATGGAGTGATAAAACAAAAATGGAAGACCGTATCAACGAGGTTCTTGGAAGCGTAAACATGAAAAGCAAGAAGCACAAAATGCCTCATGAGCTTTCTGGTGGAGAGCAACAGCGTGTAGCTATTGCAAGAGCTTTACTGAATCATCCAGACTTAATCTTAGCAGATGAGCCAACAGGAAACCTTGACCCAGAGACGTCTAATGAAATTATGACTTTACTAAAACAAGTGGCTTTAGAAAACGGAGCTGCTGTGGTAATGGCAACACATGATTATCACATGATTCAAAACTTCCCTGGAGAGGCGATTAGATGTGAAGACGGTAAAGTTTCTGTGCTGGATACAGCAGAATTATTTGAATAATTTATTTCCCGAAAACATGAAACTCTTTAGTGAGTTCAAGATATTGGTCCGAGTATTGTCTCGGACTTTTTTCTATAATAAATTCAGATTCTTCAAGTTGATTTTCAGCTAAAGAAAACTCTAAAACCAATCTCTTTACGTTTGAATTTTCAATTCCTTTAATATTAACTCTTCGGATTAAAAACAATTGATTTTCCTTAGCAATTTCAATAAAATCAAGTCCCACTTCGACAGGAATAATCACAGAAAAAAGCCCTTTTTCAGAAAGTAATTTGGATGATTTTGAAATTAATTGTTGAAAATTTAATTCCACCGTTTGCCTAGCAATTTTATCCTTCTCAGAACCTGATTCTTCAAAATAAGGAGGATTAGAAACTATTAAATCAAATTTATCTTCCGTTTCAAAATTTTTAAAATCCTGAAGAACATTCCTTAACCTTGGATTAAATATTGAATTCTCAAAATTAGATTTTGTGAGATTTACAGCATCTTCATTAATATCTAATCCTAAAAATTCAGCATGCTGATTTCTTTGGGCTAACATTAAAGAGATTAATCCTGTTCCCGTTCCTATTTCCAGAACGTTAGATTTGTTATCTACATTCGCTAAAGCACCCAGCAAAACACCGTCTGTTCCTACACGAAAGACATTTTTAGACTGATAAATATCGAATTGTTTAAATGTAAAAGGCTTCACTATAAATTGGTTGGTAATGTAATTGTGAATGTTGATCCTTTTCCTACTTCAGACTTCACAGAGATTTCCCCTTTATAATCTTCAACCATTTTTCTTACCATGGATAGACCAAGTCCCATCCCACTATTCTTCGAAGTGAAATTAGGCTCAAAAATCCTTTCATATATATTCTCAGGAATCCCAACACCATTATCCTGAATAGACACCATCACTCTTCTCTGATGCTGCTCTACATCAACATTAATAATTAATTTCCTTTCATCACTTTCAGCTTGCTTCGCATTGGTAACAAGATTGGTAATAATTCTGGAAAGGTAAATCCTATCCATATTGATCATGATATTGCTCTTATTGGAATGGATAAAAATACTATCATCATTGAAAACACGCAGAATATCTTCAACCTCTGTATTCAGATTGATTACCTCGTTATTCTTCTCAGGAAGCTTTGCAAATTCTGAAAAAGCTGAAGCAACGGTAGCAATCAAATCAATTTGATCAACCATCGTTTTACTCATCTGCTTTACTCTTTCTCTAATATTTGGATCTTCAGGATCGAATTTTCTTTCAAAATTCTGAATAGTCAACTTCATTGGTGTCAAAGGGTTTTTCACCTCATGAGCAACCTGTTTGGCCATTTCCCGCCAAGCTTCTTCCGAGGCTTTAAAGCGTAATCTTTCTTTTTGATCCTGAATTTGGAGAATCATCCTATTATAGGCTCTTGCCAGCGCATTCAATTCATCGTTTTTATAGTATCTGATAGGATGCATTTCATTCTCAAACAATGTGATACGTGTGATCATATCAGAAAACTTAGTAATTGTTTTCGCCAAATTATTAGAAGTAACCCAACTTAGCCAAATACTAAATAAAATAAGAAATATATCTACCAATAAGATATATTTAACATATTGATGAAGGACATCCAGATACGCCGATTCATTGTGATATAAAGGAATATACACAATACCTATTGGGTCTAGAACATTATTTTTCAACACTAAATAAGAGGATGTAAAAACCGCATCTTTAGCCTGATCATATCCTCTAATATCAACTCTTGCATCGGTAGCCAGAATTTTATTCACAATATTTAAAGGAATCGTTTTTTGCTCAACCAAGCTCTCATCTTTATTAGAAAGCAGATAATTCCCCTTTAAATCATAAATAACAATATCATGTTGATTGATATCCGCAATTTCAAGAATTTTATTACCTAGAACTTCAGGAAGGTCTTTTGTCTCCACAAGAGCACGACTCACAGCATAATCCAAATACCCCATTACGGCGTTTGTTTTATCCTGCATGTCTATCCTACTCTGCTCTAAAGAGTTACTCTTTAAAACAAAATAAGGAACCAACGACGAAGCGGCAACACTTAAAAAACATACGAGTAAGAAGCCGAAAAAGACCCGATTCCTTAAACTATATCCTTTGTATTTATTAATTGCCATTCTGTTTATTAATTAACCTAGCAATATACTTACCAATAATATCAAATTCCAGATTAACTTTATCTCCGATTTTAAGATGCTGCATATTGGTAAACTCCCATGTATAAGGAATAATTGCTACTGAAAACTGAGAATCTTCACTTTTCGCAACGGTCAGGCTTATCCCGTTTACAGTAATAGACCCTTGTGGAACTGTTACAAAACTTCCGTTAGATTCATATTTAACCGTAATAAAATAGCTTCCGTCTTTATTCTCAACTCCCACAACTTCTCCCGTGTGATCAACGTGACCTTGAACAATGTGTCCGTCTAATCTTCCGTCCATTTTCATGCAACGCTCAAGATTAACAACAGTTCCCACATCCCATTTTCCAAGGTTGGTTTTTTCTAATGTTTCATTAATTGCCGTTACGACATATTGATCTCCTTTTATCTCAACAACTGTTAAACAACAACCGTTATGAGCAAGGCTTTGATCTATTTTTAATTCATTGGTAAAAGGGCATGTTAAAGTAAAATCAATGTTACTTCCTTTTTCCTCAATCTTTTCAATAACTCCAACTGCTTCAATAATTCCTGTGAACATATTATTTTTTGCTAAATTTGTAAAATTATAATCTTCAAAGATAATCAAAATGAGCCCAAAAAACCATAAAGTACGAGTAGGAATTTCAATCGGGGATTTCAACGGCATAGGACCAGAAATCATCATGAAGTCTCTGAAAGACAAAGCCATTACGGATTTTTTCACTCCGATAATTTTTGGTTCAGGGAAATTATTCACCTATCAGAAAAATATTTTTAAGCTTAATTTAAACTTTAATTACATCAACGAAACTTCACAGGCTCAGGCAGGAAAGATCAATATGGTGAATCTTGTGAAAGACAATTCTAATGTAGAATTGGGAAAACCAACAGAAGAATCAACCAAATTGGCAATAGATTCTTTGGAAGCAGCAACTGAAGCTTTAATGAAAGGAGAAATAGATGTTCTTGTAACAGCTCCTATTAATAAAGACGAAATGATGAAGATGGGCTTTAAGCATGCTGGCCACACAGGATATTTTGAAGAAAAATTCAGTAAAAAAGGATTGATGTTTTTGGTAACGGAAGATTTAAAAGTTGCTGTTTCTACCCACCACATCCCGTTGGCAAAAGTAGCTGAAAACATTTCTAAGGAAAAAATAAAAAAACAGATCCGAGCGTTAAATCAAACTTTAATTGAAGATTTTAATATTACGAAACCTAAAATTGCTGTTTTAGGATTAAATCCACATGCAGGAGATGGCGGAGTGATCGGAAATGAAGAAATTGAAATTATTTCTCCAGCAATAAAAGAGCTTTCTGATAATGGAGTTTTGGCTTTCGGACCTTTCCCTGCAGACAGTTTTTTCCAGCCAAGCAAATACAGAAGCTTCGATGCTGTTTTAGCAATGTATCACGATCAAGGCCTGGCTCCTTTCAAAACATTAGCCTATGAAGAAGGCGTAAATTATACGGCTGCCCTTCCTTTTATAAGAACTTCACCAGACCATGGCGTTGCATATGACATCGCTGGACAAAACATTGCAGATGAACAAAGTTTTTCAGAAGCAATCTTCACAGCCATTAAAATCTTCAAGAATAGAAGCGAATACAACGAATTGATGAGCAACCGTATGCAGCCAAGAAAAATGGTTAGCGACAACGGAATTGATGAAGATTTACCAGATGAAACTGAAGCATAAATCCTTAAAACAAATTTAAAATTAATTTGTTGGGGATTTTATTTGTAATTATAAAAAAAATGCATATTTTTGCACACTCATTTTATGGACAAGTTAAGAAACTATGACGTGAGCTTTTCCGGACTGAAAATCGGGAAGCACCAGTTCAAATTTGAGATAGACAAATCGTTCTTTCAATTATTTGACACTGAGCAGGAATTTACAAATCCTAAGATTTCAGTAGATGTTTTTCTTGAGAAACACACTACTTTTTTAGAATTTGAGATAGAAACCAATGGGACTGTAGAGCTGGTTTGTGATATCACAAACGATGATTTCAACCACCCTATTGAAAATGACATCAGAGTTTTGGTTAAGTTTGGAGAAGAATACGATGACAGCGAAGAAGATGTTATCACCATTCCAACCAACGACCATGCTTTTAATGTAGCACAGTTGATTTACGAAAACGTGATCCTTTCCATACCAATGAAAAAGGTTTCACCCAACGTAAGTAAAGAAGATCTGGAAATTCTTGAAAAATTCAGCCCGAAAGAAGTTGAAGAAAAAGAACCGGAAAGTGACCCAAGATGGGAAGCACTTAAGAAGTTAAAAGATAAAAATTAAAATAATTTAAATATGATGAGAGGATGAAAAGAATCTCATCGCTCATCAAATTAAAAAAGTTATTACAAGATGGCACATCCAAAGAGAAGACAATCGTCCACAAGAAGAGATAAGAGAAGAACTCACTACAAAGCTGTAGTTCCTCAACTAGCTAAAGATGCAACAACAGGAGAAATGCACCTTTACCACAGAGCTCACTGGCATGAAGGGAAACTTTACTACAGAGGTAAAGTAGTATTGGAAAAAGAAGTAGCAACTACTGAAGAAAACTAAGAAGTCGTTTTTCATTGAAAAACACTCGTTTTTATACAAAAACCGCCCAATTTTGATAAAATTCGGCGGTTTTTTGTTGTTTTTTACGTTTTTTTGGTATCTTTGACCCAAAATCAAATATCAAATTTATGGACATTAAAGACATACAAAATCTTATTAAGTTTGTATCTAAGGCTGAAGTTTCTGAAGTGAAGTACAAAACTAAAGATTTCGAAATCACTATTAAAACTCCATTAGCTGGAAGCGAAGTTGCTTATGCTCAACCTGCTGTTTACCACACAGCACCACAACAAATGGCTGCTCCTGCACAAGCTCCAGTTGCTACATCTGCACCTGCTGAAAAAGCTGAAGCTGCATCTGATGACAGCAAATTTATTACTATCAAATCTCCAATGATTGGAACTTTCTACAGAAAACCATCTCCAGATAAAGATGTTTTCGTAAACGTAGGAGACGAAGTTTCTGTTGGAAAAGTTGTTTGTGTAATTGAAGCAATGAAATTATTCAACCAAATTGATTCTGAAGTAAGCGGTAAAATCGTTAAAATTTTAGTTGACGATGCTACTCCTGTAGAATATGACCAACCTTTATTCTTAGTAGATCCATCTTAAGGAATTTTAGATTAAAGATTATAAATTTTAGATGAAGGCTTTTCATTTAAAATAATTTAAAATTCAAAATTTATAATTTAAAATTTCGGAGAGATGTTCAAAAAAATATTAATTGCCAATCGTGGCGAAATTGCAATGCGTATCTTACGTACTTGTAAAGAAATGGGAATCAAAACTGTTGCAGTATACTCTACTGCAGACAAAGACAGTCTTCATGTAAGATTTGCTGACGAGGCTGTTTGTATTGGTCCTGCAATGAGTAAAGACTCATATCTTAAGATCCCTAACATTATAGCTGCTGCAGAAATTACGAATGCAGACGCTATTCATCCAGGTTACGGATTCTTATCTGAAAATGCTAATTTCTCTAGAATCTGTCAGAAAAACGGTATCAAATTCATTGGTGCTTCTCCTGAGCAGATTGAGAAAATGGGAGATAAAGCAAATGCTAAAGCTACCATGAAAGCAGCAGGTGTACCATGTGTACCTGGTTCTGAAGGATTAATTGAATCTTACGAACACGCTGTAAAAACAGCTGAAGAAACAGGTTATCCCGTAATGATTAAAGCTACCGCAGGTGGTGGTGGAAAAGGGATGAGAGCCGTTTGGAAAGCTGAAGACCTTAAAGAACATTGGGAATCTGCTATTCAAGAAGCTGTAGCTGCTTTCGGAAACGGAGGTATGTATATGGAAAAATTGATTGAAGAGCCTAGACATATCGAAATTCAGGTTGCCGGTGACCAATTTGGTAAAGCTTGCCACCTTTCTGAAAGAGATTGTTCTGTACAAAGAAGAAATCAGAAATTAACAGAAGAAACACCTTCTCCGTTCATGACTGACGAACTTCGTGAAAAAATGGGTGATGCAGCTGTAAAAGCAGCAGAATTCATTGGTTATGAAGGTGTAGGTACTATTGAATTCTTGGTAGACAAACATAGAAATTTCTATTTCATGGAAATGAATACAAGAATCCAGGTTGAGCACCCAATTACTGAACAAGTTATTGATTATGATTTAATTAAAGAGCAAATTCTTTTGGCAGCTGGAACTCCAATTTCAGGAATCAACTATTATCCAAAATTACACTCTATTGAATGTAGAATCAACGCAGAAGATCCTTACGCTGATTTCAGACCATCTCCGGGGAAAATCACAGGATTAAACATTCCTGGCGGACATGGAATCAGAGTTGATACTCACGTTTATTCTGGATACTCAATTCCTTCTAATTATGATTCAATGATTGCGAAATTAATCACCACGGCTCAAACTCGTGAAGAAGCAATTGCAAAAATGAAACGTGCTTTGGAAGAATTCTATATTGAGGGAGTAAAAACTACTATTCCGTTCCACAGACAATTGATGGATAATGAAGATTATCTTGCAGGAAACTATACTACAAAATTCATGGAAGATTTTGTAATGGATAGAAAATATGATAATCACTAAGATTATTTTTTAAATAAAAATTTTGAAAACTGTCTCATTCTGAGGCAGTTTTTGTTTTTGTGTCTTCTCATATTAAATTATTAACTTTGTACAAAACCAAAAGTATATGTCAACAGTAGAAACAGTAAAAAACTCACAGTATTTCATTGACCTTGAAGACAAACATGGCGCACACAATTACCACCCTCTTCCGGTAGTTTTAGACCGCGGAGAAGGCGTTTTCGTTTGGGATGTAGAAGGCAAAAGGTATTATGATTTTCTTTCTGCTTATTCTGCCGTTAACCAAGGACACTCTCATCCTAAAATTGTAGATGCTTTAGTGAATCAGGCTAAAAAATTAGCATTAACATCAAGAGCATTTTACAATTCCAATTTGGGAGAATACGAACAAAAAATAACGACTCTATTTGGGTTCGATAAAGTTTTACCGATGAATTCTGGAGCAGAAGCTGTAGAAACCGCAGTAAAATTAGCGAGAAAATGGAGCTATGAAGTAAAAGGAATTTCTGAAAACGCAGCAAAAATCATCGTTTGTGAAAATAATTTCCATGGAAGAACCACAACAATTGTTTCTTTCTCAAATGATCCTGATGCCAATCAGAATTATGGACCTTTTACTCCTGGATTTATTAAAATTCCATACAACGATATCAAAGCTTTAGAGGAAATTTTAGCTCAAGATGCACAAAATATTGCTGCCTTTTTGGTAGAGCCAATCCAAGGGGAAGCCGGAGTATATGTTCCAGACGAGAACTTCCTGAAAAACGCTTCTGAGCTTTGTAAAAAATATAATGTACTTTTCATTGCTGATGAAGTTCAGACAGGTATTGCAAGAACAGGAAAATTAATCGCTTGCCATCACGAAGATGTACAACCCGACATTTTAATCCTTGGAAAAGCACTTTCTGGAGGAATGTATCCTGTTTCAGCGGTTTTGGCAAATAACGAAATCATGAATGTCATCAAACCGGGACAACACGGTTCAACATTTGGAGGAAATCCTATTGCATGTGCAGTAGCAATTGCAGCCTTAGATGTTGTTGCAGATGAAAAACTATCTGAAAGAGCTGAGGAATTAGGTCAACTATTCAGAAGTGAAATAGAAAAATTGATTGCAAAATCTGATCTTATCACCAAAGTAAGAGGAAAAGGATTATTAAATGCTATTCTAATTAATGATACTCCGGACAGTTCTACTGCTTGGAATCTTTGTTTACAATTAAAAGAAAACGGATTACTTGCTAAACCTACTCACGGAAACATTATCAGACTAGCACCACCATTGGTTATTACAGAAGAGCAATTGTTAGACTGCGTAAGAATTATTGAAAAAACAATTCTGGAGTTTCACGGTTAATATGAAAATTTTAATTATTCAAAAAAAATTCATGGGTGATGTACTTGTGACGAGTACAATTCTTCCTTTATTGAAAAAAAAATATCCACAGGCCGAAATTAGCTTTCTCCTAGACGAGAAACATGCTCAAATCTTAATTGGAAACCCTTATGTTAATCATGTTATCTTTTTTAAAGATAGCATGATTAATACTTTAGCAGATATAAAACGACAAAAATTTGATTTAGTTATAGACCTGTATTCAAAAATTGAAACAGGCATTATAACTTTATTTTCAGGAGCAAAAACACGAATTGGTTTTTTAAAAAAATACACTCAATTTTTTTACAATTTCCCAGTAAAAAGAGATAAAAAATTAAAATCAAAAAATACTACTTTAGGTATTGAACATCGATTATTGATGCTAGAACCTTTACAAATTCAATTTCAGGAAGTATTTCCCAAAGTATATTTGCTAGAGGAAGAAGTGAATAATGCTCATAAAATTCTTGCTGAAAATGGATTATCTTCTCATGACAATTTGGTTATGATAAGTACTTTCGGTAGTTCTGAAGAGAAAACATATCCTATAGAATATATGGCTGAATTGTTGGAATATATTGCCTATTATAAGCCTGATGCTAAGATTCTATGCAACTACCTTCCATCTCAAAAGGGATTGTTTGAGAAACTGCTCACCTTGATATCCCCCAACACTAAAAAATTAATTATAAAAAACTTCGATACTAGAAACTTACGTGAATTTGCTTCGGTCACAAGCCTTTGCAAATGTCTTATAGGTAATGAAGGTGGCGCTACTAATCTTAGCAAAGCTTTGGACATTCCTACTTTTACAATTTTTTCTCCTCACATTCAGTTATCAGATTGGGCGTGGAGCAGTAATCCAGAAATGGATAGATTTTTGCATATTACAAATTTTGTACCTGATTCTAAAACCTATTCAGATTTCAAACCTTCATTTTTGAAAAATGATTTGGAAGAATTCTTGGACAAAACATTAGTGTAATTAATTGTAAGAATTAAGAATAGAGAGATAGAATGCAAAAAAATAAAAAGCTCATACTTTTAATAACCTACGATAATTGGGGCTATAATCAATACATTGCCGATGCTTTGGAGAGAAAATCTTATGAAGTAAAGCACATAAATTTTCACAGCTTTAAGTATAAATATCCTGGGTTTTCACATAAAGCTCTTAATTTTTTCACGAAAAATTTAGGAATAGCCAATCTTAAACACATCCATTATAATGAGACCATTTTAAATGAAATTAAAAATCTCAAATCAATAGATACCGCCATCTATATAAAAGCTGATTTTCTGTCTCAACAAACGATAGAAGCTATTAATAAAAAAGCAAGTAAATCAGTATTAATCATCAATGATTCTATTAATAGGTATCCAAAAACAAAAAATATACTTTCTCTTTTTGATAAGGTTTTTTCATTTGAGAAAAAGGATTGTAAAAAGTATAATTTACACTTTAAAACAAATTTTATCTATAAAACCGTTACTAAAACGGTTCTAAAATACAAATATAAAGTATTCAATATCAGCTCATACGACAAAAGATTTCCTATTGTAAAAAAAATAGCGGAAACGTTGTATAATATGGATGTGAAAAGTAAAATTATTATTTTCACCTCTAAAGAAAATAATGATCCTTATATAGAGTTCTCAAAATGTACCTTATCTATTTCGGATATCAACCATTTATTAGAACAATCTGAAATAATGTTGGATATTAATAGAAGTAATCAACAAGGATTAAGCTTTAGAGTATTTGAAAGTTTAGGTCTCAAGAAAAAACTAATTACAACAAATACAGATATTATTAATTATGATTTTTATAATCCCGAAAATATATTCGTTATAGACGATATTGAGGATATAAAAATTACTGACCATTTCTTTGAAACGTCTTACATTGACATCCCACAAGACATTTTAAATAAATATCTGATAGATAACTGGGTAGACGAATTGGTTAATTAAAGTTTTGTAATTTTAAAAATTAAATAGTATTATAGCAACCGGTAATTGATTGTATATTTTCAATAGCCTATTTTTAATTCATTTCCTTTATGATTTCGTATACAGATACTTCCAAAATCATCATATTCTGCCCTCCAAGAAAAGTAACAGGTGGTCCGGAAGCACTCCATCAGCTATCAAATAAACTTTATGAGCTGAACTATAATAATGTGTTTATGCATTACATTCCCAAAAGAGCTAATGCTAAACCAGAAAACTATTCTATTTATAAAACGGGTGAAATAGATACTGTTGAAGACAGTCCTGAAAACATTCTGATAATCCCAGAGTCAATGACATTCTTGGTAAAAAAATATCCTTTAAGCCAAAAAATCATCTGGTGGCTGAGTGTAGATTTTTACAAAATCTTAATGGATTATAGAATAAGAAAACAAAGTTTTTTCACAAAGCTATTTTACAAACAAGAAGATAAAGAATATCATTTTGAACCTCTGCCGAATGTTTTTCAATGGGCACAGTCTTTCAGATCTTCTATCTATATAAAGAATCATGGTATTCATGAAAATCAAATAGATTTTGTATGCGATTATATTAATCCTATATTTTTAGATAATACTCAACCTATCCAAAAGGACATTTCAAACAAAACAATATTATATAACCCCAAAAAAGGGAAAAAGGAAATTTCGGAATTAATTAAAAGCTCACCTGAGCTAACGTGGATTCCTATTCAAAACATGAACGCCCTCCAAATAAAAGACCTAATGTCAAAATCATTATTATACGTTGATTTTGGAGAAAACCCTGGGCGGGATAAGATGTTAAGAGAATCTGTTTCCCAAGATTGTTGCATTATTTCAGGAAAAAACGGTTCATCAGCCTATTATGAGGACCTTACGATTCCTGAAGAATATAAATTTGATTTTAGTGAAAAAAGAATTCCTGAAATTATAACGAAAATAAAAGAAGTTTTGGATAATTATCCAGAGCATATTCCTCAATTCAAAATTTATAAAAATATGGTTTTGAATGAAGAGCAGGCTTTCGAAAAAAAATTACAAGAAATATTTAGATAATGTCGAAGAAGATTACATTAATTTATCCTTTTGCTTACGGATATATTGACTTTGTAGTTCAAGAACTCCACTCTCATGTAACTGTAACAGATATTAAAACAGATTCTATAAAGTATAAGTACCCTAACTTAGGCGTAAAAATATGGAATGGTATCACAAAACTCTTCGGTAAAAACATAAAAAAAGAATTCTTCAATAAACAAATTGTTCAACAAATTAAAGAAAAACAGGATATTATTTTTATTATTCGCCCAGATCTTGTTGATATCTCTTTATTAAAAGAATTAAAAAATAACACAGATAGTTTTATAGCTTACTATTATGATAGCTGTAAAAAATACCCTAAACAACTTGAGATAGCCCATTTTTTTGATGAGATATATTCGTACGAAAAAGAAGATATTGAAGAACACAATTTTATAGAGACAACTAATTTTATATATGACGAAAAGATAGCATCTAATGAAGTAAAATATGATGTTTTTAATATCTCATCATATGATTCCAGGATTAATGAAATTGATCATATATCTAAAGTATTATTTGCCGCAGGACTTAGAATTCACTTTATATTATTTTGGTTTGAAAAACTGAGTTATCCGCATTTGATCTCCACAACAAAATATCTATCTTTAGAAGAAACAAAAAAAATTATTTCAGAATCAAAAGCAATGATAGATATACAGAGATTAGACCAAAAAGGTCTTTCTTTCAGAACTTTTGAAAGTTTGGGTTACAGAAAAAAACTTATCACAACAAATTCAATGGTGAAAAATTACGATTTTTATCATCCCAATAATATGTTGATCATAAACAGTGAAGATATTAGCACTCATGAAATCATAGAATTCCTTGAATTACCCTACATAGAGATTTCACAAAACATTCTTGATAAATACAGTGTAAGGTGCTTTACAAAAAGAATATTTAAATTATAACCCGATGGGAATTAAACGAAAGATAAAAAATTACATCCATATTAAGAATCATTATCCTTTATCAGACAAAAACATTGTCCCTGATAAAAATAAAAAAAACATTCTTATTATAGACAGTCAAATTCCGACTTTTGATAAAGATTCAGCATCTAATCGAATTACAGAAATTGCTAAATTTTTAGCCAAATATTACAATGTATATCTAATGGATTGGAGAAAATCAATTCCAACCATAGAATCTAAAAAATATATTCAAAATTTCAATAATCATAATGTAACTGTTTATGCTCCATTTATAAACAAATTTGGGATAATGAAAGGTAAAAAACATTTCATTAATAGCTTACTCCCAACTCTTGATTTTGTTTGGTGTCACAGACCTGAACTTTTTGAATATTATTTAGATTTTTTCAGAAAAGAAGCTCCTCATGCAAAGATAATCTATGATATGGTTGATATTCATTACCTTAGAATGGAAAGAGGTCTTGAAATAAAATATGACAAACAAAGAGCAAAAGAAGTTCTTCATTACAAATATATTGAAACTGAGCTTTGTAAAAAAGCAGATAAGATTGCTGTAATTAGTGATAAAGAAAAAGAATTTATGAAATCTTTTGTTGATGAGTCAAAACTTTTCACAGTCAGTAATGTTCATAACCTGAAAGTAAAACCTGAAGATATGCCCCCTTTTGAAAAAAGAGAAAGTATATTTTTCATCGGCACTTTCCTACACGATCCTAATGTAGATGCTGTTGAAGTTCTTTATAATAAAATAATGCCTCTAGTCTGGGAAAAGCTACCTAATCTTAAAATCACCATTATAGGTTCAGAATCACCGGAGTTTATACAGAAAATGAATTCTGAAAACTTTGAAATCGCGGGATATGTTGAAAATATTATCCCATATTACGAGAAATGTTTTGCTTCAGTTTCTCCATTACGTTTTGGGGCTGGAGTAAAAGGTAAAATTGGTCAGGCTTTGGAATATACACTTCCTGTTTTAACAACCGAAATCGGAGCAGAAGGAATGTTTTTAGAAGATGGAATTACAGCACTTATTGCGGGTAATGAAGATTATCAGAAATTCGCAGATAATGTCATTGCTATTTGTACAAACACAACACTTTGGAATACCCTTCATAACAATTCTGAAAAAGGAATTTATCCTTTCTCAATTGACGCTCAAAAAGAAGAAATTTTCAGTATGTTATCTTAACAAATTAAGAAGCAAATGCTTTTAAGAAAAACTCCCATTCATTGCCAATTGTTTTGGGAGTATATTTTTTCATTTCAAAATGAGCTTTTTTTCCTAATTCGGAACGTAAAGTACAATCACTCATCAGCTTTTCAAGATAGACTCTAAGGTCTTCAGTATTTTGAGCAAGAAACCCACTCTCGTCATGTTGTATAAGCTCATTAACCCCAGAACATGTCGTAAATCCTAAAGCAGGAAGTCCCAAAGACATTGCTTCAGCTAAGGCTAGTCCAAAGCCTTCATATTTACTTGGGAAAATAAAAATATCAGAGTCTTTTAATTCTGCTATGGGATCATGAGTAAAGCCATTCAAAAATATCCGGTTTTGTAAATTAACTTTCTGAATTTTATCCTTCAGAAAATTAAAATCATTTCCAAGCCCCCAAAAGTGTAAATCCCAATCTGGGAAACGTTCTGCAATAGAAGCAAAAACATCAATTGCAACATGCTGCTGTTTACAATCCGTTGCTAAAGAACCAATATTAATAATCTTATACCTTTTCTTTATCACCTTAAGATCTACCATTTCAGTATCCGGAAATTGAGGTACCGGATTAGGAATAGTTACAGCTTTCCCGTGAAATGTATCTGGAAGAAAATCTTTGTAACTGTCAAATAAAACTTGAATACCAGAAAGTTTTTGATAAGCATTTCTTAATAAATCCATTTCAAAAGGACTTCTATACCACAAAACATCAGAATAATCATAATCTGGTCTTCCATTCGTGGAATTAATTATTGGAACCTTAAATTCGTTTCTAAAAGTAATTTCTAAAAGAGAACTTATAGACATTGTTATAATAATATCTGGATGTAAAGCATCAATATAAGATTTCCAAGCTTTTGATCGGTTATGGAGATTTAACTTAAAAAGTTCATTAGCACCACCATTTTGTTTAATTAATTTTTTGTTATCCCTCTTAATTAATTTCTTTTGAATCTTATAAGAAATCCATTTTAGAGGATTGGAACCTCTATAATTAAAAGTTTTTTTCAGTTCAATCTGAGGAATATTTCTGTCAAAAATATTCGTAACCAAAACTTCTTGTTTTAGATTAAAAACAGGTTCTCCATCAACATCTTCATTCGTAGCAATCTCAACTGTATGCCCCAAGTTAGAAAATTCATTAGCCAAAAAACTACATATCTTTTCAGTACCTCCTGATCCGTTAATAAAACCCTTATGTTGTATGAATAAAATTTTCATGATTTAAAATTTTTCACAAATAGTCCTTCTCACTTGTTTTCTCAATTTCCTAAGTGGAATAAACTTTATAAGAAATAGGTATATTCTCTTTTTAATTTTCTTTCGTTTTATATATTTTCTATAAAACTGATCAAAATCGTTAACATTATTAGAATTGATAAAATAAAGAAAAGGTGTGCTTAGTAATGTCTCCTCTTTATCAGAAAGATATGGTAAAATTTTTACCATAAATGTTTTAATTAAATTAAATAAAAAAGTTTTCTGCTCATTATCTAATGACATAGATAAATACCTAAGTTCAAATGGTTCATGCTCAATAAAAAGTGCTAAATGAAGAGCATGTGAATGAAACAAATTGTTATTTGTATAAAACTGATTTAAAATATCAAACCAAATAGGAATCTGATGAACGACTTTCCAACAGTCTTCATTAATTTTTAAATGGTTTTGATTTTCATGATGTCTATAATGATAAATACCATCAGGATTAGTTCCTATATTTTGGGTTAAAGCAATTAATTGATGAGAAAACAAACCGTCCTCACAAGGCTGAATATTCTTAGGAAATCGTATGTCTGGATATTTGTTCAAAAAATCCATCTTCAAAAATTGAGCACATGTTGGCAATGCAGGGACATTTGGTAATCGTCTGCAAAATTCTTCTCCAACAATAGTAATATCACTATTCTGCTTTTTAGCTGCATTATAAGATGTTTCCAAAAATTCAGAATCAAGAATATCATCAGAATCGAGAAAAAAAACATATTCACCACGGGCGTAGGATAATCCTAAATTTCTTGCTACCGAAACGCCTGAATTTTCCTGCATAAAATATTGTACTCTCTTGTCTTTTTTCAAATAATTATCACAAATAAATGCAGAGTTATCTGTGCTACCATCATTGATTAAAATAAGTTCAAAATCGACAAGGCTTTGACGAATAACACTTTCTAATGTTTCATCCAAAAACTTCTCTGCATTATATATAGGAATAATTACAGAGACCGAAATAGTATTCATACCTATTATTTAGAAAGACATGCGTCCAGCTTTTCTTTATTAAGCTTGAACTCTCTATACTTAAAAATACCGGTCTTATAAGCAATAACCGCCCCAAAGTCAATTGTCTCATTATTAGTATTCATTGGGAAAATACTAGATCTATATGTATTATGTTCCACCAATGGTTTAGGAAGTACTTTAAAATTAAGTCCATCCTTAGAAAAAGCAAGATAAAGACTTTCAGCAGTATATTTTTTCACCTCACCGGCCGCAATACATAGAAAATAATATCCATCTACATACGTTGCCTGTATATGCCATGGTGCATATTCAGAATTAACTTGTGTCCAAGGTTTATTAATAAAATTAACGACCTTACTTTGTTTAAAGGTTGAGAAATCTAACCCGTTATTAGATGTTCTTGTTATGATGTATGAAGGGTCATTTCCTGGAAAATTCGGACTAATATTATTTTCCACTTCATAGCTTACATATCCTTTACCATTGTAAACAATACTTGGTGAAATGATATGATTATTTTTAGGAGCATACGGTGTATTACTTGTATAAACAGCTTCCAGAGGAGTCCAGTATATTCCATCTGTAGAAGTTTGTCTAACAATAGTTCTTTGAGAGTTTTTCAATAATTTTCTCAAATTATTTTGACTCTTAGCTCCCCTTGCTCTCAAAGCTGAAGCTTTTATAAGACTGCCTCTATAATATAATGAGAACTTTCCATTTTCAAATGTCCAATCAACATCTGACCAGAAACCTTGCCTAGGATCCTGTTTATTTTCCGAAAAACTTTCATTAACGGAAGGAGCTCTTTGCAATGGATTGGCTGGCCCATTTGGACCATTCCAGTTTATACCGTCATTGGACACAACGATTGTTGGATTTTCATATCTTTTAGAATTCTGATCATTACCTACTGCTCCAAAGTAAGGGGTAAAAACCATCCAATACTTATATCCGTTAAATCCATTCGGAAAATACTGTACATCAGGATGACAATAGGCAAAACTAGGAGAATTAATATCTTTTATAAAAGACGGATCACTTTTACCCGGATAATTTCCATTAGCAAATGCATTGATATTAAGAGTCCCAAGATCCGTAAGGTAATCTATTACCCCATCGTATTGCTTGTTATTATCTGGTGTAACAGGTACATTTTCGGCAAACAAACTTTCTTCTTGTTGAGAACAAGAAAATGTAAAAACTATAAGTAGTAGCAAAAATTTCGACTTATTAATGTGACGGAACATCCTTAGTGTATTTGTCATTTTATTCTTAGTTATATTCTTGTCTACTTCCCTTAGCTTCAAATATTGCTATATCTTTTTTATTATAGCAATGATAAGATAGCTTTTGGAGCCAATTCGCGCTAGCACTTTTTATTTCCTCGCTGGACTTACAAGCCAATATATGGCGTCTATTCCAAGGTTTCTCACTAATTGTAAGCATATGATTTACTCGTATTAAAATTCTACAAATATAAGATCAAAAAATCCAATAATACATTATCAATAATAAAAAATAGTTAATTTTTTGAAATCTTCATCTTTTCAATTGCTTTTAGACGACAAACACTGATTAACACTACTTTATTTAGTATAACCGAATTACTCACTCCTACTTATTCATAGAAAATCTATATAATAAAAACGAACAAAAGATCATTTAAAATCTTTAAAAATGATTGTGTAAGGAGAGCCCATATATAGAGAAAATAACACAAACGAATTTTGTTATTATTTCATATTTAATGATGAATATAAATGGAAAGAATGCTATAGAAAATATAACAAAATCAATTTTCTAAAATTGAAATTATAAGAAATTTGCGGCTAAAATTATTAAAAAACAGAACTACAACAAGTAGAAATATCCGATTTAAATCTATCTAGAATTCCCAATTTTTTGATAAATATCAACAAGCTCCTCAGCACTTTTTTTCCATGAAAATAATTTTGAACGGTTGAGTCCTTTTTTAGCATATTCTTCTCTCAAAGAATCATCCAAATACAAATCTAACATTGTTTTTGACAATAGTTTTTCATCATTGGGATCCAACATAATTCCGCCATCACCTACAACTTCCGGCAATGATGAAGTATTGGAAGTGACCGTTGCAATACCACATTGCATTGCTTCTAAAGGAGGCAATCCAAAACCTTCATAAAGGGACATATAATAAAAAGAGTGAGCATGGCTATACAAACTTGCAAGATCTTCATCAGGGACTCTTCCTGTAATTATAATTTTATTTTTTAATTCTTGAGCATTATTATATTCTTCAAAAATTTTATCATAATCCCAACCTTTTGCACCTACTAAAACCAACCCTAGATCATCAATCTTATTTTCTTTAATAAATTTTAAAAAAGTTCGAATCACAAAATCTACATTTTTTCGAGGTTCTAAAGTCCCTACACTCAGAAAATATTTTTTCGGAAGATTGTATTTAGCCTTTATATGATTAAATTTCTCCACATCTTTACAAACATAAAAAAGTGTTTTTGAAGCTGCTAACAAATTAACGAAAACATGATTGGGGTTTATGTGAGGAGCATAATTCAATAAATCTTTTTTTGTATTCTCGGAAACACAAATTGCATATCCGTCCTTTCCAATACTTGCTACAATATTATTTATTAAATCTGAAGTAAAATGAAGGTCTGGAAATAAAACAGGGATTAAATCATGAACTGTAATAACTTTCTTTAGATTAGGATATTTTTCGATTTCGTTATTGAAAGGATGATAAAAAGAATGAAAAATGTCAGCATTCTTCCAAACTTTTTCAAAATGAGTGTTCTTATAATTATAAATTCCAATTTTGTTGTATAAATACCTAAAAAGCTTTTCTTTTCTGAATAGTAAAAATTTGCGTTTGGCTCTAACGTTTGCACGATTTATTGTTATAGAGTTCTCGCTAAAGAACTCGTCTAATTCCCCGGTAGAAGTTTCACGGTGAAATAAACTCAAATGGCTGTAATAAACATCAACAGACTTAAGCTTTGCTAAGCTTCCAAAAAGTTCAAAAGCAACCCGAAAAATCCCGGTACGGTTGTCTTTATACGAATCTGCGATAACATCAGCATCTAAAATTACTTTCATACTCATCAGATATTTATTGTATGGTGTCATAAAATGAATTTTGCTGCTCCTGTCTCTCTATTTCTTTAATATGCAAAAGGCACATAGAATAATCCAAAGAAGGTAAACTTGCAATTGTCTTATAGTTACGAAGTCTCTCGTGTACCTTATTTTCCCAAACAATTCCCTTATTTAATTTAAAAATACGGTATTGATAATCCGGAAAATTCACATATCCTTCTTCATTTAATTTCCACTTCCAACGCTCAATATGCTCATCTGTTACTCCATTTACAATATTAATTCTCGGCACCATTAAAACCTCTTCTTTCCTTTTTTCAGACAGATAAGATTTAATTCCTTTGATAAGAGATTCTTTAGGAATTTCGTCAGCATCTATTTGAAATAAATATTTTTTTCTGGCTGCTTTTATCAAGTTATTTTTAAATGTAGCAAAGTCACCATCTAATCTAGCTTCCAATCTAATAATTTGATCACCGTACTTATCCAAAATATCTGAAACTTTTTGATTTTTTTCAGTAATATCCTGTAGCACGATAATTTCATCACGTTTATCAATCAAAGGAAGTAAAGTTTTTAAAAGTAAAGTAATTTCTTCAACTTCATTATTTACTGTAATCCCGTAAGAAACAGTAATAAATGCACTCGAAATGCGAGAGAGTATGCTCATATTAATTGGATATTATTGGATAATTGCCTGAAAAATGGATAAAATAATTTTCAGAAATAATTTGTTTTATATAATTTTTATATTGCTTTGTTGGATAAAAGCAAAAGCCTGTTTTTTTATAATAATACTTCAGAAAAAATTTAGGAAGTTTTTTTTCTCTTTTATCAATTTCAACACCTTTTTCAGTTCCTTTTATTTTATATAATATCTGTGTATTAAATTCTATTGGTAAAGCCTCAAACCAATTATTAATCTGCGAAAAATATGCAAAAGGAGTTTCTTCAAAACTATTAAGTTCACCTTGATTATGGCTAGAGAAGTAATAATTTTCAAAAAAATCTGCTATTTTTTTCGGTCTGAAAATAAATACTCCGCCATTGATGCTTCCCTGTAATAAAGGATGATTTTCAAAATAACGATCTGTGAAATAAACTTCATTGGTTTCATCTAAGATTCTTGGAATATGCCCCCAAGTTTTATTAAATTCGATAGTTCCTCTTGGGTCCAGAATTGCACCAAAATATTTATTTATGGGAAGATATTCGAAAATTGATGGTGCTTTATCTGAAATGATAATATCTAAATCAAGAAAAAGTACTATATCATATTGTTGTGTCGCTGCCGGAATCAACAATTTTTGGGATAAAAGCGGTCTTTTAAACTTTTCATCTAAAGGCTTATCAATAATTTTTAAATCTGCCCCACATTTTTTTGCATAATTTTCAAACTGTACTTTATTTTTATCGTACATCTTCCAATACTTTTCTCCTACGATAAAAAGACAAATTGCTTTTTTCATTGACAACTTAAAATATTTTATATATTACAAAAATACATTTTTAAAGATAAGGCTGCATGAAATATTCGTGTAGCACTACAAATTTTTATAAATATTTTTTCTTAATTTCTGTCATACTCATCATTAAGCCTCACAATATCATCTTCTCCAAAGTACTTTTCTCTACACTTCTATAATCTGTGCCATCTACCAAACCAAAATATTCCTTCAATAGTCTTCCCGCTATTTCTATAAAGGAGATTGCTTTTATGAATTGAAGTAATAAAATCAAAAAAGCCAATAACAGAATGGTAAAACAACTTTAAAACATATATTTTTAAGTAAATTTGCATCAAAATTTTATTTGAAATGGAGAAAGTTAGAGTACGTTTTGCTCCAAGTCCTACCGGACCTTTGCATTTGGGAGGCGTAAGAACCGCATTATATGATTATCTTTTTGCTAAAAATCAAGGTGGTGAATTTGTATTGAGAATTGAAGATACAGATACTGCAAGATATGTAGAAGGAGCTGAAGAATATATCGAAGAAGCATTAGAATGGTGCGGCATCATTCCTGACGAAAGTCCTAAGAAAGGAGGGAAATTTGCTCCATACAGACAATCTGAAAGAAGAGATATCTACAACAGATATACAGAGCAGATCTTGAAAACAGATTATGCTTATATTGCTTTTGATACTGCGGAAGAATTAGATGTTATTCGTGCAGAATATGAAGCTAAAGGAGACGTTTTTTCTTATGATAACAAAACGAGAAACCGTTTAAGAAACAGTCTTTCTCTTTCTGAAGAGGAAGTTCAAAAACTGTTGGATGAAAAAACTCCTTACGTTGTAAGATTTAAAATGCCAATTGACAGAACCTTGAATCTTGTAGACATTATTAGAGGGAATTCTTCTGTAAATACAAATACACTAGACGATAAAGTTTTAGTTAAAAACGACGGAATGCCAACTTACCATTTCGCCAACATCATTGATGACCACGAAATGGAAATTTCTCACGTAATCCGTGGGGAAGAATGGTTACCATCTTTAGGCCTACACACTTTATTATATGAAGCAATGGCTTGGGAAGCTCCACAATTTGCTCACCTTTCATTGATTCTAAAACCTGATGTATCAACATTAATTAATAAAGATAATATTGACAGTATTACAAAATCTTTTACAGATGAATTTGTGACGAAAAACAGCCAATTTTCTTTTGATGAATCAGCAGCAATTATTAAAAAATTCTTTTCAGAAGTAAAAAGTCCAAGGTTTAAATCTATGTTGGGCGAAAATGATAAGGACGATGAAATAACGGCTTCTGTAAAGCAATTTTTAAAGAAAGGACTTTCAGGAAAATTAAGCAAAAGAGACGGTGATAAATTCGGATTCCCAGTATTTCCTTTAGATTTCAAAGATCCTGCAACAGGAAACATTTCTAAGGGCTACAGAGAAAATGGCTATCTTCCTGAAGCATTCATCAATATGTCTGCTCTTTTAGGCTGGTCTCCTGCAGATGATAAAGAAATTTTGTCTTTAGATGAAATGGCAAAAGAATTCGATCTTCATAAAGTTCATAAGGCAGGTGCGAGATTCAGTAAAGAAAAATCAGAATGGTTTAACCATCAGTATATTCAATTGAAATCTGATGAAGAATTACTTCAAATATTGAAAAATTCAGATGTAGATCTAACGATTGATGATGAAAAATTACTGAAGATTATTCACCTGATGAAAGAAAGAGCAACTTTCCCGAAAGACATCTATGAAAACGGAAAATTTTTCTTCGAAGCTCCGGTTTCTTATGATGAAAAGGCATCAAAAAAAGCTTGGAATGATGAGACTTCTGCTGTTTTAGGTGAATTTGCTACCACATTAGAAAGTACCGAATTTACTTCTGAAACCTTGAAGCAGGCAATACATGATTTCGCAGAAAACAAGGGCTTAGGAATGGGTAAAGTAATGATGCCGCTCCGTTTAGCCTTGGTTGGAGAATTGAAGGGACCAGACGTTCCAGACATTTTAGAAATCATTGGAAAACAAGAAAGTATAGCTAGGATAAACAATGCTATCAATAATTTTAAATAGAATTACCATAATTTTTCATAAATTTGAAAGATTTAATTTACTTCAAGAATGGAATATTTAAGTTTCGAACTTCCTATACAAGAATTGATGGACCAGTACCAGACATGTTCTTTGGTAGGAGAAGAAAGTGGTGTTGATGTAAAATTAGCATGCAGCCAAATTGAGGATAAGATCATAGAAAAGAAAAAAGAAATCTATTCTAATCTTACACCTTGGCAAAGAGTACAACTATCCCGTCATCCGGATCGTCCTTATACCCTAGATTATATCAACGGAATGGTAGACAAAGGAAGTTTCCTGGAACTTCACGGAGACAGAAATTTCGCAGATGATCCTGCAATGATTGGTGGTTTAGCTACCCTTGATGGTCAAAAAATAATGATCATCGGAACTCAAAAAGGAAGAACAACTAAAGAGAGACAACACAGAAGATTTGGAATGCCAAATCCTGAAGGATACAGAAAAGCTTTACGACTAATGAAGCTTGCTGAAAAATTCAATATTCCTGTGATTACTTTGGTTGATACACCGGGAGCTTATCCAGGATTGGAAGCTGAAGAAAGAGGTCAAGGTGAAGCTATTGCAAGAAACATTTTTACAATGGTTCAGCTAAAAACTCCAATCTTTACTTATATCATTGGTGAAGGAGCTAGTGGTGGAGCCTTAGGAATTGGTGTTGGAAACAAAGTGTATATGCTAGAAAACACTTGGTATACCGTAATTGCACCAGAAAGCTGTTCTTCTATCTTATGGAGAAACTGGGATCACAAAGAAGATGCAGCGAATGCATTGAATTTGACTCCTAAAGATGCCTTAAGAGAGAAATTCATTGATGGTATCATTGAAGAACCACTTGGAGGAGCGCATTACGATCCTGCAACAACATACTTAAATTTGAAAGCTTCAATTTTACAAAACATCAAAGCTTTTTCTAAATTTACAGGACAAGAGCTTGAAACCCAAAGACAAGATAAATTTATTGCAATGGGGCAATATAAAGGATAAAATAAAAAGCGGTTAAGAAATTTCTTAACCGCTTTTTTTATTTAGTTTCGAGATTTATTTAATCTTCTCTCAAATTCAATTCAATCTCAATATCCTTATCTATCTTTTTCAGAGAAGAATATTTCGCATCGCATACCATTGTAGTTACCACATATTCTCCTTTATCTATCAAAATAAAATTTTGACTCTTAGCTGGTACATCCAAATTATAATATTTCTTTCCGCTTATTTTTACAATTAAATTACATTTAGACCTATTCTTAATATTAATATAGGCTTCTTTATCCATCGGATCATTGTTAAACATATGCGTAAGCATTGCTGCGGTCTTCTTACTTCTTTCACTTGGTTCGGCTTTTTTACTCGTATTATCAACACTTGCATAATTAACCATTTTCTCCGGTGCAGCAGCTTTATTATTTGAATTTGAGGCAATTGGTCTAGACTTATTTAGCTCATTATTACTAACAATTTTTTCAATTTTCTCTTTACTCAATGGCTTAATTACTGGTTTTGCTTCCGGAGAATTATCTGCCATTATTATTTCTATCAATTTTCTTTTAAAATAATCTGTTTTAGCATGACCCGGATTTTGTTTTAAAAATCCAGCAATTATTCTGGCTTCTTTTGTGCTTTCGGCATCATTCTCAGTGTATATGATTAGGGTTTCCTTTTCTATAATTGCTTTAGATTTAGCTTTTTTCTTCTTTTGAGAAAAGCCCAGCGAGAAAATGCATAAAAACAGGAGGAGAAATATTTTTTTCATTAACTAAACGTTTAAAAAATTATTAAATAAGTAAATAACGCAAAAAGTCATTTTTTAGTTTATCATTAAAATCATTATCTTTGCACTGCTCTAAAAATAAGCTAAAAAAAATCAATACTAATCTTACAATAAAAAAATAATAGATATTATGTCTTATACACCAGCTGCTGCAGACGTAGCAAAATTGAGAAACACAACAGGTGCAGGTATGATGGACTGCAAGAAAGCTTTAGTTGAAGCTGAAGGAGATTTCGAAAAAGCGATTGACATCCTTAGAAAAAAAGGACAAAAAGTTGCTGCTAACAGAGCTGACAGAGAGTCTGCTGAAGGGGCAGTTATCGCTAGAGTAAACGAAGATAACACGTTAGGTGCTATTATTTCTTTAAACTGTGAAACTGACTTTGTTGCTAAAAACGAAGCATTCATTGAACTGGCTTACGAAATAGCTGAAATGGCTGTATTTGCTGCTTCTAAAGAAGAACTTTTAGCGACTGCTTTCCACGGAATGACTGTTGCTGAGAAATTAATCGAGCAAACAGGTGTTATCGGTGAAAAAATCGAAATCGGTACTTTCGAAAGATTAGATGGTCCTTTCTTAGGAGCTTACATCCACGCTGGAAACAAAATTGCTGCAATCACTTCTCTTTCTGCTAAAGTAGAGGGATCTGACGAAGTTGCTAAAGCTGTTTCTATGCAGGTTGCTGCTATGAACCCAATCGCTCTTGATGAGAATGCAGTTTCTCAGGAAACTATCGATAAAGAATTAGAAATCGAAAGACATAAACTTACTGAAGAAGGTAAGCCTGCAAACATTATCGAAAACATCTTGAAAGGTAAAATGCAGAGATTCTACAAAGACAACACTTTGGTACACCAAGATTTCATTAAGGACGGAAGTATTTCTGTTTCTGACTATGTAAAATCTGTAAACGGAGATCTTAAAGTAACAGGATTTGTAAGAGTAAGCTTAGCTTAATTAATCTTTCAGATAAAAACTTAATCCCGGTGAATATTTTCATCGGGATTTTTTGTGCCCTGTTTTGATGAACATTAAAAAACTAATGAGCCCAATATGAAGTGAATATTAAATAATTAACAATATGAACGATACGAGATAATTATTAGATTTTTTTGTACAGAATCTTGATTCTTAATTATTATATTTGCGCCCCTTATTATAACCAATGAAAAAATTTCTACTAGCTATTTGCACATTTCTTTGTCTATTTGTGAATGCCCAATTGGACACAGAACACTGGTTTGCTCCCATGTCGGCAAGCTCTCTACTAGGCACTCCAGAGTGTTATTTATATCTATCAACCAACGAAACAACTCCGTTTTCCGTACAGGTTTACAATAACAATGCAGTATATACAACCGTACAGGTAAGCAAAGGAAATCCCGTACAGGTAACAATCCCGAATAATTTCATGATTGCTTCTACGCTGTCCAATCTTTTCACACAAAGAACGATGGGATTAAACGTAAAAGGAAATAAAAAATTCTTTGCCAACTTTAGATTTGGTATTCCCAATCAGGCAGAAATTATTACTTCAAAAGGATTAGCTGGAATTGGAAAAAACTTTTTCATAGGATTAGCACCTAATACAACAGCAAAACCTTACGTAAACTCAACCATTGGAGTTATTGCTACAGAAGACAATACTACGGTAACATTATCCGGATATAACCCCAATGTTGTTTTCACTGATGGGATCTCGGCTCCGTCGAGAACTTTTACTATCAATAAAGGTAAATCATACATCATTGAAGCACAAAGCGATTTAGCAACAAGTAACTTGGCAGGATTAGTAGGTGCAAAATTAGTTGCTAACAAGCCTATATCTGTAACCAACGGAAATTTCAACAGTATCTATACCACCCAAAATAACAGCAATGTAGATGTATTGATGGATCAGGCAGTTCCGGTAGAAAGACTGGGAAAAGATTTTGTCATGGTAAAAGGTAACGGACCCGCGAATTCAGGAATGGAAGCCGCTTTAGTTGTTGCTACTGTAAACAATACCAAACTTACTGTAAATGGAACACTTTTAAATAATGTTACCTTAAATGCAGGGCAATATTATATTGTACAAGGAACCAATTATATTAATCAGGGAAACGGAAATTACAATATGAGTATTTCCGCTACAAATAATGTATACATCTACCAGCTTCTTGCAGGAGCTTCTGGAAGTACAGTATACGCAACAGGAGGAATGAACTTTATACCTCCGCTAAGTTGTTTTCTTCCTAAAGAAATTAATGAAATAGGATTCATCAATAAAATAGGAAATAATTCTTACGATACTAAACTTAATATTATCACTCAAGTAGGTGCAGCAGTAACACTTAATGGAAATAATATTGCAGTAGCTAATGGGCCATATCCCGTAACCGGAAATCCTAACTGGGTAACCTATTCTATTCCGAATGTAACAGGGAATATCACTGTTAATTCAACTTTACCCGTAACGGCAGGAATAGCGGCAGGAAATGGTGCTGTAGGATATGGTGGATACTTTGCAGGATTTTCTTCTGTCCCTGCCATTACAAAAACCGGGGATTGTTATGCCGGAATTCTTCTTCAAGTAGACAGTAATTATGATGTTTACCAATGGTACCTCAATGGAGTTTTGATTCCTGGAGCCACCACTTACTCTATTAATCCTGAATTATATGGAGCAGGAGATTACACTTGCCAAATCACTAAAAACAATTGCGAAACAAAATTAACGGCCATTTATAATTACACTTTATGTCCGCCAATTACAACAACAACTTATAATATCGGTTCTTGTAATACGAAAGTAATCACTCCAGCTTTTACCAGCTCTACACAGGCTATTGTTCCTTCATTAACGAGTATAATTTCTCCACCTACTTCAGGAACAGCAACCGTTAATCCTACGACAGGGCAAATTACTTACACTCCAAATGCGGGGACTACAACAAATACTACAGACACATTTATTTATTATATTCAGGGAAATGGAAACCCTTTCAGTTTTGAATACTTTAAGATAGTTATCAACACAAATGTCTTAAATGTTAATAACTCTTCTCTAAGTACTTGTGCTAATGCAACCGGAAATGGAACTTTTAATTTAACAACAGCAAGTGTATCGGCAGATACAGGAACAGCAGTTACTTATTTTACCAATCCGAATTTAACGGGGCAAATTACAAATCCAACAACATACTCAGGACCTTCAGGAATTATTTACGCTAATGTAACTTCCCAATATGGATGTTCAAAAATAGCTCAAATTACATTGACTGTAAATCCATTGCCAAACGTTAATAATGCTTCTTTATCATCTTGTGCTGGAACAAGTGCAAACGGAACTTACAACCTTACTTCCGCAAATATTTCTTCAGACCTTGGGATTGCAATTACCTATTTTACCAATTCAAATTTAACTGGGCAGATTACAAATCCAACAACTTATTCAGGACCTGCAGGAATTATTTATGTTAATGTAACTTCATCAACGGGATGCTCAAAGACAGCACAGATTACATTAACTGTAAATCCATTACCAACCGTAAATAATGCTTCTTTATCATCTTGTGCTGGAACAAATGGAAACGGAACTTACAATCTTACTTCGGCAAATGTTTCTTCAGATCTTGGGATTACAATTACCTATTTTACCAATTCAAATTTAACTGGACAAATTACAAATCCAGCAACTTATTCCGGACCTGCAGGAATTATTTATGCGAATGTAACTTCATCAGCAGGATGTTCAAAAATAGCGCAAATCACATTAACGGTAAATCCACTGCCAACTGTTAATAATGCTTCTCTAGCATCTTGTGCTGGAACAACCGGAAACGGAACTTACAACCTTACTTCGGCAAATGTTTCTTCAGATTCTGGGATTACAATTACCTATTTTACCAATTCAAATTTAACTGGACAAATTACAAATCCAACAACTTATTCCGGACCTGCAGGAATTATTTACGCTAATGTAACTTCATCAGCAGGATGTTCAAAAACAGCACAGATCACATTAACAACAAATCCTTTACCCAATATAAACACAAACAACTATAACGCAAATCTTTGTGACAATAGTTTTGAAGGAGCTATCAATGTAAATTTTGCAACAGTAACTCCTCAAATCGTTACTAATTCTGCAAATTTCATCGTAAGATATTATTTAAGCCAAGCTGATGCTACTGCCGGAAACAATAATACCTTACCAACAAACTGGACTTATACAGCCAATACAACTGTTTATGTAAGAGTTGATAATAATTTATCAAACTGTCCACCAGCTTTTGGACAGATTAATTTTAAAGTCGGAAATAAAATATCATTACTATCCAATAATGTAAATGTAGAAGTTTGTGACAATGACCTTAATGGTTCTGAAACTGTAAACCTTAATGATTATAAAAATTTATTCACAAATAATCCAGCTGTAACCTTAACATTCTATACCTCATTGGCCAATGCACAAACAGTAACCGGTGCAATATCTCCTACACAAATTATCAATTCAGTTGGTACTTTTTATGTGAGATTTACAAGCACAACAGATTGTCCAAACGTTGCAACCTTAAAGGTAACATTGAAGACTCCAAAAAAATCCACAACACTTCGTGATCAGATTATTTGTTCCAATGACAAAGTGATGTTGAATGCAGGACCTGGTTTCACATCTTATTTATGGAGCACAGGAGCTACTACAGAAACTGTTACCGTAGGAGCAGGAAGTTACTATGTAGATTTAGGTTTCAATGGATGTGTTTACCGTCAATTTGTTAATGTAACAACCGCTCAGGCACCTACCATTACGAGCATTGCTGTTTCAGGAAACACTGCAACGATAAATGTTTCAGGAGGAACTGCACCTTACAGGTATTCATTAAATGATATTGATTATCAATCATCCAATGTTTTCACAGGATTATCAAGAGGCCTTCATACAGTGTATGTTTTAGGAGCAGATGGATGTCAACCGGTTTCTAAAGAATTTTTAGTATTAAATCTTATCAATGCTATTACTCCAAATGGTGATGGGAGAAATGATGTATTGAATTATTCAGATCTAAGAATAAAACAGGATGTCACTATACAAGTTGTTGATAGATACGGAGCAACTGTATATCAATCTTCAGATCGTAATTATATCTGGGATGGAAAATCTAACGGCAGAACTCTCCCAACAGGGACTTATTGGTACATTTTAAAATGGATAGAGCCAGATACAAAATTACCCGTTTCATATTCTGGATGGATTTTAATTAAAAACCGTGAATAATTTTCTAATATTATTTAAATTTTATTAATATTGTTTGAAATATTATCCTAATTTTGTATAAATCCTAATTCCACTTTTTATGAAAAGATTTCTACTTAGCTTGGTATTGATTTTTTTTTCAATCAATACCCTCTTTGCACAAAGAGATACAGAACATTGGATAGCCCCCTATTATGATAATGTAGGAGGATATACTAATGCCTTGTATTTATCAACTGACTCACTAACTCCCTTTGATGTAAAGATATATAATAACAATAATTTAGTAACTACGGTTACTATCAGTAAAGGAAACCCACAAACATACACTGTTGCCAATAACCTTATATTGGGTAACACTGTTGCTGATGCATTTAAGGTTATTAATAAAGGTTTATACCTCAAAGGAGACAAACCCTTTTATTGTAGTTTAAGAATGGCACAAAGTGTTCACGGTGAAATTATCACAAGTAAAGGAAAAGCCGGCATAGGAAAAGATTTTTATGTGGCAACAAGTCCAAATACCTCTGTGAACTCTTTATACAACTTTACAGCAGGAGTTCTGGCAACAGAAGATAATACTTCTGTAACCGTAACATGGAATACTACAGGTATAGTATTTACTGGAGGCACTGCTACCGGAAACTCTCAAACATTTACTTTGAATAAAGGGCAATCCTTTATTTTTACAGGCTCTGGAAGTGTCCAGGCCAACTTAACTGGCTTTATGGGAGCAAAGATTACATCAACTAAACCAATAACTCTTACTAATGGAAGCTGTAATGGTAACTTCGGTATTCTTGGCTCTGGAGGGTCAGATCCCGTTCTAGATCAATCAGTTCCAGTAGAAAGACTTGGTAGTACTTTTGCAATGGTTAAAACTAGATCTACAGCTCCTAATGAAAATATGGAAGGTGGGATTATCATTGCAACTGAAGATAATACAGACATATTCATAAATGGTGCTACAACACCAATTGCATCAATAAATGCAGGGCAATGGTACAGAATAAATGAAACTAGCTACGCTACCCAAACAGGTGCTGGAACTCATTCTAACATGTTTATTTCAACCTCTAAGAATGTATATCTATATCAATTAGTTGCGGTTTTAGCAAGTAATGCAACTTGCGGTTTTAACTATATCCCGCCATTGAGCTGTTTTTTACCAAGAAAAATCGATGAAATTGGTAAAATCAATGAAATGCCAACTATTAATTCAGGAATTACTCTAAAATTAAATATCCTGACAGAAGCAGGGGCAACCGTTTTAGTAACCGGTATACCTCCTACAGCTGCAGAAGGACCTTACCCACTTACAGGAAATACAGCTTGGGTTACGTATGCTATTGAAGGAATTACAGGAAATGTATCCATTACCTCTACAAAAGCTGTAACTGCAGGGATAAATGGAGGATATAGCTCTGCCGGATATGGAGGATATTTTGCAGGATTCTCTTCAGTTCCTGTGATCTCAAAAAAATCAGGAGAATGTGCTCCTGGAATCATCTTAGAAGTAGATGACGGTTATGATAGCTATCAGTGGTACTTAAATGGCGTTGCCATCCCTGCTGCTACCTCAAATACATATGCTCCTTTAGTAGGTGGAAATTATACAGTAACAGTAGGTATGGGAACTTGTGCTCCAGTAACAACACCTATCTATAAAGTATATTCTTGTGTTAAAAACACAACAGCTAACGTAAGTGCTTGTGCTACAAAAATAATCATACCAACATTTACGAGTTCACCACAAACTCCAGTTCCAAGTACGGTAACCATTATTACTCAACCTACGCACGGAACTGTTGTTGTAAATCCTACAACAGGTACAATTACCTACAATCCAACCACTGGATATACAGGAGCAGATATTATTGTTTATAAATTCTGTGGAAACGGAGGCGAATTTGTAGATTGTGAAATTGTAACACTAAACCTAACCGTTGTTCCATTCATCGTAAAAGATGCAAGACTGGAAGCTTGCCAATATGAAGACAAAGCATTCTTTGATTTAACAAAAGCAAACGTTATTGATTTCACTCAGGTAACTAAAAAATACTACCCTACCCTAGCAGATTTAAATGCAAATACCAACCAAATTATAGATATTACCAACTATGCTTCTGCAGGAGGTTTTGTATATGTGAAAGTAACAAGCAACGAAGGATGTACAGCTATTGCAAAAATTGAATTAATTGCAAAGCCTATCAAAAAATCACCAATCCTTGTAGATAAATATATCTGTATTGATGCTAAAACAAATCTAGAGGCAGGTCCTGGATACGATTCTTATCTTTGGAATACAGGTGCAACAACATCAGGTATTCAGGGAGTAGGTGTTGGAGAATACACAGTAGTCCTTGGAAAGAACGGATGTTTCGTTACCCAAGTAGTAAGAGTTAAGAAAACAGTAGATCCTGTGATTACACAAATAGAGATCTCTACAAATACAGCAACAGTTCACGTTAACGGTGGAACTCCACCTTACAAGTATTCAGTAGACGGGATTACCAATTGGCAGGACTCTAATGTGTTTACAGATCTTTCAAGAGGTCAACATACATTCTATGTAAAAGATACTTATAACTGTACTCCTACCTCTGTGGAAGTTACCGTTCCTAATTTATTAAATGCGATTACTCCAAACGGAGATAACAAAAATGATTATATTGATTACAGCGAGCTGTCTTACAAACTCAATCTAACCTTTGTGATTTATGACAGATATGGTAATAAGATATTCACAGGAGACAAGTTTAATAACTACAGATGGGATGGTAAACATTTCGATAAGAAAATACAAACCGGAACGTATTGGTATCACATCAATTGGAATGAACCCAACAAGCAACAGACTCCAATAAAATATACAGGTTGGATTCTTGTAAAAAATAGGGAATAATAAATTATTTTAAAGCCACGATTTTTAAATCGTGGCTTTTTTATTACACAACACCATATTTACAGTACTATTTTCAATGAATATTGAAATATTCTGTTATTTTTGCAAAATCCTAATTCCAAGTTTATGAAAAAATTTCTACTATCCTTAGTATTAATTGTATTAACAATCAATACACTTTTTGCACAAAGGGATACAGACCATTGGTTTGCTCCTTATTTTAATTCTTCAACAGGATCAACCTATACCCATGGTATATACCTTTCAACAGATTCAGTTACTCCGTTTCCGGTAACCATTTACAACAACAATACTGTCATTGGAACTGTTACCATCAGTAAAGGGACTCCTCAAATGTTTCCCCTGCCATCTCAATACATTACAACAACTAGTGATTCACAGGCTGCTACCCCAACTAATATGGGAGTATACACCAAGGGAACAAAACCTTATTTTGCTTCATTAAGAATATATTATAGTGTTCATGGCGAAATTGTAACTTCAAAAGGAAAAGCCGGTATAGGAACAACATTCTATGCAGCTGCAACACCAATCACTACAAGTTTATCAGGGGGTAGTGGTATGAACTTTACAACAGGTATCATGGCAACTGAAGACAACACAAAAGTAACAGTTAGCGGATATGATCCCAACATACAGTTTATCAATAACACAAATCCGCCATTAACTATTAATTTCACCCTAAATAAAGGCCAATCTTATATTCTTGCCGGAGTTGGTAACACTGTTGCAAACCAAGCTGGTTTTATTGGAACAAAAATAACTTCTGATAAAGCAATTTCTGTAACCAATGGAAATGCAAACGGAATGTTCGCAACAGGAAATACTACAGCAGGATCTGATCTTGTTTTAGACCAATCTGTACCAACCAACCGTCTAGGAAATGAATTTGCCATGGTAAGAAGTTTATCTCCACTTACCAATCATTACGATATGGAGGGTGGGATAATAATTGCCACTGAAAATAATACAGAAGTTTTTCTTAATAATGCAACGACACCTATTGCAACCCTTAACGAAGGTGATTATTATAGAATCTTAAACAGTGCTTATATTGACCAAGGAGGCGGGCATTACAATGTGTATGTACGTACTACAAAAAATGTATATCTATATCAATTATTAGGATCATCTGGTGGTACTGCTACTGCAGGATACAACTATATTCCCCCATTGAACTGTTTCTTGCCAAGAAAAATTGATGAGATTGGAAAAATCCAGGAAATGCCAACTTACACAGGTTCATTAGTTTTAAAACTGAATATCTTAACAGAAAAGGGAGCTGTAGTAACAGTAAATAACATAGCTCCTACTCCTGCTCAGGGACCCTATCCACTTTTGGGTAACGACCAATGGGTAACTTATGCTATTACAGGAATTACAGGTAATGTTTCTATTACTTCTACAAAAGCAGTTACCGCAGGGGTAAACGGAGGATATAGCACCGCCGGATATGGAGGTTATTTTGCAGGATTCTCATCTATTCCTTTAATTGCAAAACAAACAGGAAACTGTATTCCTGGGCTTGTATTAGAGGTTGATGATAGCTACGAAACATACCAATGGTTCCGAAACGGAGTTGCCATTCCGGGAGCAAATACTAATTCATACACTCCAACTCAATCTGGAGATTACACGGTAAGAATTACCATAGGATCATGTCCTCCTGAAACAACCCCAGTCTATAAAGTATACACATGTCTTCAAGAGACCACAAAAGCAATGACGGTTTGTGAAGGTCTTTTAAATATTCTTCCTCAATTTACGACCTCTAGTCAGGTACCTGTCCCTGGAACTGTAACAATCATTACTCCTCCGGCAAATGGCTCGGCAGGTGTAGATCCTATAACAGGAGTAATTACTTATGTACCTACTGTAGGATATTTTGGTCCAGATAAAATTGTTTATAAATTCTGTGGTAACGATCCGAACTTTGTAGACTGTGAACAGATTACTTTAAATTTAACAGTATCTAAAAGCCCAGTAGTTAATAATGCAACTTTAAGATCTTGTTTTATTGAATCTAATCCTGCAACTGCATTATTTAATCTTACCACCGCCAGTGTCACTACGGAGGCTGGGATTACTAAAAAGTATTATCCATCCCCTACTGATGCTAATAACGGAACTAATGAGATCACAACGCCAACAACTTATATCGCTCCTAATGGTGTTGCCTATGTAAGAGTTACCAATGCAAACGGATGTTTCAAAGTAGCACAAATAACACTTATTGTTCTTCCTCCCACAAAATCTGCGGTATTGGTAGATAAGATTATTTGTATGGAAGACAAAACTACGTTAGACGCAGGCCCCGGCTTTAGCGCTTACGAATGGAGTACTGGTGCAACAACTCAAGCCATCAATAATATAGGTGTTGGTACCTATTGGGTAAAGTTAAAAACAGGAGATTGTATCACTAAACAAGATGTAAAGGTATATTCTTCTGAACAACCTGTTATTTCGAATATTGATATTGCCAACAATACTGTTACAGTATATGTAGTAGGTGGTACTGTTCCATACAAATATTCAATGGATAATATCACTTGGCAAGATTCAAACATCTTCACAAATGTCCCTAGAGGAAATGGAACGGTATATGTAAAAGATGACTATAACTGTACTCCTATTGATGTAGAAATTACAATTCCTAATTTAATTAATGTAATTACACCAAACAACGACGGCGTAAATGATGTTTTAGATTATTCTTCATTAGCTCATAAACCGAATTTAGTTGTTAATATCTTCGACAGATACGGAAGTAAAATCTTCCAGGCAGATAAAACTAATGGATACAAATGGGGCGGAACAATAAGCGGAACCAATAAAGTATCTACAGGAAGTTATTGGTATGATATCAGCTGGAATGAGCCTAATAAAAAGCAAACTCCAATTAAATTCTCAGGCTGGATCTTAGTAAAAAACAGAGAATAATAAAAATAACACATAAGTATTGAAACCACGATTCTAGAATCGTGGTTTTTTTATTGTTTTTTCAAGGATTAACTATATTTTATTATTAAATTTGTGGTAAAAGCTGATACTGAATGAAGAAAATTCTATCTTTTCTATTTATACTTTATATTTTCACTTCAACTTTCGCTCAGTTGGACAGAGAACATTGGTTTGCCCCTATGGTAGACAGAACGGGAAATCCTAATCCCTATCAAAAATTATATCTATCTACCAACCGAACGACCTCTTTTCCGGTAAGCATTTATAATAACAATGTCTTAATCGGAACCGTGAATATAAGTAAAAATAATCCTCAAAAGTTTGATGTATTAAGAGATTATATCATCACCACTCAGCAAACAGATTTATTTACACCAACTTCAAAAGGTCTTTATTTAAAAGCAGAATTCCCATTTTATGTCAATTTAAGATTTTCCGTTTTTAACCACGCCGAAATTATTACTTCTAAAGGAATACCTTCTACAGGAAAAGTTTTCCATGCGGCAAGTGCTCCTATTACGGTAAGCAATTTTATTTTAAACTTCATGACCAGTGTTTTAGCCACTGAAGACAATACTACCGTTACGATTTCCGGATATAAAAGTACCGTTCAATTTTCCAACGGAACCACAGGAGTCACCAACCCCACCATGACCTTTACCTTAAATAAAGGGCAATCATACATCATTGATGGTAATGGTACCATTGCAGGAAATTTTGACGGATTTATAGGATCTAAAATAGTTTCTGATAAACCTGTAAATATTACCAACGGAAACTTCAACGGTCAATATGCCGGAAATTACGATTCAAGTTCAGATATTCTGATGGATCAGGCAGTCCCTGTTGAAAGATTAGGAAATGAGTTTGCCATCGTAAAAGGCAACGGTAGTATTGGCGCCAATATGGAAGGTGCTGTGGTAATCGCCACACAAGATAATACCCAAATTTTTGTAAACAATGAAATTCCTCCATTAGCTACGTTAAACACGGGACAGTATTTTGTAATCCCGGATACCAAGTATCAGCTTCAAGGAAGTGGACATTATAATTTATATGTAAGGACTTCAAAAAACGCCTATGTCTATCAACTTTTAGCGGGAGATTCAGCTTCGGGAAGTGAGGTTGCAACGGGTGGTTTTAATTTCATCCCTGCTCTGAATTGTTATTTACCAAAACAGATTAATGAATTAGGCTTTATTGATGAAAACTTTGTGCATTCAAATGCTAATCCTTTAGGAATTTTAAATATCCCAACTAAGCTTAATTTAATCACCGAAAGGGGTGCTGTTGTCACCGTAAATGGAAACACTCCTCTTACCAGCACAGGGCCGTTTAATATGACGGGAACCAACAACTGGGTTACTTATGGAATCCCGAATACCACAGGTACTATTACCGTAGTTTCTTCTAAAGCAATTATGGCGGGAATCAGCGCCGGAAGTGATGCTGTGGGATATGGCGGTTTCTTTGCAGGGTTTCCAACTCAGCCGGTCATTTTAAAATCTGGTAGTGGTTGTGCGCCGGGAATCGTTCTTACCGTAGATCCTCTTATTTATGATTCGTATCAATGGTACAGGAATGATGTTTTAATTCCGGGAGCTACTGCATCAACTTATATTCCAACACAATCCGGATTTTACTCCTGTTCAGTAACAATGGGAAGCTGTGCGCCTTTGGTTACAGACAAACTAAAAGTATTAAACTGTATGAAGGAGACTACTGCAGTTTACAATGTTTGTTCCTCGCAACCTATTACGCCGGCTTTCAGCAGTTCTACACAAACACCTGTGCCGTCTACTGTTGCCATTACCACTCAACCAACCTTAGGAACAGCTGTTATTAATCCTACTACAGGAATAATTACCTACACGGTTACCAACCCCGGAACTACAGGAACAGATACTTTCACCTATACTTTCTGCGGTAATGACCCTAATCTTCCAGATTGTGAAACGGTAATTGTAACCATTAATATTCAGGCATTGACTGTGAATAATGCAACATTAACAGCTTGTAATATCAATGGGCAAGGAACCTTTAATTTAACAACAGCGAATGTTACCAACAATACACCTGTAACTATTACTTATTACCCTACCCTGCTAGATGCTCAGAATGAAAATGCCGCAGCACTAATTACAGCACCAACAACCTATGCTGCACCTAACGGGACAATTGTATATGCCTTAGTTAAAAATAATGTTGGCTGTAAAACAATTGCTCAGATTACCCTGAATCTATACAATCTGGCCATCGTACTCAACAATTACAATGGTATTTTTTGTGATGATAATCTGGATGGCACAGTAACCGTTATTTTATCAAACATCACTCCTCTTGTTCTTAATAATCCTACATATTTTACGAATGTAAGATATTACGCCAATTTAGCTGATGCCAATGCTGGAAACGCAAATACACTTCCTAACAACTGGAGTTATACCGCAGCTACAACCATATACATCAGGGTTGACTCTCCGGATGGTTGTGCTTCTATTATCCAGCCTTTAAATTTCAGTATCGGAGCAAAAATTCCTTTGATAAAAACGTCCTACACAATAAGCGTCTGTGATGATGATTTGGATGGAATTAAGAATGTAAATCTTACACAGTATATTCCACAATTCACAATTGACCCTAACGTGACGGTAACCTATCATGCTACTTTAGCTGATGCACAGAATAATGTGGCTCCTATTGGTAATCCAATGAATCTTACAGGAACACAAACCATCCATATTAGATTTGAAAAACCTGGGGTTTGTCCGAATATAGCATCAATAATAATTAATATCAAGACCCCTAAAAAATCAAATATACTTTTTGATCAAATAATTTGTCCAAAAACGACAACAACATTAGACGCAGGACCTGGCTTCGACGCTTATTTATGGAGTACCGGAGCAACCACTCCTTCCATTACAAACGTTCCTGCAGGAAGTTACTGGGTAGATCTTACTTTTGATGGTTGTACTTACAGACAGAATGTAAATGTTACCGAATCTGTTCTCCCTGCAATTGTCTCCATAGAAATTAATGGCAATACAGTAACCATTGGTGCAGGCGGTGGAACTCCTCCTTATGAATATTCTTTAGACGGAATCAACTGGCAGGCTTCCAATATTTTTCAAAATGTCCCAAGAGGAAATCATGTGATTCATGTAAGAGATTCTAGAAAATGTGATGAGGTGACGAGAACATTCACCATTATTAATTTGATCAATACCATCACCCCAAATCATGACGGAATTAATGATGATATTGATTATTCAGCATTAATGGGGAATGATAATTTAGTGTTCAGGATATTTGACAGATATGGAGCTGAAGTGTTCAGAGGAACACCTACCAATAGATTTACCTGGGATGGAACTCTGGGCGGAAGACCGATAAACACAGCCACGTATTGGTATTTTATCAGCTGGACAGAATTTGGAGGAAGCACATCGGTAAAATATTCAAGTTGGCTACTCGTTAAGAACAGATAGTTTAATCTATACTCAAAACTAGGTTTATAACATTCATTAACAGTTTTATCATAAAGTTTAATATAACTTTAACCTGATTTCACTATTTAACTAGGTATAAATTATTGGATTTCTATGTAATTTTGCTGCATTATATGAAGAAGCTTATCACTTTATTAGTATTGGTTTTTTTGGTAAAAATCAATGCTCAAGTATACTCCGGAGAAGTGTTTCTAAGGGACAACTCAGTATTATATCTTAATCAGGTTTATGTAACCAATCTTACAACACAGAGAACTGTTCTTACAGATTACAATGGTGATTTTAATATCCCGGCAAATACTGGAGATGTTATTCGTTTTACGTCCATCGTGACAGAAAGAAAAGACATTCAGCTTTCTCCTCAAATGTTGGGTCCCAAAAATTTAATCGAATTAAAAATAGCCTATCACGATATTCAGGAAATTGTGATAAGCAGGTTTAAACCAACCGGAAATTTGAGATATGATGTGAACGCGTTGAAAAAAGACGATAAAGCTTGGGCACTGAAAAAAGTAATCGGATTACCGGAACCAAAAGGAGATGGAACTCCACCGGAACTTCCTGTTGCAGGATTAAGAGATGGCGGACTTACCTTTAGTTTAGAAAGTATTTACGATATCCTATCAGGAGAAAGAAAGAAAAAACAACGTTATGTTGCCTATGAAAAGATGAACAGTTCTGTTTCTCAGATTAAAAATTATTTAGGAAAAGATTATTTCCTTAAGTTTAAAATCCCTGAAAATTTAATTGATAATTTCCTTCAATTTGTATATTCATCAGAAAATATTCAGCCTTATATTATGAATGGTAATTTTGAGGCCGTAAAAATCCCTATTGAAAAATACATGCCTATCTATCAAAGAAGGTTAAGAAATTCACACCTTCAAGACATTATTAAATAGAATAGCATCATATTTGTAGTAAAGGAATGTACATCATAAAATTAAGTGATATACATTCCTTTATTTTTTTAAAATATTGTTAATTTTATATCACAATGTAGCAGACTTTAATGATTAAATCAAAACCATCAAAACACAAATAAAGAAAAAGAATAAGTTATTTTTTACCTTAATATTAGTGAATGAAAAAATTACTTTTACTCTTTAGTACCTTTCTATTATTTGGTCTTCTTTCTGCACAGAGAAAGGATAAAGACTACAGCGAAATTTTAAAAAGCAAGAACATTTATGAGATAAATGCTTTCTTACGAGACGCCCATCCTGATGACCCTCGCAGAAGCGTACTAAAACCTAGAGTAATGGAAATGATGAGGGAGTATATAAAAAATGCACTTCCGGAAGACCAGAAAGTAAAGCAAATGCAGGAACAACTTGCTTTGTTGAAAAGAAGGCCTTCTACAAAAATCACATTCGATGAAATGAATGCGATCATCAAACAAAAACAAATCGCAAAATACAATGCAGAATTACAGGCAAAACAATCTTTGGTTGTTTACACACCCAGTAATGCAAAAAACGTATATATCACCAATACTACTGTAGCTGCATCTACTACGATAATTAAAGACACTGAAGCAGAAGAATTTAATCTATTAATGGCAGTTTCTCCTACGGAGCACAAAAATAAAACCGTACAAATATTAAATTCCCTTTTCGATAATGATCCTATGAGTAAAGACTGTATTGTTCTTATTCAAAATAAATCTGACTGTAATATTATCGTAAGAATGGAAGGCGTAGGAGTTACGAAATACAGACTTGCAGTTCCTGCCCACAACGAAAGTTCTGTAGTAGTGAATAAAGGAGATTATCTCTTCACAAGCATCGTATGTGGCGCTCAATATGCTTCTCAAAAAACAATTCAGAAACCCATTATGGTAGCATTGGGAAGTTCAGCAAAAAAATAATACATCTTCACAAAAGCCTTTTATCGTTAAAAAACAAGGTAATCTATACAAATTTTGCTATTTTTGCGGGATTTTATATATCTCATGGGAAAAAATAAGTTAGCAAGATTTGCTGAAAACAAAATATTACCGAACGTTATCCAACCAACAAGAGAAGAAGCTTTACACAGCTTTGCACTGAAAGGAAAATGGAGAACAGATTTCTTTAAAAATGACAACCCTATTGTTCTTGAATTAGGTTGTGGTAAAGGAGAATATTCTGTTGGACTTGCAAAAGCTTTCCCAGAGAAAAACTTTATCGGTATCGATATCAAAGGGGCTAGATTTTGGTTTGGAGCTAAAGAAGCCGTAGAAAACAACATGGGAAATGTTGCTTTTGTAAGGTCTCAAATAGAATTGGTAGATCATTTTTTTGGAGAAAACGAAGTAGATGAAATTTGGATCACGTTTCCTGATCCACAAATTAAGTACAGACGTACAAAGCATAGATTAACCCACCCCGATTTTCTAGAAAGGTATAAAAAATTCCTTAAACCAGGCGGTATCATTCATTTAAAGACCGATTCTGAGTTTTTACATGGCTATACATTAGGTTATCTTCAAGGAGCAGGCTACGAAATTATATCGGCACATCATGATATTTATGGTGCAGCAGAATATGATCCGGGCACAGAACATTTAAAAGATATAAAAACCTATTATGAAGAATTGTTTTCTGCAAAAGGAAAAACAATAACTTACATAAAATTTAAAATAAATTAAAAATACACACAAGATGAAAAAAAAGATCCCTCCCTATTTCTATATAATTAGTTAACTATTTTTTGTTATCTGGGTGATAAAATTCACCCAAAAGAATAGAGATTGTAAAAATTTACAATCTTGTATTGTCATGTCTACTGCAATACAATCACAAATGAAAAACACACTAATTAAATTGATTATTGATGAAAAAAAACACCTTCATCCTTTCATTACTTCTTGTAATGATTGGCAACTCCTTTCATGCACAAAAAAAATCAAAAAACATTTTAAAAAGCACCAATATTAAAGAGATTGAAGAGTATCTAAGTACTACTTTCCCTGAAGATCCCAAAAAAAGCGTTTTAAAACCAAAACTTATTGCCTTAAAAAATGAAGCCTGGACAAAAGGTAAAAAAGATGCAAAACCAATGGAAGCCAGACCTGTTATCTCTGAGATTCCCAGTAGTGTCATGAGAAATTCTAAAGATGCAGAAGAGTTTAAACGTTTAATAATGGAAACAACAAAAGAGCATAAAGAAAAGACCGTACAGCTTTTAAATGCAATGATTAATGAAGACATCAGCAAAAAAGAGGTCATTCTTCTATTTAAAAATAACTCTGATTGTAATCTAGTCTTAAAGATTGAAGGAAAAGATTTCTATAATATGGCAATTCCTGCGCACGGAGAGAATTTCATTGTCATTAATAAAGGATCTTATATCCTTAACAGCAATGTTTGTGATGTGAAATATAGTTCACAGAAAGATATAAAGAAGAATACACTTTTAACGATAAGCAATCCCTCACAGGTTGGGAATAAACCCATTTCAAATAATAAGTAAAAAGAGTAATTTTATATGACAAATTTATAAAATGAAAAAGACATTACTTTTTTACAGCTTGCTATTGGTGATATTTTTAAATAGTTGTAGTACGACGCACTACCGCTCAAGCCCAACCGTTAAAGGATCTGGAACAAGTATTCCTTCGAGTGGAAACAACTCAGCAAGTCAAGTAGAAAGGGAATATAGTACCTTAATAAAGACTTACAAGCCTGAAACAGCCGAAGTACTTACAGATATATTAAATGGCTCAGATGGCGATGAAACATCTATCACCGTGGAAAATAATTCGAAGTGTAATATGGTTCTTACAATAAGTGGAAATAATTATTTCAAAAAAATACCAATCGGCGCCAATAAAATCGGCTCTGCAATGGTTCCTAAAAATCAGAATTATAGTTTATCCGGAATGGTATGTAACTCTATTTATCAAAAAACTAAATTCATCTCTTCTTCTTTTAAGATTAAACTTTCGAATTAAATGAAATATAAAAAAAGACTTAACTAATTTTTCTAAGACACGTGATATAACTTATATTATTATATTTGAATAATATTGCGGAATCCGAAAAGCACATAGAGTAGGAAATTACAAAACTAAAACTATGAAAAACTTAAAGAAAGTCTCAAGAAATCAGCTAAGAACAATTAAAGGAGGATATAAAAGCTGCATTGAGGGCTGTAGCCTTGAAATTGGAGAGATATGCTGTACAGGCAAATGTAGAATCGCTATAGAATATCAAGATCCAAATGATCCTGAATTCACATTGGTGAAGTGTCCTTAAAAACTAAAAACCTCGCTAAACATGTTTAGCGAGGTTTTATATGTTAAAGATAAATCCTTAATTATTCAGCAGCAGTATCGAAATCAGCATCTGTATCAGCAGATACTTTTTCTCCTTCTTCTTTAGATTTTTCTTTGTCAGCTTTTCTTTGAGTCTGACCATCTTTGATAGATTCTGAAACTACGCTCAAGATCATATCAATAGACTTAGAAGCATCATCGTTTCCTGGGATAACGAAATCAACTTTTCTAGGATCAGAGTTTGTATCAACAATACCGAAAACTGGAATACCTAATTTCTTAGCTTCAGTTACCGCGATGTGTTCTCTCATGATATCTACAACGAAGATTGCAGAAGGAAGACGAACCATGTCAGAGATAGAACCTAAGTTTTTCTCTAAGTTAGCTCTTTGTCTGTCAACCTGAAGTCTTTCTTTTTTAGATAAAGTTTCGAACGTACCGTCTTTTTTCATTTTGTCGATATGGTTCATTTTCTTAACAGCCTTTCTGATAGTAACAAAGTTTGTTAACATACCTCCCGGCCATCTTTCTGTAATATAAGGCATATTAAGTTCAGCAGCATGCTTTGCAACTACTTCTTTTGCTTGCTTCTTAGTAGCTACAAAAAGAACTTTTTTACCTGCAGATGTTAATTTTTCTAAAGCGTTACAAGCTTCATCCAACTTAACTGCTGTTTTATGTAAGTCTACAATGTGAATACCGTTTTTCTCCATAAAAATGTATGGAGCCATATTTGGATTCCACTTTCTAGTCATGTGACCGAAGTGTACGCCAGCCTCTAAAAGGTCTTTTACATTTGCTTTTGCCATGTTTTCTGTTTTTGTTAGTTTACTTTCCGCCTCTTATGCAATCAACAGCTTCTTTAGATGGGAGAAGTGTTTGGATGCTAAACGTAACGGGCAATTTTTTGTTTTGATAATAGATTTTAGACATAAGATAACAGACCAAAAAATTTTGAGATCTGAGACCTTGTATCTGAAAGTCTGAAAATTAACGTTTTGAGAATTGGAATCTCTTTCTTGCTTTTTTCTGACCTGGCTTCTTTCTTTCCACCATTCTTGCATCTCTCGTTAGTAAACCAGCAGGTTTCAAAGCTAATCTGAACTCAGCATTGATTTCGCATAAAGCTCTTGAAATACCTAATCTGATAGCTTCTGCCTGACCTGTATTACCACCACCGAAAACATTTACGGTAACGTCATACTGACCAACAGTTTCAGAAAGGATAAACGGTTGGTTCAATTTGTAAACCATAACGTCTGTAGAGAAATAAGTTGCAGCCTCTTTACCGTTTACTGTAATGATTCCAGAACCTGGCTTTACATAAACTCTTGCTACAGAAGTTTTTCTTCTTCCGATTTTGTGAACTATAGACATATTAATAATTATTTAAATTCGTTAATATTAATTGTTTCAGGCTGTTGAGCTTCATGTTTGTGCTCAGTTCCTTCATATAAATAAAGGTTCTTCAATAAAGCAGATCCTAATCTGTTTTTAGGTAACATACCTTTTACAGACTTTTCTAATACTTTTAAAGAATCTTTCTTTTGAAGTTCAGCTGCAGTCATAGACTTTTGACCTCCAGGGTAACCTGTATGCCAGATATAAGTCTTATCGTTCCACTTGTTTCCGGAAAGAGTAACTTTCCCAGCATTCAAAACAATAACGTTATCACCACAATCTACGTGAGGTGTAAAGTTTGTTTTGTGCTTACCTCTCAAAATCTTTGCAACCGTAGAAGCTAGTCTTCCTAACGGCTGTCCTTCAGCGTCTACCACAACCCATTCTTTATTAGCAGTAGCTTTGTTCGCTGAAACAGTTTTGTAACTTAATGTATTCACACGTTTTAGTTAAAGATTAAACATAATTTTCCCCGTAAGGGTGTGCAAAGGTACAAATTAATTTTGTAACCTGAAAACATATTTCATATAATGTCCTGATGAGATGTTTTGATTAAACGATTCGACAACTTTCATCTATATATGTTATTTATGGCATAAATGTTGTAAAGACATTAGCGATGAAAAAAAAGTTTTAGAAGATTCTAAAAACACAAGTGATAAAGTAAAGAGTTTGGCAAGTCAAGCTCTTACTTTATTAACTTTTATTTACACTTTGCCGTAAAAGATTACCAATGTAATTATTGTATCCTGTTAAATAATTATATTTGCGGCAAATCCTAAAATCATGAGTCACGGAAAAATCAGAGAAGACAAAACTTGTTTAAACTGTAATCATCAGGTTGAAGAAAGATTCTGTACCCATTGTGGACAAGAAAATACGGAACCTAAACAGGTTTTTCATTATCTCTTTACCCACTTTATTGAAGATTTTACCCATTACGACGGACAATTCTGGAAGACAATTAAAAACCTTCTGTTCAAACCCGGAAAATTAACCGCAATTTATCTGGAAGGAAAGAGACAGATGTATGTGCCTCCTGTAAAGCTTTACATATTTATGAGTTTTATTACTTTTTTTATGTTTTCGCTTTTCCCATTGATTAATCTTAATTTTGACCATCAAGAATCTCCCGCTACCGTGGCTGAGACTAAGGCAAAAAATGATAGTATTAAAAAAGTTATTTCCACACAACTTACAGAGGCCGTCAACAAAAACACGAAGAATCTTTCCAAAAATGACTCTATACTCGCTGCGACAATAAATAAAAAGATTCAAGAGGGAGCAAAAGAAGCAACCGAACCAAAAGAAGAGATGAATTTTAATGATGGTATAGATGAATCTATAGTAATATCGGGAGCCAAAAATGCTAGAGAATATGACTCGATTGTAGCCAAAAACCCTTCTTTCGGATATAACCTTTCTTCTCCTTTTGTTCACAAGTTTTTCGAATTGAAAGAAAGTGGAATTCCAAAAAAAGAAATATTTCAAAAGATCTATGAAGTATCTTTTCATAATCTTCCAAAAGCCCTTTTTATCTACCTCCCAATTTTCGCCTTCTTATTATGGATCTTTCATAATAAGAAAAAGTGGTGGTATTTTGATCATGGGGTGTTCACGCTTCATTACTTTTCATTTCTATTATTTCTGGTCACCTTTATTTCAATATTAATTCATACCCAAAGACTTATTGAACATATTAAGTTCTTTGATACTATTATTGATATATCATATTACTTATTGGGCCTATATAGTATTGCCTATTTCTTCATTGCCCATCGTAAAGTATATCACGCTCACGGTTTAGTAAGTTTTATCATCGGTACTTTCCTACTCTTCATCAACTTTTTTGTTTTTAGCTTTCTATTAGTTGGTTTAGCAATGATCAGTTTCCTGATGATCCATTAAAATACAAAAACGGGCTGTCTTAAAAGGCAGCCCGTTTTTTTATTGTCTTAATGACTTACTTGCTTTAAAGCTTGCAATTAAATAATAAGCTACAAAAACCATTGAAAATTTAAGGATGGAAGGAATTGCCAATTCTAAACTAAAGATCAAGGTTCCTACCAATACCAAGATTGCCATTGCCACAAAAGAAAAACCTAGTTTCTGTGGCAGTGTGATATTGGGAGTATCTAAATAATAAGCAATCCCCCAAGCAACCCCAAAAGCTAATGCATAATATATATCAAGACCGATATTGTTGGAATTATAAAAGAAATAATTAATAAGGAAACTCAAAACCGTTCCTAAAGCAAAATACATCAAAGCCTTTTTCATACTATATATATTAAGGTGCAAAAATAGATAATTTAGTTGTCATTCTTAAACGAATGTTTGTTCAGTTGGGGAAAATCATTTCATAAAAAAACAAATAGGAAACTAATAATCAATATTTTAAACACAAAATTTGGGTTGTTATTTTATTGTTATATTTGAGAATTCAGAAAATTTCTAGATTTTTTATGGAAACCCAAAAATATACTCCTAAAAACAAAGTAAGAATTGTAACCGCAGCGTCGTTATTTGACGGCCATGATGCAGCAATTAATATTATGCGACGTGTCATTCAGGGAACAGGATGTGAGGTCATCCACCTTGGTCACGACAAATCAGCAGAAGAAGTTGTAAATACAGCAATTCAGGAAGATGCCAATGCAATCGCCTTAACCTCATATCAAGGTGGTCACAACGAATATTTCAAATATATCTACGACCTTTTAAGGGAGAAAAACTCTCCGCAGATCAAAATTTTTGGTGGCGGTGGCGGTGTAATTCTGCCTGAGGAAATTGAAGATATCATGTCTTATGGAATCGACCGGATTTATTCTCCGGATGACGGCCGTGAACTTGGTTTACAGGGAATGATCGATGATTTGGTGAAAAGATCAGATTTTGCAACCGGAAAAGAAGTAACAGCAGAGGATCTAGATTCAATTAATTTTGAAAATTCTACAAGCATCGCTAAAATCATTTCTGCCGTTGAAAACTTCTCAGAAGAAAAACCAGATTTGGTAAAAGCAATTGATGAAAAATCAAAAGACTTAAACATTCCTATTATCGGGATCACAGGTACTGGTGGAGCCGGAAAATCTTCTTTAACAGACGAATTGGTAAGACGTTTCCTACGTTCCAATACAGATAAAAAAATTGCAATCATATCAATCGACCCTTCGAAAAAGAAAACCGGAGGTGCATTATTGGGAGATAGAATCCGTATGAACGCAATCAACGATCCTAGAGTGTATATGCGTTCGATGGCAACGAGAGAGAACAACGTTTCTGTTTCACCGTTCATTCATTCTGCTTTGAATGTATTGAAATTGGCTCATCCAGATGTTATCATTTTAGAAACTTCAGGAATTGGACAATCTGGTTCAGAAGTTTCAGATTTTGCAGATGTTTCAATGTACGTAATGACTCCTGAATATGGAGCTTCCACACAGTTAGAGAAAATCGACATGCTAGATTATGCAGATTTAGTTGCTTTAAATAAATCTGACAAGCGTGGTGCTTTAGATGCACTTCAAGCGGTAAGAAAACAGTTCCAGAGAAACCATTTGTTGTGGGAAAGTCCATTAGATGACATGCCGGTTTATGCAACAAAAGCATCTCAATTCAACGATCACGGAACAACCGATTTATACAATAGATTAGTTGAAAAAGTAAACGATAAGTTTTCAGATCTAAACCTAAAAGGTTTTGTTGAACAAGAAGTTTCTGAAGACATCACGATTATTCCACCGAAAAGAGTTCGTTATTTATCTGAAATTGTTGAAAACAATAGAATCTATGACGCTAATGTTGAGAAACAGGCTGAATTAGCAAGAAAGATGTATCATATTGAAGGAGTGAAAAAATTCCTTTCAAATGAAACTTTAGATACTGAATATCAAAAAGCTGAAAAAGATCTTCAACAGGAAAACATCGACTTCCTAAAAACTTGGGACGATACGAAAGATGCTTTCAAGGCCGAGTTTTACTCTTATTTCGTTCGTGGAAAAGAAATTAAAGTTGAAACCTCTACAGAATCTTTATCACACTTAAGAATACCAAAAATCTCATTACCAAAATATACAGATTGGGGTGATTTAATTAAATGGAAAGGTCAGGAAAACCTTCCGGGAGGATTCCCTTATACAGCCGGAATTTACCCTTTCAAAAGAACTGGGGAAGATCCTACAAGGATGTTTGCCGGAGAAGGAGGTCCTGAAAGAACGAACAGAAGATTCCACTACGTTTCGGCGGAAATGGATGCAAAACGTTTGTCTACAGCATTTGACTCCGTGACTTTATACGGTCAAGATCCAGCATTACCACCAGATATCTATGGTAAAATTGGAAATGCAGGAGTTTCAATTGCAACATTAGATGATGCTAAAAAATTGTATTCCGGATTTGATTTGGTGAATGCAATGACTTCCGTTTCAATGACGATCAATGGTCCTGCCCCAATGTTGTTGGCTTTCTTTATGAATGCGGCAATCGATCAAAATGTTGAAAAATATATCGCTGAACATAAATTAGAAGCGAATGTTGAGAAGGCTTTAAAAGCAAAATTCGACGATAAAGGATTAGAAAGACCAAAATATAACGGTGAATTACCTCCATCAAACAACGGTTTAGGATTAAAATTATTAGGACTTACCGGAGATGAAGTAATTCCTGCTGAAGCATACGCTGAAATTAAAGCTAAAACAATCGCGACTGTTCGTGGTACCGTTCAGGCTGATATTTTAAAAGAAGATCAAGCACAGAATACGTGTATTTTCTCTACTGAATTTGCCCTTAGATTAATGGGTGACGTTCAGGAATATTTCATTACCGAAAAAGTAAGAAACTTCTATTCGGTTTCTATTTCAGGATATCACATTGCAGAAGCGGGTGCAAACCCTGTTTCTCAGTTGGCATTTACCTTAGCGAATGGTTTCACATATGTGGAATACTATTTATCAAGAGGAATGGATATCAATGATTTTGCGCCTAACCTATCGTTCTTCTTCTCTAATGGTATCGACCCTGAATATTCAGTGATCGGACGTGTAGCAAGAAGAATCTGGGCAAAAGCCATGAAACTGAAATACGGTGCAGACGAAAGAAGCCAGATGTTGAAATACCACATCCAAACTTCGGGACGTTCGCTTCACGCTCAGGAAATTGATTTCAACGATATCAGAACAACACTTCAAGCGCTGTATGCGATCTACGATAACTGTAACTCTCTTCACACGAATGCTTATGACGAGGCGATTACAACGCCAACTGAGCAGTCTGTAAGAAGAGCAATGGCAATTCAGTTGATCATCAATAAAGAATTAGGATTAGCTAAAAATGAAAACCCTCTTCAAGGTTCATTTATCATTGAAGAATTGACCGATCTTGTTGAAGAAGCAGTATATGCAGAATTCGACAGAATCACCGAAAGAGGTGGTGTTTTAGGTGCTATGGAAACCATGTATCAACGTTCGAAAATTCAGGAAGAATCGATGCATTACGAATGGTTGAAACACACTGGAGAATATCCGATCATCGGGGTAAATACTTTCCTTGGAAAAGATGGTTCACCAACCGTTCGCCCGGGAGAAGTTATCCGTTCAACTGAAGAAGAAAAGCAGGTTCAAATTGGAACGCTTCACAACTTCCAACAATCGAATGAAGATAGATCTGAAGCCGCTTTAAAAACATTGCAATATGCAGCCATCAACCAACAAAACTTATTTAATGTTATGATGGATGCCGTGAAATATTGTTCTCTTGGACAAATTACCAATGCTTTGTTTGAAGTGGGTGGTAAGTACAGAAGAAATATGTAGTTTTATACAATCAAACCTTCAAGGTTTTAAAAACCTTGAAGGTTTATAATACACAAATGATAAAATGAACAACAAATCTTTACTAGAATCTGGTAAGTATTATCATATTTATAATAGAGGTAATAATGGACAGAATATTTTTTTTGATTCTGAAAATTATACTTTCTTTTTGAATAGATTTCATCAATACATTTCTCCATTTTGCGATACCATTGCTTGGGTTTTATTAAAAAATCATTTTCATGTTCTAGTTTATGTGAAACCTTTTGAAGAAATAAAGATTGAAAAATTAGAATATACCGCAACTGAAATACCTAAAAAGATTGATGTTCATTTACAATTTGGCCATTTTTTTAATTCTTATGCTAAGGCCATTAATAAGCGATACAATAGAACCGGAAGTTTATTTGAAAAAAACTTTGAAAGAAAAGAAGTTGATTCTACAAATTATTTCAAGAAACTCATTCATTATATTCATTTCAATCCTGTAAAACATCATTTCACAGAAAAAATTTGAGATTATCCTTGGAGTTCTTACGGCAGTATCATTTCTCATAAACCCACAAGACTGAATCGGAAATTTGTAATCGAATTGTTCAAAAACCAAGAAGAGTTTAAATTATATCATACTGAACAACAAGATTATTATGACATTAAAGACCTTTTAATAGAATTCTAACTTATTAAAACTTGAAGGTTTAAAACGCTCTAAATTAAATTTTATATTTACTTTGTAAGATTTAAATTTCAAAAAAAATCGGCGCAAATATATTTACGCCGATTCACTTTTATACAATGTCAAACTACTTTTTATTAAAATCTCCGGCAAAAACAGAGATTACTTTATTTTCAGAAAGATATTTTTTCAAGGCTGCATTTACTTCCGTCAATTTCAAATTCTGAATTTTTGAATTCTGCTCGTCAAACCTATCCAATGGAATTCCAAAAAGAAGTTGGGTATTCACAAGATTAATAAGCGTATTGTCTGAACCTAAATTGGTCTTTCTTTCGTTTGCATAACTTTTCTTGTTAGAATCTAATTCCTCTTGCGTAAATCCTGAGGCTAATGCTTTGCTTACTTCTTCCTTCACGGCAGCTTCTACAGCATCTCTCTTCGTTGGATTCAGGTATGCATAATAATTCCATGATGCAACATCATTGGTAACGGGAACGCTTAAATAGGAACCTACTCCATAAGAAATCCCGTCTTTTTCACGCAACCTCATCGGTAATCTGGCAGAAAGGAAACCTCCACTTCCTAAAATCTCATTAGCCATTACCAATGCAGGATAATCTGGGTTATCCTGAGCCATTTTAAAACTTGAAGTTCCAAGAGCCACCGCATTTTCTTTATCTGGAGTAATGATGTTTTTATCTTGTTTCTTCGTTTCAAAGAAGGTTGGCTTTACCTCAACAAATTTAGATTTAGCCGTAAATTTCCCAAATGTTTTCTCCAATTCTGCAGAAGCCTGTTTTGCATCAATACTTCCTATTAACGTTCCTACCCCATCTGAAGCTCCCATAATATTCTGATAGAAATCTACAACCTGAGCTTTGGTTACTTTCTTATTGTCATCAATTTGTTCCTGTAAAGACGCCACATAGAAAATACTTGTTTTCGGATAAGGTGAAGCCAATCTTTGTAATTCATTGCTTGCAATGGCATTTGGGTCTTTTAGTTGTCCTTCCAACCAAGTATTGGTTTCTATTACTGTTTTGCTAAGCTCATTTTCCGGAAATATAGCATTTGTAAGAATATCCTGTATGATAGCCATTACCTTCGGATAATACTGTTTGTAAGTATTTACATTTATAATTAAATTTTGTCCGTAAATATAAGCACCCACAGAAGATTTCATTTGATCAAGATCATCCTGAATCTGCTCTTTTGTCTTAGTTTTAGTTCCGGATTTTAATAGTGAAGCAGTAACGCTTGCTATTGCATCTTTGCCTTCAAGATCTTTTTCATTTCCAATTCTAAATCTGAAAGTTCCCTGAATTTTTTCGCCTTTAAGTTCTTTATTGATCAACCCGTATTTCATTCCATTGGACAACTTTCCTTCTGTAAGATTTTTCTTAACATTTGCAATGGTAGCTTCAAAAGGAGCAACTTCTTTTTCTATAGCTCTTCCTTTATAGTCTTTCACCAAATCAGCAATCTGATTATCTCTGAATTCTGCAGGAGCTACTCTTTCTTCATTAGGAGAAGGTCGGAACACTCCAATCGTACGGTTATTATTTTTGAAATACTTCTGAGCCACCCTGTTGATATCTTCCAATTTAAGATTCTCTACATTATCGCGATAAAGAAAGTTCAATTTATAATTTCCTGCTCCAATAATTTCTGTAAGATTAATTGCAAAATTGATGGTATTGTTTTTTTCGTTTTCAATGTCTTTTACCAATTTTGCTTTCGCTCTTTTAAGATCTTCTGCCGTAAATTTTATTGTAGATACTTTGTCTAATTCTGTTCTTACAAGTTTTGTTGTTTCATCCAGATTTTTATCCTTTGGAACATCAAAGTTAAAATAAACCATTCCCGGATCTCTTACCACCGGGCTGAATGTCCATATAGAAGAAACCTTCTGCGTTTCCACTAAATTTTTATACAGATATCCTGAAGGATCAGAAGTTAGAATCTCATACAATGCTGACAAAGCAGCATAATCTTTATCTGCAAAAGCAGATGTATGATACCCCGCAGCAATAATCTGTTGGTCATTATTTCTTTTAACCTCAAAATATTTTTCTCCATTCTGAGCCGGCTCAACGGTATAAGTTCCGCCCAATTCACGAGTTGGTTTTGCCAATCCTGAAAAATAGTCTGTTATATATTTTAATGCACTTTTTTCATCAAACTTACCCGCAATAATTAATGTTGCATTATCCGGCTGATAATATTTTTCGTAGAATTTTCTTAATGTTGGCGCTTTTACACGCTCAATATCTTCTTTACTCCCAATGGTGCTGTTTCCGTAATTGTGCCATGTATACCCATTAGAAAATACATTCTGCATCATGACTCTTGTAGGATTATTTTCTCCGATTTCAAATTCATTTCTTACGACAGAAAATTCTTTATCAAGATCCGTTTGTAAAATTGTAGCATTCAGCATTCGGTCAGCCTCCATCTGTAAAGACCATTTTAGATTTTCTTCATTGGAAGGGAAAATTTCATAATAATTAGTTCTATCATACCAAGTCGTCCCATTAGCCTGACCTCCTTTATCAGACAACTGCTTTTTTATGTCGCCCATATTTTTGGTACTCTTAAACAACATATGTTCAAGCAAATGTGCCATTCCTTTCTCTCCATAACCTTCATCTTTTGATCCTACGTTATACACAATATTCACCACCATATTACTTTGTGATGCATCAGGAATTAAAAGAACTTTCATTCCATTTTTAAGGCTGTATTCTTTAACTCCTTCTGTATTACTGATAAATTTTGGAGCTTCTTTACTTTGCGAGAAGGCAGGGCTAATACTTCCTGTAAAAAACAGAACAGCGGTTCCTAATAATAAGTTTTTCATGTGGTTTTATTTTTATTTAATTTGGTTTAAATTTAAAAAAAATTGTTGGTCCTTAATTAAATAAGACAATTTAATTCACCAATGTGTTACATTTAACATAATAAAGATTTATAAAATAGCATCCTTACATGAAGCCAAAAGCCATTTTTAACTGGAGCAGTGGAAAAGATTCTGCTCTGGCACTATATAAAATCTTAAAAGAAGACCGTTTTGAAGTTACTTCCCTATTGACTAGTGTAAATGAAGAATTTCAAAGAATTTCTATGCATGGCGTTCATATAGATCTTTTACAACATCAGGCATCAAGTTTGGGAATTCCTTTAGTTACGATGCAAATTCCGAAAGAGCCATCAATGGAACAATATCGGGAGATTATGATTTCTACAATGGATGTTATAAAATCTCAAGGTAATACCCATTCTATTTTTGGAGATATTTTTCTGGAAGATCTTCGGAAATATCGTGAGGAACAATTACACGCTATCGGGATGGAAGCCGTTTTTCCTCTTTGGAAACAGAATACGTTAGACCTCATCCATGAATTTTTAGCTCTCGGTTTTAAAACCATTGTTACTTGCGTAAACGAAACATATTTAGATAAAAGTTTTGCAGGAAGAGTTATTGATCAGGATTTCATTAATGACTTACCTGAAAACGTTGACCCTTGTGGAGAAAACGGAGAGTTTCACACCTTTACTTTTGACGGACCTATTTTTAAACAACCAATCTCATTTGAAATTGGAGAAACGGTAAAGAAAACCTATCCCAAGCCTAAATCTGACGAGAACGATATAGAGGAAGAATATGTTTTCTGGTTTTGTGATTTGATCTCAAAATAATAGATAAAAGTTTTCGTTTATATAGTAAACTAAAACCATCTTAATGAAACCTTTTTTAAAAATTGAAAAACCTTGTGAAGAATCCTTAGAAAAAATGCATGATCTTCCTGATGGAAAATTCTGTGATTTATGCTCAAAAAAAGTCTTAGACTTATCTGAGCTTAATGATTCGGAGATTTTAAGTATTATTCTGCAAAACAAAGGCGAACAATTCTGTGGAATAGTTTTTAAGAGATCATTAAACCTAGTTTTACAACCTGAAATTTCATTTTCACACAACCATCATCCCAGAAAAACGTCTTTTACTAAGATCGCAGCTGGATTGGCTTTAACAGCAAGTATGATTAATTCTTATCCTGCGCAAACAAAAGTTGTCACCAAAACTGAATTTGTTTCTTCCCCATCAAAAACCCCTAAAGAGAATCAGAAAAAAGAAGATAAAACGGGTGACGGGAATATGATTATTTCAGGGAAAGTTTTAATTAAAGGAACCAATAAACCGGGCCCGGAAACGACTATTCATTTTATTACTCCTCAAAAAGTATATTCTGCAAAAACAGATGCTAAAGGTTTCTACAATTTGGAGGTTCCGCAAGAATGCGTCAAAGCAGAAAATTTACTAGAATTTAGTCCCGAAGGCTATCATTATGCGGGAAAATTAATGATCTTCAAAAAGGAGGATCTCCTTAAAAAAAACACTTTATATCTTTCAGAAAATGATGAAAGAAAACAATACGGAGATGTTTCTGTAGAAGGATTATTTGCCAATGAAAAATCTTTAGTTTTTTTAGGCGGAAAAAAATTAGACTATAAAATGTTCAATAAAAGTTTCTCTCTATTCTATAACAAATACGAAGTATACTATATTCCGAAAGCATTTATAAAAGTCTTTACGACAGATGAAAATATAAATGACCTGTTTATTACATTCGTCAAATAGAAACCTGTACATTTCATTGCTTAATTTATCGTTTACCTCGGAAGATAAAAACTACTATAAGCTTACTTTAATATTATTTACTCCAAACCCCTTAAGTGAAATTAAGCGGTTTTTCTTATTTTTGAGGAACAAAGTTGATTCAAAAAATTATTACACTCAAATGACACAAAAAAATTATTCTTTTTTCGCACTTCTCTTCCTTTTGGTTACCATCATTTCATGTGAGAAAAATGAAATTAAACAGATAGTAGCTCAGCCAATTGACAAAAATGCGATAATAGATTCTACAATCACCGCTTTTGAAAAAAAATTGCTGGAACAGCAGATAGATTCTGTATTTAAGAAATATAACTTTAATGGAAGTGTTGCTGTTTTCAAAGATTCTACTAAGCTTTACCAAAAAGAAAACGGTTTTTCAGATTTTAAAACGAAAACGAAAATTGACGATCATACAATTTTTGCTATTGGATCAATAAGCAAGCAATTTACCGCCGTTATGGTCTTACTTGAAATGGAGCAAGGAAAACTAAAGACGGATGATAAAGTATCAAAATATTTAAAAGAATTTCAGACCAAAGAATATGAAAATATTACTATTCATCAACTTTTAAATCATACTTCAGGATTGAATTTATTTGGAGGAAAATTAATGTTCAAAAGTGGTTCAAACTTTTTCTATTCCAATGATGGTTTTAATGCACTTGGAAAGATTATTGAAAAGGTATCAGGAAGATCTTATGACGAGAATGTGTTGGATCTATTTAAAAAAGCAGGAATGAACAGCTCTTCTACAGGAAATGTTTTTAGAGGAACTGATTTTGCCTCCGCTTATCTTGGTAACACAAAGAATGCTGAGCTCATCCAGAATATGCCCAAAAGATTAGGCGGAAAAGAAATCGGAATTCCCGCAGGAGGTATTCTTTCAACCATTCAGGATTTGAATACTTGGAATAACGCTTTATATGGTGGAAAAATTTTAAACCAAGAAACGCTTCAAAAATTCGTGGCTAAAAGTTCAGAAAGGCAACATCAAATCTTCGGAAAAATGGGCTACGGCTACGGAATCATGCTTAATATAGGAAAACCGAATGCTTATTTCCACAGCGGATATATTAAAGGCTCCCCTTCTCTGAATATTTATTACCCTGAAACCAAAACCTCTGTTATTATCTTATCTAATATTGCAGATGAAGAAAAAGGGAAAAGCTCCATCTTCAGACCACATATTGAAATAAAGAAAATCACAGACGGTATAGAAAATACAGTGATTGATTTAAGAACAAAAATGATAACCCCGAACGAAGAACTTATTAGCCAACGGAAGGATTAAGAGAATTTTGAAGTCTTATAATTGTTTTTTTATGCTCAAAGAAATTGATGAGGAAAAAGATAATCATAGTTTGTACTAAAAATGGAAGAATTAAAGTAACCAAAATAAAAGGAATATGCGTGGTGTCTCCTGTCTTAAAAAACAAATAGCCATACTTCCCTTCCTTTGAAATAATCTGAGCCATTGAAGTTGTACATACCATCAGTAATCCCATATTTTGCTGATACATGGTGTAAAACAATCTTCCTTTGTATTTAAAATCTCTTTTGATATACTTTCTCATTTTGTAGTTACTCGTTAGCACCAGCAAAGGAGCAAGTATAAACAGACAGTTCTGTGCTCTGAAAAACGATGTATACGTTTCTGTGCTATCCGAGAAATAAATTAGTAGCAGATTAACTCCGAAAGCAACCAGCCCCAATAAAAATGATTTTTTGAGAATATTATTATACCGTTCTTTCACAATCTTCTTAACAATGACAGGAATCTTTTCTGAATAAAAAGCATAATAATTGGTAAGCTTAAATTCGCTTTCCCATAATTTTTTAGTCTTATGAAAAGCATCCTCAAAATCTAAATTATCATTCAACTGAATTTCTAAAACCTGAGAAATCATATGGTCTTTCACTTCAAATAAAATATCCAAAGGTAATTTTTGAAAAATAAGATAACCTGTTATTTGTTTTTCCTGTTCTGCTGTCATCACTTGTGTATTTAGCTGATATTAAAAATTGCACTTAAATTAAAAAGATAACTTTTCATTTCATCCTCCTGCATCGCCTGTTGCTTTTTACCTTTTTCCGTTAAAAGATAGTATTTACGGTCTCTTCCATTAATTTTTTGAATTTCAGAAATAATCATCTCTTCACTTTCCAACTTATGCAAAATTGGATATAGGGCACCTTCTGTCATTTCCAATTCCCCTTTTGTCAATTCTTTGGCATGTTGGGTAATTTGGTAACCATACATTTTCACTTCTTTTGCAAGCAGTTTCAAAATGATATTCTGAAGTGTTCCTTTGTAAAGACTATTTTTTTTCAATCCGAAATCTTTTATACTTAGCAAACTTATACATAATTTTCTTATGTATCAATATTTATTTGAAAATTGAAAATAATTAAAGTCTTATTTTAGACACATGAAAAAGCTTTATTTCATCGCCCTATTTCCACCTCAACAGATAATTGATGAGATCAACCTATTTAAGCAAGATTTGGCGTCAAACTATAATAATTCAAAAGCATTAAAAAATGAGGCTCATATTACGTTGTTTCCTCCTTTTTCCAGAGAAATAGAATTGGAAGAAGATATTCACATTGCATTTCAAAAAATTGACACCAATATTTCGCCGTTTAAAATTACGCTAAATGGTTTCGATGGTTTTTCTAATCCTAAAAATCCTGTTCTCTTTGTAAAACCTGAAGTTAATGATCATTTAATAGAGCTTTATAACCGGGTAAAACAACAATTTAATTTTATGAGATATACTTTCAATCCTCATATTACAGTAGGGTATAGAAATTTAAGTTTCGATAATTATCTGAAAGCAATTGAAGTATATAAGAACAAAGAATATAAAACTAAATTCATCGTTGAAAAAATCACCCTACTTCGTCACGACGGAAAATGGGTTCCTATCGCTGAGAAAAAGCTATCGTAAATTCAATTCTTTACAACAAAAAATCGGCCATATAAGCCGATTTCATCTATAGGTCAATTTAAAACTATTCTTTACTAATCTTTTGAGAAATGATTAATTCATTATCTTGAGTTACTGCTAATGTATACGTTCCGATGAGCAAATTATTGATATCAACAAACAGCGTTGAAGCATCCTTCATTTCATATTTTACAGGAATCAATTTACCTGAAGCATCATATAAAACCACTTTCGTATTTTTTGCAAAATCCTGTTTTCCTCTAATATAAAACTCACTATTTGCGGGATTAGGATAAATACTGAATCTCCTTTCCTGAGCTTTTATTTCTGAGGTTTTAAGTGTACCCGATTTATTCAAAGTCCAACTCACATTCGTGAAATGAACCGCATTATGGCCTGTTACATTTACTAAAGTCGTATTATCAGTTACCGAAAAAAGAAGTGTATTATTCCCGGTATTCAGCTGGCTCGGAGTTATGGTTAATGAATTACTTGTAGAAGACAAAGCTGTTCCATTCAATTTCCATGAATTAACCAACGTGTTTGGAATGGGCAAAATCTCATTCACTGTAAATGTTACATTAGCATTTGCGTTGACGGAACTACTATTCGCAGGAGTATAGGAATCAACGGGAGAAACTAAAGAATGTATTCTTTCGATGATCTGCTGCTTACACACGGAACAAAATTGTCTGTCCAGATACCTCATCTCACAGTTTTGATGTGGACGAAACCAAGATGGACTTTCCGTATAAGGATAAATACCCACACTATTCGTTCCTACCCAGTTTTTCCATTTATTTGTTGTTGGATTTGAATTCTGTGTTTTATTGGGAGATTCCCCAGTTCCTGCAAACCAATATTCATCGGCAAGCTGTCCAAATGAATGGCCTAGTTCGTGAACTACAATTTCATTCGCTGCATTATTTAATGATGCAAATGCATACGTTCCACCACAGCCGCCATATTCTGTAGAATTCCCAAGAACATAGGTGATATCATAATCCGGAAGATTCGCTGCTAAAACTTGCGCTACCTTATTGGTAGAATTACTGTAAATGCATCGGTGAACTCCAAAATCAAAAGAAGATCCCAAATAATTATTAGGATTAGACACAGGAATTACGGGCTCTGTAACATCCGTAGCCGTTCCCGGATGCTTTACCCCAGTCTCTGCCGAAATTACCTTTATAGCATAGGCATTGAAATAATTTTTATATTCTGTGTAAGGGCTTTTTGTGAAAAGATAATTAATTGTAGACTGTGCTGAGGTAACAAAATTGGTCTGTTGGGCAGCAGTAAAACCATCCCCTAAAACTGCAATATTTATTCGTTTAGCATTTGATCCGTTTTGTAAGACCGGAACTACGTCGAAGACCTGAGAAAAGCAACATGTACTAATGAACAGGAAAAGCAAAGTTTTTTTCATGATTATAGTTTTTGGGTAAATAATAATTGACTTCCGGTATTTGTTATTTTCTCAACCTTCACCACTTTTATATCTTCAGAATGAGAATATCGTATGCTAAATTCTGCATTTTGAAGAGAAACTTTATCTCTGCTTATTCCTTCCTCTGCAAATCTTTCTAATTCAGGATTCAAAGGATCTCTAAGAATCTGCTGCACCACTTCTTTCCCATTAGAATCATTTAATGAAATCATAAAATCACCTACTTTAGCCGAATTTCTATCAAAAGAAGGTTTAGATTTTAACATTCCTTCCATGATTTTCTTATCTTCCAATACTACTTTTTCCATCCCAGAACTGTTTTTTTCAACTTTAAAAAAAAGATAAACAATTTGGTCTTTCACTGGCTGTGAAATGTGATTCCCAGCACTCTCATTTCCATTTAAGTCTTTCACTTGCAAAAAATTACAAAACAGAAAGACGGGAAATACAAAAAGGGTAAATAAATTTTTCATACTCATTTTTTTGTTTAAGTTAAGAAGTTTTTGGTAAAACAATCCTATTTCCCATGAATTTTTTCATCCATAAAAATTAAGGAAAGTCATATCTTTGGCTCAATGATTTCAGAAAAAATAATTTTAGGAATAGATCCCGGAACTGCCATTATGGGTTTCGGTATTATTTCCGTTAAGAAGGGCAATATGGAGATGGTTTCAATTCATGAATTGATATTAAAGAAATACCCTAATCACGAAACTAAGCTTAAATATATCTTTGATAAAACCTTGGCATTAATTGATGAATATCATCCCGATGAGGTTGCTCTTGAAGCTCCTTTCTTTGGTAAAAATGTACAAAGTATGCTTAAATTGGGCCGTGCGCAAGGCGTTGCGATGGCGGCAAGTTTATATAGAAATATTCCTATCACAGAATATTCTCCCAAGAAGATAAAAATGGCGATTACCGGAAACGGAAATGCCAGCAAGGAACAAGTAGCAGGAATGCTGCAAAACTTATTAAAACTAAAAGAATTTCCCACAAAATATCTTGATGCATCGGATGGATTAGCCGTTGCTGTTTGCCATCACTTTAATTCAGGAACCATTAGCAGTGATAAATCTTATACGGGCTGGGACAGCTTTTTAAAACAAAATCCGGATCGCTTGAAATAAGCCTCCGGATTTTTTGATGAGTTTATCATCTCAATTATTTCTTTTTATATTCCGTAGAAGTAATGGAGAAATCAGCGGTAGGTTTTCCATTTTTATCGTAATAAAAATACTTCAACGTCACATCATTATCGCGAAACTCCTGCATGTCTGCAGAGGTCTTAATAGCATTCAACGCTCCTTCTTTTGCTTCTTTCTTAAATATATTGATTTCTTCTTCTGTTACATTTTCTTTTACATCCTGTATCAATGTATAATTGTACCTAAAGATTTTATTTGGTCTTGAAGAAACACTGTCCAGACGTATTCCATCATTAAGAACCTGCGGAGTAAGTTTATTCATATTAATTGCTGCTTCTTTCAATTCATCATCAATTGTTTTCTTTTTATTACAAGAGATTATAGTTAATAAAAATGAAGCTAATGAAACGACGATTAAATTTTTCATAATTAAAGATTTTGATGATTGGATTCTTAAAGTTAAGGTTATTTCAACTAAAAAAATTAAACATCTGAAATCATCAACTTAAAACTCACTTCTGCTTTTCATACATGTCTTCAATTTCTGTTACTTTTCCATCTAGGATATCATTATATAGGATGGAAAACATTTCCGGAGAAAGTATTTTATATTGATCAATCCTTTTTAAATCTGCATCTAAATAAGAAAAAGAACTTGGATTAATGGTAACCTGAATTTTACCCGACGAACTTTTAATAGAACAATCTTTACCTGTAGTATAATTTTTAGTTAAAAATATATTATCATTTTCTTTTTCGAATACAAGGTTGTACTTTTTCATACACTCATGCAGTGGATAGATTTTTTTCTCAGTTCCATCAACATAATTTTTCTCTACAAATTTCCAGGTTCCTAAGAAGTATTCGGCATCATTTTTTACAGAAAGCATCGGTTTACTTCCTGCATCTTTATTTTTCTGCTGAGACTGGCAATTACTCATCAATATGAATAATAAAATAATGCTTATAATTTTCCCCATTTCATTTTATCAACAAAAAAGAAGCCCTTTAAAAAAGGGCCTCTCATAGATTTAGTTATTTAAGAATTTCTTGGATCCTTTTTTATCTTTATCCGAATAATTAATGATGTAAGCTCCTTTTACCAATTCTTGGTTTACCTGAACTTCATTCGTTTTAGAATTCCCTTTTTGGATTAACTTTCCACTTAGGTCATATATCTGATAATCTCCAAATACATTGTTTTTAGCTCCAACAAGAATAAGCTTATTCTCTCCTTTTGAATATACAATCTTAGCATCTGAACTTTCTTTAGTTTCAGAAGTACCCAATACACCTAGAATTTTCACCGCATAATCTTCTGCCTGACCATATTGTAACTGTGAACACGGAGTAACATCAGGAAGTACTGCCGACGCAAATGTTGCAGCATCTACCACCACTCTCATTCTTAAATATGTATCTTTTACCGCAGAAGCTGGTGGAGTAATATTATTGGTAAGTGTTACTGAAGCTCCTGAAGCCATAGCTGTAGCCGAAGTATTATTCACAACCAACTCAGAATCTTCAAAAGAACCATTGTTATTATAATCTATCCAAACCTTTGTTTTGAATTTATCAGCCTGATTAAATCCATTCATATAACTTATTTTCAACGGAGTACTAGAGTTTGAAGAAATCTCTGTAGCATATGAAGGTCTGATACAAGTTGCCGTAGAATAATCAGCATAATATATTGGTGATGGCTCATCAGAGTCATATCCATTTGTGGTACTATTTATAGATGCAAAACTAACTTTATAAGGTCCTATTGCAAAATTATTATTGGTTGGATGTGCAGTTCCCGCAGGATTACACTGTGCAGCAATAACAGAAACCGGAGAAGGAACAACTACTGCCAGATCTTTTCCTGCTGTAGAATTCATTAGATTCTTTCTATATTCCATCATCATCAATACTGCTCTATCTCTTTGCCCATCTGTAAATTTACGCTCCACATTTGTATAGTTCATGATATTGTATTGCGTTCCGTCATAATTCTGACTCGTACAAGGATCTGTAGCTGTATTATTAGGAACATTCACACCATACATACTTCTAGATGGTGATGTATCACAAACTCTGTCTCCATCTGTTGCGCAGTTATTATTTACTGGACAAGAATTTTGATTTGTATATGAAACTCCTTGGAAAGTATGATACAAACCGAACGCATGCCCCAACTCATGAGTAAGCGTAGTATCATTTGAATTTTTGATAGTTGCTACTTTCATAAAACTCTCATAGCTGTAATCATAAGCATCTGGGAACATTGCATATCCCATTAGTCCATAAGATAATTGCTGTTGTCCATCGAAACCAGTCACTACATAGATATTAAAATAAGATGTTTCCGGCCAATGCGGAGCAAGTTGGTTTTTAATGTCATAATCAGCAGCCCCGTTATTCCCTTGCATTTTTACTCCATAAGTATCATAAGAAGGAAGTACACTTCCGTTATATCTTACAATTCCTGTTGTAGGAGTACAGCTAGGAGATCTTTTAGCTAACACCAACTTAAATGGCATCACTGCTCCACCTGTTGGGCCTGTACCTTCAGGATAAAAACCATTACCATAGGTAGTCGCATACATTTTGTTTGCTCTATCGATCCAATTGATAATTTCCTGATCTGTTAACGCTAAATTTGAATTGGCGTCAGCTTGTGATTCAATAACGTGTATTACTACAGGGATTTCATAAACCTGTCCGGTATATAAACCATTCCATGAAGTTGTTGCTCCGAATTTATTTAAATCACCATTAGCTTTATTATGTAAAATACTTATTTATACTATTTTAAACTGAAAACCAACTATACTTGGTAAAACATAATACTATCTTTAACATTGGTACGATTTTTAGTATTACTTTTGTATAAATTTTCAATAATGAAAAACAATCAACAAACTATAAATCAAGTGAATCATAAGATGAATTGGTTCCAGAAATTTCTGATGGTTTGCTCCGGAGGAAACCTTCATATGTTAAGAAAAACCCCCAGCGAGTGGAATAAATTTGCAGGAATAGGAGGTATCGTTCTATTCACAGCTATTTTTGCAACCCTTTCTGCCGGCTATGCCATGTATACCGTATTTGATAATATTTGGGCATCCACAGGCTTTGGAATTTTGTGGGGATTAATGATTTTCAATCTTGACCGATACATTGTTTCATCTATCAAGAAAACAGGCACATGGTGGAACCAGATTTTAATGGCTATTCCTCGTTTAATTTTGGCCACTTTTTTAGGAATTATTATTTCTAAACCTTTAGAACTTAAAATTTTTGAGAAAGAAGTCAATAAACAATTAAATACCATTATTCAGAGAAATAAGAAACAGCTTCAAGGGGAAATGAACGGAAGGATTTTGCAACAAAGTGGACCTTTTGAAACAGAAAAGAAACAAATCTCAGAAAAGGTTGTTCAATATCAAAAATCCTATGATTCTGCTGCCGTAGAATTAGAAAAGGAAATTTTAGGAAAACAATCTGGATTAACAAGTGGAAAAGAAGGTTTCGGACCCAATGCAAAACGTAAACAAGAGCTTAAAGAACAACGCAGACAAGATTTAGAAAATTACCAAAAACAAGTATCTCCGCGATTAGAATATCTGGATAAAGAGATCTCTAAAGTATATACGAATCTTGAGACCGAAAGAAAATCTACAGAAACCTTTGAAGATAAATTCAACGGATTTGCGGCAAGACTCCAGGCGTTAGACGAATTAGGAAAAAACTCAGCGATTATTGGCTTAGCCGCCACTTTTATTATGGGGCTTTTTATCTGCTTGGAAATATCACCTGTCTTGGTAAAACTAATTTCAGCTGTTGGCCCTTATGATCATCTTTTGGAAAAAACCGAAAATGATTTCCGACTTTATGCCAAAGAAAAAATTGAAAAAGGAAATGCCCTCACCGATTTCAGAATAGAAGATTTTAAAGACAATTTAGATAAATAAAGCTTTTGCACTTATATAATCTGACCTTCCCGTTGATTCTGGAAGGTTTTTTAGTTTTTTATAAACATACCAAGTTTTTCAGTATTAATTTTCATGTAATAAAGGAAACACTCCAAATAACTCTTATTTAAGTGAAGTAAAATGATTATTTTTGCATCGCTTAAAACTAACAATCAAAAGAGAACAATATATGAGAAAATTCTATATAGGTGCACTTTTTCTATGTGCTGCCGGCTACTCTGCTCAAGAGGTGGTTTGGCAAAAAGATATTAAATCCAATACTCAGGATTTTCTAAGCCAAGTGACCACAACAATCGATGGACAGTATTTAATTACCGGGAGCTCCATCCAATCTAAAAAACTTTCTACGGATAATAAACAAAACAACGGTTACGATTTCCATTTAGTCAAACTTAATAATCAAGGCGAACAAGCTTGGGAAAAGTTCTTTATCGGAAACAATCATGATTTCCTTTCAGCAACTGTATCAACCCAAGAAGGCGGATTTCTTTTAGCAGGAACTTCTTACAGCGGAAAAGGTCTGGATAAAAAAGATGATTCTAAAGGAGGATCTGATATTTGGTTGATAAGGATTAATGAATTTGGAGACGAATTATGGCAAAAAACATTAGGGAGTTCAGCCGATGAAGAAGCAAGATCAGTTATTCAAACGACAGATTTAGGATTCTTTGTTGCGGGTAATGTGCAAAACTCAGCTAAAGGGTATGGATCTAAAGATGTTTTAATTATAAAACTAGATAAAAACGGAAAAGAGCTATCACAATCTATTTTAGGTGGAAAAGGATTAGATGAAGTTGAGAAAATGATTCCAACGAAAGACGGAGGTGCTTTGCTTGGGATATACTCCAGAAGTGGTATGGGTGGTTCAAAGAAAACTGAAAACTTTGGCGAAGGAGATTATTGGATTATCAAACTCAATAAAGACGGCAAGGTTGAATGGGAGAAGAACTTCGGAGGAAAAGATGACGATCATTTGAGAACGTTGGCATTAACATCAACAGGATTTTTGATTGGAGGAGAATCCAGATCTGAACGTTCAGGAAATAAAACAGTCGGAATTGAAGAAGGTACAGATCTATGGTTAATATCTCTTAATGATAAAGGGGATGAAATCTGGCAGAAGTCTTACAACTTCAAAAACCGAGATGTTTTGATGGGAATGAGTGTTTTACATGCAGCAGATGATAAAACTTCAAAAGGGATTTTATTAGGTGGATATACACAGGCGGAGGGAAGAATTCAAGCTGAAGACGAAACTTTTTGGATACTGTATTTAGATCAAAATGGAAATGAAGAGTGGAGAAAACATGTGAAAGGTGAATCTTCTAAAAAAGAAGAAAGGCTTTCTGATATTAAACTCAACAGAGATGGTTCAATCATTTTAGCAGGAACCAGCGCTGAGGAGCTTGGTAAAGAAAACTGGAAGATCATTAAGCTTGGAGATAAACAGATTGATCAGTTGATTGTAAAACAAGATATCAAGATTTATCCGAATCCTGTATCAGATTATGCGTATGTAGAAATAGGTTTTGATTTCAAAGAAGCTGATATCCTTTTGTATGATATGTCTGGAAGACAATTGCAAAGTTTGAAAACGAAGAATAAAGTCACTAAAATCAATACGCAGTCACTCATTCAAGGAGCTTATTTGATTACGATTAAAACTAATACGAATAAAACGGCTAACGCTAAATTGATTAAAAAATAAATGATGAGAAAAATTTCACAAAAGATATTATTACTACTAATAGCTTCAAATTTTTTACTTGCAATGAATGGGCAAAGCACAGGTACTTCTTCTGTAAGTAGTCCTATGGATAATATAAAACAAATGTTTCCGGCGGCACCTACCGCAAATAATCTTATGAAATTTGAAGAGGTTCCGGTAAGCTATTATACAGGAATACCGGATATTAAAATTCCAATTGCCAATATCCCAACGAATGATTCTAAAATCTCTATGAACGTTTCTCTAAATTATCATCCTCTCAATGCTAAGCCAGATGATAAATCCGGAGAAGAAGGATTGGGATGGAGTTTATTTGCAGGAGGAAGCATCACCAGAACCATAAGAGGCAGTGCAGATGATCGCGTTAACGAAGGAATTGCGAACAAAATAGGAATTCTTTATGATGAATATAATTATACAGGAAGCCAAATTAATTATACCAGAAAATATTTAGATGAGTTAGCATTAGGGGCAAATAATATTGAACAATATAAAAAACTATTTTTCGAATCGCTTTTTTTTAATAGATATGATACCGAGTATGATCTTTACCAATATAATTTTATGGGTTATACCGGACGGTTTATAATTAAGAAATCTTCCGACAACAATTTATATGTAGAAAAATTAGATAAAAATAATTTAAAAATTACAATAGGCTCTACTAATCCCAGTAAGGTATTAGAGGTGATGTCATTTGTAGTTACTGATGAATATGGAAATAATTTTATTTTTGATGTCACAGAACGATCTCAAAGATCTATCTTATCTAATAAAATAGGATATTATAACTCTTATGATACCAATTCAACAGATTTGGGTGAGAGTAATACTGCTTTTCATTTAAGTAAAATTACAAACACATCAAATGCAGAATTGGTAAAGTTGGAATACTATCCCCCTTACGAGGTACAGTATACAGATCATTCGGGCATAAGCAGAAATAAATTTGCAAGTGAAGATGCAAATACCTTAGCAATTGCAATGGCTTTTGATGGTCAAATTCCAGCTTCTTACGAAACGACCTCAATCACAAGCAATACATTTGTCCGAAGTTTAAAAGATATCGAGATCATAGGAAAAGGAAAAATTAATTTTACCTACTTACAGGGAAGAGGAGATACTAATTATACGTTTCCTCAACAGTTACAAAGATTAGATAAGGTTAAAATTGTTGATCCATCCGGAAAAACAGTAGAAACATACGAATTATCCTATGGCTCTTTGAATTATACTTTATCGGGGGTGGATTTACCAAACGTAAAGTTATCACTCTCTAAAGTTACCAAATTTGATTCGGCTTCAAATAAAGAATTTGATTACGTATTGGATTATACATCTAATATACTGAATAGACCTTTGGGGAAAGATCCATGGGGTTGGATTAACTGTAACCGTCCTAACGCTAATTATCTTTTGTCAAAATACGTTTCACCAAGTTGCATCAATATCAATATCCTTAAAAGCATAAAACTTCCTTCTGGAGGCATGAAAACTTTTGATTTTGGAGCGAATACATATTCATTTAATCATGAGGGACTGCCTATTACTAATTTTGATGAAAATATTGAAAATTGGGTTTATAGTGATGTTACGAATGTTACATTACAAAGTACACTTTTTAATTCTGCTACGTATAGTTTAGGAAAAATACTTCAAAACAAAATATTGGTAATAGAAAGCGGTCAAATTTTAAATAATGATAATGATACCGGGTTTTTATTCTTAGAAAAATTAAATTTGAGTCAGCAGTTGGTACAATCATATGGTTTAAATGTTAGTAGAGATACAGAAATTAATTTAGAAGGCGGATTTTTTTATAGAATTAGATTTACCTGGACCAATGGTGGAAATGATCAGGGAACTGCCTTAGTTAATTATTTATATGACTAGTCCTAAAATAGGTTTACAAGTTATCAATTAAGATACGAATCCGGAAGATTTTACTTTTCCGGATTTTTTATGCATCATTTCCGGTGTT
>NZ_FRAV01000043.1 GCF_900142445.1 Chryseobacterium polytrichastri | reverse complement strand
TTCAGATTACAACTTAGAGGCGTGCGAGATAAATCGTTTTTCCTTTTTAGATTATCTAAACTTTTTGCGTAGTCCCCAAGTTTTGGAACTGATCCTTTATCAGTTTATCACGAATCCAGTTTAAGAATTCACTCTTATTGATAGATTTTACCAATCAACTCCGTATCGAAGGAAAAAGCATTGATGAAGCAATTCATATAGCAGATGAAACACGTTTCCTTCCGGTTATATTAACCTCTATTACCGTAATTTGTGAATTGATTCCAATCGCAATGAATCCAAACCCTCAGATAGCACCTCTTGCCATTGTTTTGATCGGATGGCTTATAAGTTCAACAATTCTTTCAAGAATCGTAACACCTATATGTATAAGTTGATACCACCAAACCTAGAACAAGAATAAAATAAGATGGGAAATCTAAAAGAGTTTATGTTGATATTTAGAATTTCAAAAAGCGAATATACAACTGTAAAAGAAAATGATGCGGTATTGCATCAGGAATGGAAAAAATACATTGCAATGATAGCAGCACAAGTTAAATTAGTCAATGTTTCAAGATTAAGTGATGAAGCGGTTGTAATAAGTGAACAATCTGTAGAAAACAAAATTCCCGATGAAGATGACTTATCAATTAATGGAAATTTAACCTTAAAATCCGAAACTATAGAAGAAGTTATTTTGATAGCAAAAAAATGTCCCATATTATTAATCGGTGGAACAGTCGAAGTGAGAGAAACAATAACAATAAAGTAAAGAATTACATACTATTAAAACTAGTTAAATAATTACAATAAATGCTTTGAAGATATCTTCAAAGCATTTATTTCTATTTGTCAAAACATGTTTACAGAGATTCTTTTAGATGCTATAATTTCCCACAATCTAGTTGAAGTTCATGAAATTACAAGATAAGAAATTCAATTAAATACCAAATAAAAATTTAGTAACCATTCCATAATACATTACTTCAAAATTCAGTAATAATACTGAATTATTTTTACAGAAATTATATTAATATTGTTTTATTGATAAAGTATAAACTAAACCTATTAGCGCAGGTTGGGGATTGATGTTATTCCCTATGCTTTTACCTATAGGTCATAATTTAGCCATGATTTTAGTAACTATTATTATGCTAACAGAGCATATGGAACATCCTCGAGTTCCTAAATGGGAAATTAATTTCAGACTAAAATTTTACAATTTATATTGTATAAAATGGGATTCGTAAAACAGTGTAATAATTTTTTTAATAATCACCCTGTTTATAACTAAAGAATGTTATTGCAATTTTAAAAATATAATCAACTAAAAACTAATAATCTAAATAATCATGAAATTAAAATTAAAAAAACTGATGCTTTTGAGCATTACAACAGCTACTTTACTGGGGCTTACATCTTGTAAAAAAGAGACTTACTCTACAACTAAAACAAGCTTAGCAAGTATTTTTGAAGATTACAATAAGAATAATGAAATTAAAAATACAGTTGATACCATAGTTCTTGACAATGATCAAATGTTTGTTGACTGGTCTTGGCAAAAATTTTTATGGTTAACGTCAAATACCGAAGATAATGTTCCTGTATTTATGAAAGAATTAAAACAGGTTAATGATTTTGGCGAAGAAATAAAAATAGATTCTTTAAAAAAGAAAGGATTACCATCTTCATACATAAAAGATGGTAAATTACCATTAATCTTAGATTTGTTTCAACAAGCAGACGGAACAAAATTGAGCAGCAAGAGCAACTCTCTTGTAAGATATTCGATACATGCTAATGACGGAATATTAGAGATGTTTAATTCTGCCGACGCATCATCAATTATTAACCAAGCAGCTGAAATACTAAAAAATGATAGCTTAAAGCGTTCTATTCGTGAGAGTAAAAATCAATATCCAGTTGGTGCTACCGAAATTAAAATAGCTTGGATAGAAACATCTCAAGTAGTAGATTCTAGTAAAACTTTTAATATAACTGCAATTGTTAATCAAGCTAATAAAAATTTCTACGAAAATTATAATAACGCTGAGCTAAAAAGAATGTCTATGATTGGTTTTCATATATTTACAGTTACAGCAGAGCACCCTGAAGGAGTATGGTCAACTTTTGATCAACGAGATTTAGCACCAGATAGAACAAGTTTTCATGGAGACCCTGTAAATTCTAAATCAGATAAATACACATTATTCGATGGAGCCTCTGTTGGAAATACAGAAGATGGAATTATTCAAGATAGAACCACTCTTACTCCAAAAGTTAAAAATAAAGTATTTCAATCCTATCCTGAAGGAGTTAGATATAATCAGGAATCTCAAGGAATGGACGTTATTAAAGAAGATAAAGAGTTTGCTACAATGATTAAATCTAGTAACGAATTAGCTAAAAAAGTCCTTACGAATAATAAAGTTAAAATATGGGCGAATTATAAATTAGTTGGCTCTATATGGTCAAAAACTAATGCTCCAATTAATGAGTTGCTGGATGGAAATTTATCAAAACCATATGGTACCGGTAATGGGCAAAGTTTTGGTAGTTTAGATTTAGCAAATGTCACTATGGAAACCACATTCCAAGCAGAAGGAATGAATTGTTTTACTTGTCACTCTATGAATAATAATTTATATAGAACAAATGCATCAAAAAAAATAAATGTTAAGTCTCCTTTAATTAACTCACATTTATTTGAAAAATATGCAGAATTAAAAGCAGCATTATTAGCAATTCAAGGAACAGCCAAAACTGAAATAAATAAAGGATTGAATACTAATACAATAAAATCTTATAATAATATAGATGAAATTAATAAGTTAAAAAATAACATAAGGGAATCATCTCGTGAAGAAGCTAGAGAATTACTTAAAAAGTAGTTATAATACCATCAAAATACTGGATTAGTATTTAATTTTAAAAATATTTACTTTAAATAAGTCAAAAAAAAAGAAAGACACAAATTCGATCCAGTATTTAAGACAAAAGTAGCTCTACAAAAACCATGATGAGTTAAATAACAAATTAATTAAAACTAAAAAAATGGAAAAAAAATACATATCCGATCTTAAAGCTCAGTTCATAGATACGTACCAAAAAGTTATGATCGAAAATGGTGCAAATCCAGCACCAAGAGCCGTATTCAGAAAACAACATGGTGTAGTACATGGTGAATTAAGCTTAACCAATAATTTACCTGTTGAAAAATTAATAGGTGATCTTGGTTTCTTTGGTATTAAAGATAATTTCAAGTGTGTAATGCGTTTTTCAAGTGACACAGACCCTAAAAAAACAGATGTAAAGTCTACAATCGGTTTGGGTTTAAAGATTTTTGATTTACCGAATAATGCTGAAGGGTTTGATGGACCAAATACAGATTTTATATTTCAAAATATTGATGTGTTTTTTGCTCAAAATGCACAACAAATGGTAGAATTCACGCAAATTTCCTCTTCTGGTGATATCAACCAATTAAATGAATATTATAGAGAAAACAAAGAATTGAAACGTATTTTAGACCAAATGGAAAAATACGAAGACAGTTGTTTAACCACTGCATATTACCCTATCATACCATTCCGCTTAGGTGAAAAATATATGATAAAACTACGGCTTAAACCAGCGGTTAAAGAAAACTTCCCTGTCATTATGAAGCAGAAAGATTATCTTGCTAAAGATTTACAACAAAAATTATCTAATGATTCTTACCAATTTATTCTTGAAGGACAAATCAAAGAGCTTGATGAAAAAATAGCAGATAATTTACAACTAAAATGGGATGAAAGTTTTATTGAAATTGGTAGATTAAACCTTCCCAAACAAGATTTGAATCTGATTGGAGTGAAAGAACTTGGTGATCATATTAATTTTAATTGCTGGCGTATAAATTCATTAAATCAACCTCTGGGCAGTATTGCTGATGCGAGAAGACATGTTTACAAATATGGTGCAGAAACGAGATACAGTGCTAATGCTTTAGAGTTCAGAGAACCTCTAGGAGAAATTTGCCCTTTTCGTGGACAAAATAAAGATGAAGAAACAGTTGACCACGAAATTGTAAGTGCAGCAATATATCCTTCAATAGGCATTATGCGTGTAGGAAATAGTGATGAGTACTATATAGGGCCACAAGTTCCGGAACCCATCATGTCAAATGATCTTTCTTTTTATCGGGATAGAGAAGGCAAAATTAAAAGACAAGCAGCAGAATTTAGAATATATGGTCTGAATATTAAGGGAGAAGTTGTAAAAGAACTCACCCATCCTAATAGTAAAGACAATGTTGAAATTAGCTGGTCGTGCCATTTAGCCAACCAAAAAGCAGCTTGGTATCAATTCAATCTTGCGTTAGATATTCCGGAAGCAAATGAAGATGAATATAAATATTCATTTAAAAGAAATTCAGACATCCAAGATCGCATGAGCCTCGTTATTGATGGAGGTATAAAAAATATAAATAGCAAATCGATCAACAATTCAGCAAAATTTAAAGGGAAATTTTTAAGAGACACAGAAGTTTATCTTGGAGAAATATTTTTCGATAAGCATTCACCAAATTCCAAAAGATTACATGTACTTGGAGGTAAAGGTATATCCAAAAGTTTTAAAAATGAAATTGCTTTAGACTTTGCAAATAATGATGGTTGGTATGATGACACTTCTGATGGACCGGTAACAGCAACTGTAAAAGTCAATAATAAGGAAATTAATGTAAAACCGGCTTGGGTAATTTGTGCACCTCCAGATTATGCTCCTATGCAACAATCGGTAAGAACAATGTGGGATCTAATGAGGGATCTATCTGTAAGTAAACTTAATTTGCCTTCTCCACCTAGTCCTTCATTCTCTTATGATATATTTCCCATCTTTAAGAGAATGACAGAATTACAATGGGTAAACAAAGGTTTTTTAACCACTTTTGGGTTCAATGGAGCTTATAATTTCAATGAAAATATATGGATTGAAAAATTAAGAGATGGAACTATGAATAACTTAGAATTCAGAAGACAAATGTTTAATCAGTTTAGGCAGTTTGATCTTCCTGGTTCTCAATCTCCAGCTTTATGGCCTTGGTTATATGGAGATGCTACGGAAAGAATAGGAACCGGAAGCCCTAGACAGCATAGTACATTGACAGATCTACAAATCAAAATGTTGCAGCAATGGGTGGATGGGAATTTTATTGATGATTGGGATCAATATAAAATCAATTATATTAGTCCTAAACCTTTAGATGAATATCCTGTAGAAGAGCAAGCTGACTTACTTACAAGAGCTGCTTTAGATTTTTGTTTAGCAGATGCTTTTCATCCTGGTTGCGAAATGACATGGCCGATAAGAATATCTACTATGTATGATTCTCCTTTCAGATTTAAATTTGATAGAAATAATCTTATTAAAGACAACCTTGATTACGGTCCTTTTATAGATCAAACGTTACTTAATAAAATAGTTAATCCTTTCGAATTTCAAGTTGCAGGCGGTATTACACGCTGGATGGCTATTCCTTGGCAAACAGATACAGCTTCTTGTAAAGATGGATACGACAGTTCATATGACTCTTATATTCCAACATTTTGGCCAGCAAGAGTGCCTAATGAAATTATTACTTACAAGCAATTTAAAGCGTTACAGGAAAAACAAGGAAATCCAGAAGAGCAATTAGAAATATTTAATCAACGTTTTGAGTGGTTAGAAGATTTACCTGGTAACCCTACCATTTATTCCCCATATGAAGAAATTATTAATAAAATGATTACTCATTTTGATGCTGTAGGCACAGTGCTACCTATGAAATTAGACGAAACAATTACGAATAACGATAACACTAAAGTTCCAGATACGGTGCAAGTTGCTTTAACCAGCTCATACACTAAAATTATAAATATCATTTTAAAAGAGACCAGACAAAAGCTAATAGATAATGTCGCAAAAGATAAGGTAATTGAAATAATATCAGATAATGTATTAAATTCTTCTAAATTACAAATTGACGAAGATCTAAAAAAAGAAGCGGAACATATATTAAATAACTCAGAAGAATTAGAAAATCTATTGTCAAAAGTTCAACAAACAAATAAAGATTTACAAATAGAATATGTTAAACCAAATCAAAAAATAGTGACTATTCATGAAAGATTTAGAAGACGTTTTAATGCTTAATAATGAATAACGATTTCGACATTATAATTATTGGAGGAGGCATAGCAGGGTGTATCGCTGCTATGCACCTCCATTCGTTTTACAAAATTTTAGTCATTGAAAAACCAGAAAACACAAATGTTTTACATGGGGAAACTTTAGTTGCATCCAGTAGACGTATTTTTAGTGAATTAGGAATTGATATTGATGCAATAATGCAAAATCCATTATTTGGCAAACCTACAATTGGTATGCAATCATATTGGGGAACCCCTTATCCTATCATACAAGATAGCATACAGAATCCTGAAGGTCACGGCTGGTCCATCGATAAGAATAATTTTGTAAATGAATTACAAAAAATAACAAGTGAGCGAGGTATTAAAATCATTAGAGAAAATATCATTAGCGTTGTAGAAGAGTCTCAACAATGGGCTTTGATTACAAAGACAAAGGAGGGTTTTGAAAATAATCATCAAGCTAAATTTATCATAGATGCTTCAGGACGTAGAAGTTTGATGGCTCAAAAAATGAATAGTAAGCATCTCAAAAAAGATCAACTTATTGGGATTCATGGAAGTATACACATTCCAACTGTAAAAGAACTTTCTACGATCTATAGTGTTGAAAATGGGTGGTGGTATATTACCAAACTACCTAATAATAAACACTTGATTAGTTTCTTTACAGATTCCGATTTATGCGATAAAAAGTTGACAAAAGATGGAGAATTTTTTAAAAATTATTTTTTAGCCGAAAAAGATTTAATTAAAATTTTAGAAATTGAAGAAGAAACATTAGATTATGAATTTTTAGGTACAAAAGCATCCCATTCGTCCTATCTTAAATTTCCAGTGCAATTGAATTGGATAGCAATTGGAGATGCATGTTTAACCTTTGATCCATTATCCTCTCAAGGAATGTTTAATGCTTTAGCAATGGCTGCTCAATACTCCAAATTGATCATTAAATCGAATGTAGTTCATACCTTATCAGGAAACATTAAAAATGCATTTATAGCAGAATACAATCGTATTGCAGAAAATATTTGGTCTCGTTATGAATATCATCATTACATCTATTACAAGATGGAAAAAAGATGGCCAAACCAATTATTTTGGAATAGACGTCACTATTTTAAATAAGCATTATTGATGATATTAAGTTATGAGATTTACTTAAAAATTAAAGTAATTCTATACTTTAGTGTACCAAATTATATTTTCAATCCAATTATCTATTAATTAAAATCTTCATTCAACATTGAAAGACAGTCGAAGTTAAATATATTTGAAATATATCTATTTTGATTGTTACACAGAAGAAAAAATTAAATTGCAAAAAACTTTACAACTACAAGAAACTTAATGCTAGATTCGGAATTGCCAATTCTTGTTTAATTTGGCTTAATCGAATTAAATCATCAATAAAAGTGTTTGAAGATACGCTCGTCAAGGTCACTAAATTCTAAAAGATAATTTTTCAAACTATTGAAAAACAAATAGTTGAAAATTCTCTTTTTTGTTTTTGTATCCGAATTTTCAAAATATGCTTTTTTAAAGCTATTTGAACTTAATTAAATCTATTTAAATCTCGATTATCATTTAAGCACCAAAATAATGTCCATTACTCTCAAAGTAATCATACATACACCAGTATTATTTTTTGCGCAGGAAGAAAAATCAAAAGAAACCGCTAAAGAATGTGATTTACCTAAAGACTTCAAAGAGCCAATCAAAAACAACCGATTAAAAAAGTTCGTGGTAATTGACAACGGAGTTGAGGAAAAAGAAGTAATCATTATCCGAGCACAAAACGGTTTTGGTAGCGGAATTTACACCGCTTGTGTAAAAGGTCAGCCAATCAAATACCAAAAGATGGATACGGTATTTATGAGAGAGGGCAACAACCCGTTCAAAAGCAATTAATCTTGAGCCTTGACCGCATTTTGATCGGGGCTTGTTTTTATCCCTGCAAACACTTATAAACACAGGGCTAACAAAGAATTTACAACATAGTATCAATACACCCTAAAATCTACATCAACTGTTATCTTCCTCTAGCAATCCTCAAGTCTTTCCAAATGGGAAAATTTGAAGAAAAAAGACGGTATATTTTATCGCTCTGCAAATATTTTTCAAATTATTATTACAAAATACTTCAAAAAAGAATTATTAAACACGTCAAGTTTTGGCGCAGTCAAGATTTAGCTTTGCTTTAGAAACATTTAAACAAAATATTAATTACTAAAACACAGCTTATGGAAGAATTTGATGGCGAATTTGGTGATTTATCCCAGTTCAAAATACTCTCTTTGGAAGAGGTAAATCAAGGATTTACAGGAAACAATGCTTTTACCAACACAATTATCAACAAAGATAACTCTCCTGATTATAGAAGCCCATTTCACGATTATAGAAATACTCCTTTAGGATACTCTTATCTTACTGATAACCCAGTATCAGTTTTTGCATCAACAGATGTAAATGACAAAGGAGTGAAAGGATATGAGTATCAAGCTCAGGTATTACCTTGTGAAAATGGCTCACAAGTATTGGGAAGTTATAATGCAAACAAAAGGGAGCCCCAAAGTCTTTTCCTTTTTTATGAAAAGCCAGATTCAAAAAAATCCAACTTTGCAGGTGGCTTTTACATTGCCAAGATGGGAGATTATTTTGTCCAGCTTTTTAAGAGATTTCCTGAGCCATTACCTTCTAACATTGGCGGAAAATTCTTTAAGAACATTACTTCTATGGAGGATGAAGCTGCTTACTTGGCACAGTTAGCTTATACTTATTATGGGGATAAGATTAATGCAACACTTGTTCGTGATGCATTAATGAGAGAGTATCAGTTTTATACTGGTGACAGAAGATTTGAAGAAATCATAGGAAATATAATATCGATTCCCGCTGATGCCTTTGGATGGTCTGCAGAGCAATTAGAAGGTTTAAAGCCTACAGAGAAGAATTACAATCCCGAATCAGAAGATTATACTCCTTTAGTTCCTCTTGTAATTGGTGTTGGCGTAATTCCTATACCGATCAACATGAATAAGGCATCTCAATTCTTTGAAAGTTTAGGAAATAATCCTTTTGTTCAAGGAACACAAGTTGCCTTTGCCCAAGTTTGGGAATTAGTAAAACAGGCAGCAAGTAAGGTTAAAGACGCTTCTATTGAACATCTTCCTGATGCTTTCAAAGGACTTGTAGATAAAATTAGCAGTATCATTAATACTATTAAGAATTTTCTTGGTGATATTAAAGAAGAATTGGTAGAATTGGCAAAAAAAGGAGTTGAAGTTCTTAAAATAGCAAATGCGTTTTACTGTGGCATTAACAGTGGCATCGTTGGGCTTTTACAATGTATTTTATATATCTTACAGTTTCTTTTCCAACCAACAACAACTTTTTCTTATGAGCAGTACAAAAACAGGAGGGATTTGCTGGAGAAAGCAGAAGATGTATTAGACTGGATTCTTGAAAATGGTCCTATATTTTTGAAAGGAGTTAAAAATCTATTCAGTTCAAGTGGAGGTATCTCTAAGTCTGACTTTGAAAGGATGTTTAACATGCTAAAACAGTATTGGGATAAAACATCTCGTTATACAGTTGCATATTATTCAGGAGTTATTGCTTTTGAGTTTATTATCAATATTTTACTTCTGATTTTTACGGAAGGTGCAGGTAACATCATAAAAGGAACTACTTACGTACAAAAAGCTGCAAGTCTGTTAAAAGTAATTACAAGGGAAGCAATGTCTGCTGTAACATTAGGAATTACAGATTTATTAACGTTTCTTTCACGATTTATTATTAGATTTGGAAAGGCATGTGCAAAAGGATTCAAATCTTTTATAAAATGGGTGGAGGAACTATTTTCTGGATTAAAAAAAGGCAAGAGCCTTGATGAAATTTTTGAAAATAGTCATATTGAAGGAATTGGTCAGTATGGAGGCAAAATTTTATCTGAGACCGAGATAGAAGATTGGGCTAAAATTTTAAAGAAGAAATTCGGGACTAAGCTTGAAAGAGTTGAAAGCTTTGATAATCCTACTGTATTGGCTGCTTTTGACCCGAACACTAATACTGTAAAATACGTTGATAATGTAACAGAGTATTTTATAACTCATGAATCTTATCATGCAGAAGAAATGCATTTAATTGGATTTGATGAATATGTTAAAAATGGACACGTTGAAAATACGGACTTTACCATTTTAAATCAAATTCGTGAATATGAGAGAGAAAAATTTGTATATGATCTATTTCATAAAAATAAGAGAAAATTAACTTTAACTGATGAAGAAAAATATCATGCCTATTGGTATTTTGACGTTTTAGCAGCAAGACTAGAACTAGCATTAAAAAAATTAAATATGAAACACCCAATTCCAGAAGTAAAAAAATTATGAACGAACAATCTTTAATAGAAAAAGTAATAGATTACTTAAAAGACAATGATATCTCTTTTCAAGAAAACACAGTAGAATATTGTGGTATCAAAAAGAATGTAATGATAAAAGAAAAAACAAAAGACATGCATTTTGTTGGTTTTTGTATTCCGACCGAAACAGGTTATACACAAACATCATTTATTTTTATTGATATAATTAGTAATAAAATTGAACTTTTATTGACTCCTCAGTATATGAGAGAGATAGGGTAATCATAGTCTAAAACATTTCCTAATCATATAAGAAATAGTTTTAGATTTTATAGCAATAATATGTTTGTTATTACTGAGAATATTTTTATAAACAAATGGTAATTTGAATTTCTTGAACTCCCAAATTCCCCTAGCTGATTGCTGATGTAGAAAAAAGATTATAAAATTTATTTCTCAAATTAGAAATATTAAAAATGAAAGAACAAGCACTTATAGAACAAGTTGAAAATTATCTTTTAGATTCAGATACAAATTTTGTTAAAAATAGCGTTAGATATGTAGGAGTTAGAGAAAATCATGTAATTTCTAATGAAAAACCTAAAGATTATTATTTTCTAAACTATGACGCAGTCGCTGACGAAAATAATCAATATAGTACACAATCATATTTTGTATTAATAGATAAAATATCTAAGAAGATTTCTTATATATTAGGACCACAATCATTGGAAAAAATTGAAGATACTGAGTAAAAAGTATTTCGATGCTGAAAGTATTTTTATGAATTAGGTAAATTTTAATTTAAAATTCAGATACATTTAAAATTTTTGCAACGCATTGCTGATATATATATATATGAATAGTTATAATTATTTAGATTCATAAATTATTATAACTATTCATATATTCATCCAAATAAATATTGTGTAACGTTCTTATCAACCTGTTTTTATTTCTTATGTACTGTTGAACAAAATCTTTTATAATAAATATATCAGCCATAATCACCATATATGCAATCATAAATAAAGCTATCAAAAGGCTTCGAGCCCCCTCTTTAAAATCCTGCATATCTTTTGCAAAATCTAAAAATTTGGATAAAAAAGCACCTGTAACAATTGAGACAAAAATTACTATCGCTTGTATTGTAATTGTGTAAGAATACTTTGTTTGTTGACTAAGGAGTTTATCTATCAGAAAAAGCAAGTTATCTTTTTTATTAAAACATCTCCCAATAATTCTTTTAATTTTATTTTTTGGATTTCTAGTAATGAGTTAAAGATATAATTATTGTTTGAGTTCAAAATTGAGCTATTCATTAAATAACTTTATAATTCTATCAAGATCTTCTAGAAATTGGTTCGAAGATAATACTGTCAAGTTCACCAAAAGACGCCAACTAAAACAGTTAGCGCCATTTTTCTTAAGATACTTTTAATAAATTTCCAGTTCTTAAAATACCAAAATATAGATTAGCTTAAAATATTTGACCAGCCTATTCTGGTTTTGAATTCTTTATTTTTTAATGACTTTTATGGTCTCAAGACCTTGTTCAGTTTTTACTCTAATCAAATAAGAGGCTGGAGTAAGGGATGACAAATTAATTTCTGCTTCAACGCTGTTTGTTTTTTGTTTTATAACAGTTTGTCCTAGAAAGTTAATCACTTCAACATTTAAAATTGGCTGTTTTGATATCAGGAACAACTTGTTTGTAGCAGGGTTAGGAAAGAATTTAAAATTCGTTTTTTCTATTGAGGATACATTTGACACATTTAAATAACCAGAACAAATAGTTCCGGTATTTATAACACTATTACCCAACCAGTTAGAGGAGTTTCCGTTTAAAGCAAAACCATTAAGAGTTCCATGGTAATTATTTCCACTGCTGTCTAGCAAGGTTGTTACGGAAGCATTATTACCATTAGCGATGCCCTGATTAAATTTATAATACGCAATTAATCCTGTTTGTGGACCTGACAGCTCACAATTCATATGGTTTGTTATTTCACCGGGAGACAAAGCTCTATTCCAGATTCTTACTTCATCTACAGTTCCTGTAAAACTATTTGCCCCATCATTAAAAGCGCCTAACCTAACCATGTTTCCCCCATCTACTGGATCAACATCAGTATTAGTAGATCTCAATTGTCCATCTTTGTATAATTTCAGTGTAGTAGTAGCAGCATCATAAGTTACTGCAACGTGATGCCAAGTATTAATAGAAAATGGAACACTGTCTTCTACAGCATACCAATCACCGTTATGCCCCGCAGAAAGTTTACCTGAACTATTGGGTATCCAGAAAGCGTGCAGCCCATCTGAATCACCTCCAGAAATAATATTATTTTGGCTGTTTAAACTTTTCACATAAATCCACGCTTCTTTCATGTAAGATAAAGGCAAAATGTTACCACAGCTTACATAATCATTTACGCCGTCAAAATCTAGCGCCGAACCTTGCTGGGAAAATCCAACTTGGAAAATTAAAAGAAAACAGGCAACCCAAATTTTTTGAAAATTTAGTTTGAATGGCGTAAAAAGTATTTTACTTTTCATAATAATAATTTTATTAATTAAGTCACAAAATTGTATTATTCTTCCGGAGATTCATACAAGGGTAAACCCCTGAATTGAAGATTGTATAATTTTCAATATTAGAAATTGATACATTTGTAGAAAAATATAGGTATGCCTACGATTAAGAAAATCATATTCTTATTCATTGCTTTTTTCACATTATCCTGTAGAGAAAAAAAGGAAATTTTTTATTTTGAAAAAGTAACTCCGTCAAAAGAAGAGCCTACAAAAGTTTGGTTAAGAAAAAATGAAAACTATAACACAGATAAAGAACGTTACCTGAAAGTTTCTTTGGACTACTATCAAAGTAAAATTGCTAAAAGTGATTATCCGAACGCTTCCAAAATTCTAGATCTAGTGACTACCAAATTTGTTTATTTTTATGATTTTGATGCTCGTCTTACCAAAGTTGTAAAAGAATTTGACGAAAGGTATAGGAGTGAATTGCCACCCATAAAAACAATTTACATTGATAGTTATTATGGCAATTTAGAATTTGACAGAGACCATCTAAACAAGGCTAAGGATTACTTTTTAAAAATTACAGACTTAGAGCCAAATGACTACAGAAGTTGTTACAAAATAGCCCGTGCTTATTATGATTTATCATATACTTATTTTGTTTTAGGGGATTTAAAAAACAGCATAGAAGCGAATGAAAAATCAAGAAGCTACTCCATAAGAATCAGAGACCAGGAAAGTATAGCTTCTGTAGAATCAAATTACATTAATATTTACAAAGCAAATGGTTCTTTTCAGAAGGCAGTCGCAAGTGCGGATGAAGTGATAAAGATATCCAAAGGAATCAGGAACACTTATGATTATTTTATGGGCAAATATAACAAATGCTCTGTTTATGGCTTTTTTAATAAGCATCAGTTGAAAAATAAATACATCCACAAAACTTACAAAGAATACATAGCCAGCAAATATGATAATGATGTACTTCTGCTTTGTATTTCTGATTACGAAATAGAAGCTTTAATTGAAGAAAATAAATTAAACGATGCCAAAACAGTTTTAGACAGAATAAAGCCTGTTGCAGAAAAAAACACCTCTCAGAATTGGCAAAAGGATTACCAGGCGACATTAGCTCTCTATCAAATCAATAAAGATGTAAAAACCTGTAACACAAAATATATAGAAAATTCACTGCCCAATTTGCTTGAACATAAAAACTACGAAAGAGCCAACCTATTTTACGATGTTTTATTAGAAAAAGCTATTCAAAGCAGAGATCTGGACAAAGTTGTTTTTTATAATAATGAAGTTTACCGTACAAAGGACAGCTTATCGAGCGCAAAAAGTAAGCTGATCAATTTAGAGCTCGCTGCAAAATATGAAACTAAAGAAAAAGAGCAGGAAATTAACCTCCAACAAGAAACTATTATCAATAAGAATGCTGTTATCATGGCTTTAATACTCGTTTTTATTGCATTGTTATTAGCAATTATTATTTATTATTTATTATTTATTATTTATTATTTATTATTTATTATTTATTATTTATTATTTAAAACAAAAACAAAAGAAATTATCTTTAGAAAAAGAACGATCATTACAATTTACTAAAAACCTTCTGGATAAAACCGAGGAAGAACGTAAAAGAATTGCATCTGATCTCCATGATAGCGTGAGCCATGAACTATTGTCGCTTAAGCATTCATTTGAGGTAAGCCAACTTCAATTAAACGAAAAAGTAGATAGCATTATTAATGACATCAGAGCAATCAGCAGAAATTTACATCCCGTTCTTTTTGAAAAAATAGGACTCGAAGCCAGTTTAGAACAATTCATAGAACGTATCCAGAATACCCATCTTTTTATGATCTCATCCGAAATCAATTATCAAGATGGTCTTACGACTGAAAAAGAATTACAAATCTATAGAATTGTGCAGGAAGCTGTTTCAAATATTATAAAATACGCAGATGCTATCGCGGCAAAAGTAATTTTAACTGAAAACAAAGACATCGTTATTTTAGAAATTATTGATAATGGAAAAGGTTTTAATGTAAAGGAAACTCTGGAAAAAAAGGATTCTTTTGGTTTACACAATATGATAGAAAGAAGCAAAGCAATTGGTGGGCAAGCTCATATCACGTCAACTGATAAAGGCACAAAAATAGTGGTTCAAATAAAAAAATAATACAATGAAAATTCTAGTTGCAGACGATCATCCTTTAACCCTGAATGGAACCGTTGCTTACCTTACCAATTTGGGATATAACGTAGTGAGTGCTTGCTCTAATGGAACTGCAGCACTTAATTACATTCAGATTTATTTGCCGGATGTTGCTATTTTAGATTTAAATATGCCGGGATTGGACGGATTGGAAGTGGCAAAAAATGTAATGGAAAATAAATGGCGTACTAAAGTTATCATCCTTACCATGCACAATGAGATTGGAGTTCTGAACAAAGCAAAAGAATTTGAAGTAGATGGTTATATTTTAAAAGAAAAAGCGACTCCTGATTTAGAAAAATGTATGAACGAAATTGCTTTAGGAAAGAAATATTATTCCGGAGCTTTACTTCAAAATTACACGATAGAACACACAGATAACCTCGGCAAACTCAACCTATTAACACTTTCTGAAAGAAAAATAATAGAATTAATAGCTGCTCAAAAAACAAGTAAGCAAATTGCAGAACTTCTGTTCCTGTCCGAAAAAACAGTAGAAGGACACCGTACCAGAATTATAGAAAAATTGGGTATTCCAAAAGAAAAAAATGCATTACTGATTTGGGCAATACAGAATTATAAAAAACCCTTGTAGGCTTAAAAATAAGTATTCAAAACGAAAGAGTTGTCATTTACAACAATACTTCTTTTAGAATTTGGGCGGAATATTTTTAACATTTAATAAAGCAGAAGGATAAAACCATCTATACGTCTTTAAGTTTTCCTATTTAAATATTAAATTGCACCCACGTTAAAAGACCATGGACAAATACAGCTTTTTGGAAATAACAGCATTGATAGGAATATTTTTGGTGCTGTTTCTTGCCTTATTTTTATTGACTGTAAAAACTAAGCACAAACTTGCAAATTGGCTTCTTGCCTTTTTTCTTTTTACAAATGCTGTGGATGCTTGTAAATTTTTGATGCGTGATTTCCCTGTTAATTTCATTAACCTCGAGGCTTTTCGTTGGAGTATTAACTATTTGGTTCCGGCATCGTTTTATCTTTATGTATTGTCCGTTTGTTTTTCCAAATTCCGATTAAAACCGAAACATTTATTGCATACCATTCCGTTTGTTGCTTTCAATTTGTATATGATGTCTGGGATATATTTTGAAGATAGAGCTACGAAAGTGAGTTTCATAAATACGATGAATCAAACGCCTATCATGCATTTTTTTTATTTCCTTTTCGAATTTCTATTTCAAATTTATTTTATTGCTTCGTTTCTGGTTATTAGAAAGTCTAAAACCGTCTATCTCGAGAATTATACAAATCCAAATATTTCTATCTTAAATGCACTTTACAAAATAACAATTCTATATTATGTCTTACATTTTTTAGTGCTTATAAGATGGCTGGTTAGTTTGATCTTTGGCTGGGGAGAACTCAGGCAATGGATTGTTACTCTTGACGGATTTGCTTTTCTCTTTTGTACCTGTTGGTACCTATTTGTCGCATTAAATAATCCTGAATTTTTCAGAGGAGTGAATTCTCAATTGAAACCTATCGTAGATCTAATTCCAAAACAAAAATCTTCTCCCATAATTGATGATGAAAAAAATAAGCAAATCCTAGCTTTGAAAGAATTGATGATTAAAAATGAACCTTATTTAAATTCTTCATTAACGATTCAGGATTTGGCAGAACAACTAAATATGCCCGTCAAAGATTTATCGGCATTGATTAATCTATATATGAATAAGCACTTTTTTGATTTCATTAATGAATATCGAATCGAAAAAGCTAAAGAAATATTGAAAAATCCTTTGCAAAAAGAACTGACTATTTTAGAAATTCTTTATCAGGTTGGTTTCAATTCCAAATCATCGTTTAGTACTTCTTTTAAAAAACATACGGGCACAACTCCGACAGATTTCAGAAAAAGCTTAAATTAATTCGTTTTTTTCTGACAAATGGGTTCGACTTTTTTTAATCGGTCGCGTACTTAAGTGTTTTAAAGCATCTTTGCTGAAAGTTTTTTAAAAATATAATTTCAATGAAGAACAAGCTTTTCTTATTATTAACAACTGTTTTATTGACAAATACGCTTTCTGCCCAGGGGTTAAATAATCCAAAAGAAACAAAGAAGATACATCAAAATTCGACTGAACAAAAATCGGAAATCAATCAAATTGATTCCTTAATGACAAAATCTTACGAAAGAGGTTTGTTCAATGGAAATGTCCTTATTGCTAAAAATGATAAAATTATTTATCAAAAATCATTTGGCTTTACCGATGAAACGAGACAAACTTCTTTAAACAAGAAGTCAATATTCAACATTGGCTCTATTGCAAAGGAATTTAATGCGGTTGCCATCATGATTTTGGTTGAACGTGGTCTTCTTAATCTTGATGACAAGGTATCCAAATTTAATTTAGGATTACCAAAATGGGCAGAAAAAGTTTCTATACGTCATCTGATTAATTACGCCAGTGGTATTCCTCCAATCGAACGATTAAAACCCGAAAATGATGCGGAGACATGGAATATTTTGAGAAGTAATGATAGTCTACTCTTTGAACCAGGAACCAGTTACAGGTATGATAATGGCAATGTCTTTTTGCAAAGAAGAATTATTGAAAAGGTAACCGGAATGTCTTTTCAGCAATTTGTCATTAAAAACATTGTTAAACCTTTGAAAATGACCAATTCGGTATTTGATCCAACATTTGGCTCTAAAAACAGAACCTCTTGTTATGATATGGACAATGTCCGATGCCCAGAATTGAAATTTATTAGCGGCTGGCTCTGGGTAGATATCAATGATTTCTATAAATGGACTGAAGCAATGAATTCTAATCGTTTAATATCCAAAAAATCCTTTCAAACTTTGTTGAGTAACCCATACGCAAAAGAGGAAGGCGGATCACTTGGCCAATACTTTGAAAAAGATAGACTACAAAGACACAATGGAATTTCTTATAAATTTGAATCCATCTTTTTAAACGATTTTAAAAATAAAATTACGATAATTCTGGTGTCCAATAATCTCAATAGAGTTTGGGATTTAGGACATATTATTCACAACTTAATGTTAGGGAAAGAGTATGAAATTCCTAAAAAATCTATTTATCAAGCGATAAGAAAAGAATCTCTCAACGACGTAAATAAAGGGATAGAGACTTATTATTTACTCAAAGAAAAATCTAAAAATGAATATAGTTTTGAGAACCCGGGAGAACTTAATAAGTTAGGATATGAACTATCAAGACTCGGAAAAATCAATGAATCTATAACAATATTTAAATTGGCGACCAATGAGTTTCCTAAAGATGCCAATCTTTTCGATAGTTTAGGAGAAGCCTATTTTACAAATAAGCAATATGATTTAGCATTAGAGAGTTATAAAAAAGCAATCAGTCTTGGCGGAACCAATGGTAATGCTGAAAAAATGATCGATAAAATAGAGAAAGAAATAGGGAAGTAAAACAGACACAAATGTAACAACATCCTTTTTTGAATTGTCTTATAAATACAAAATAAATTAACTATTTCTAAATGAAAAAAATACACCTAATCCTACTGCTTTCTTTATCGTTTAATGTTTTTGCCCAAAATGTTAAGGATAAAATAAAATCATTCGAAAACAATCTGCTCAGTTGGGATACATCGAAAACAAAAAAATGGACGCTAAAAGAAAGAATGGCTTTCTACAATATGAATGCGGTAAGCATTGCAGTCATAAAAGATTATAAGATAGAATGGACAAAAGCTTATGGTTATGCGGATGTTGCAGAAAACAGAAAAGCTACCCCGCAAACACTTTTTCAGGCAGCATCTATTAGCAAGTCTATCAACAGTCTCGGTCTTTTAAAATTGGTTGAACAAGGAAAATTAGGGTTGGACGATGACATCAATAATTATTTAAAAACCTGGAAATTCCCATACGATTCGCTTTCAAAAGAGAAAAAAATTTCTATTGCAAATCTATTGAGCCATAAAGCTGGCTTATCTGTTCATGGCTTCGGAGGCTATCAACAAGAGAAAGAATTACCTACCCTGATACAAATTCTCGATGGACAAAAACCAGCCAACTCTCCTGCGGTGCGGTCTGTGTTTGAGCCCAACATTAAATTTCAATATTCAGGGGGTGGAACAACCATTTCACAATTAATCCTTGAAAACACTACAGGAGAAAAGTATGAAGATTATATGTTGAAAAACATTTTGACCCAGTTAGGGATGAACGAAAGTTCTTACCATCAACCGCCTTCTTCAGATAAAGAAAAATTGCTTGCAACGGCTTATAACAATGGAAAAGAAGTAAAAGGTAAATATCATATTTATCCTGAAAAAGCCGCAGCCGGTTTATGGACCAACCCAAATGATTTGGCAAAATATATCATCGAAACACAGTTGTCATTAGTAGGTAAATCGAATAAAGTTTTATCAAAGGAAATGTCTGTAAAGAGAATTGAGAATAATTACGGTGTGTTTCTGAATGATTTCAAAGGCACAAAATATTTCAGTCATAGTGGTGGAAATGAAGGTTTTATGTGTTATTATATTGGAAGTATTGAAGACGGAAACGGTCTAGTTGTAATGACTAACGGTAATAATTTTAAACTAATAGATGAAATTCTTTTAAGTATTGCCAGTTTGAACCAATGGAAAAATTATCCCATTGAACCTCAAAAAGAATCCATTGCCTTAACCATTAGAAAAGAATGTTTAAAAAATATCGATAAAGGAATTGTGTTGTACCAAGAGCTGAAAAAGAATAATCCAAATGACTATAACTTCTCCAATGAAAATGAACTCAACGGGCTTGGTTATGAATTTCTAAAAGATAATCAATTAGATGTAGCACTTAAGATTTTTACCTTAAATATCAATCAGTTTCCAAAGTCAGGAAATATGTATGACAGTCGTGGTGAAGCTTATTTTAACAAAAAAGAATACACATTATCAAAAAGCGATTATCAGAAATCATTGGAACTTGATCCAGCCAATCAGAATGCAAAGGAAATGGTTTTGAAAATCAATCAACTTTTGACCACTCAAAAATAAATTATACTTTTTAATATTTAGTGATTGTAATTTTTGAGACAATATCAAAATTCAAAACAAAAAAATCCCGTATTAACGGGATTTTAATTTCTGATATTCAAATTTATTTGATCTCTACAGGAACTGAGATTTTATCCCAATCCATTGTGAATCCATTACTGTTTATTTTATAAACTAAAGTTTCCTGTGTTGCTGGTAAAGCTTTTGTTTTTACATCAACACGTAAAGCATCTTTAGCTTCTTCGTATTTATAAGCGCCCCATTGTTTTGGCTCTTTGTTAAAAATCGCAGTCCAGGTTCCGCTTTCTTTAGGGATTAAGAAAAAGCTGTATTTACCCGCAGGCAATTTTTTACCCTGAACGGTAATGTCCTTACTGGTTTCGAAAGTCGTTGCTTCATTGGCACCTGCACGCCAAACTTTATTATAAGCTTCTAAACCACCCCAGATTGTACGCCCTTTAACAGAAGGACTGCTATAAGCTATGGTAATGTTTGCATCTTTAATTTTTCCCGTTGCAGTAGCTGGAGGGCTGGCAGGTTTTTTAGTGTCCTGTGCAAAGGCATTCATGGAGATTGTCATTGTCGCAACAAGGACAACAGCAGATTTAATGATCGTTTTCATACTATTTTATTTATTTGTTTTAATTGTTTTTCGTTTACGAATTTACTGCTTTCGGCTTATAAAACAATAACCCGATTGTCGAAAATATAATTACCGCCGCTGCCCCGATTACATTCAACCAAAGGAAAGAAACAATATCGAATTGATAAACGGCAATAACCGTAATTTCTGATAAAATTGCAGAAATAAATACATTCGCTCCGTTGATTTTTTTATAGTAAAAGGCGACAAGAAAAATCCCCAATATCGGGCCGTAGAAAAGAGAACCTAATACATTAACTGCTTCAATAAGGGAACCCATTTGAGTGGCAAACATAGCTACACCTATTGAGAAGATCCCCCAGGCTAAAGTGTGCAGACGACTGTATTTCAATTCGGTTGCATCATCAGGGATTTCTTTTTTGAATATCAAATGAACATCTTTTAATGAGCAAGCGGCAAGGGAATTTAACGCTGCCGAAATTGAACCCCAGCTGGCCAGAAAAATGACGGCAAACAGTAAACCGATCATCCCTACAGGCAAGGTATTTTTTACGAAATACAGGAAAATATAATTGGTATCTGTTTTCTCCGCATTATAGTTTGATTGATTAATTGCTTCCTCTACCCTACCGTGAAGTGCTTTTACCTGAGTTTGTGTATTTTTAAAATCCTGAATTGTTTCTTTAAGTTGAGGAGAATGGTTTTCTTTCAGTTTTAGAATTTCTTTTGATTCTGTATTAAATTTTATTTGCAAATTCTGATGCTCTTTTTCAAATTCCGCAGCCTGTTCAGGTTTTGTTTCTTTTAAATGTTGATATGAGCGTTCGTTAAAATAAATCGGAGCTGGTTTTAGAGAAAAGAAAGCGAAAAGCAAAGCACCAATCAGGAGAATAGCAAATTGCATCGGAATTTTAACCAATCCGTTCAACAGCAAGCCCATTTTTGCATTGGTGTCGTCCTTCGCAGTAATATACCTCCCGACCTGACTTTGATCCGTCCCGAAGTAAGAAAGTGCCAGAAAAAAACCACCAATCAATCCGCTCCAAATATTGTATTTATCCTTCCAATCAAATTCCGTGGTGATTACATTGAGCTTTCCGGATTTGCCCGCCAGATAAAGGGCATCCTTAAAACCAATTCCATTCGGCATATTTTCAATAAGCAAATACCCTGCAAAAGCCATGGTTCCCAGAATAATCAGAAACTGTAGTTTTTGGGTATGAGCGATCGCTTTTGCACCGCCAACATAAGTGTAAATCAACAGAATACCACCTGTTAAAACATTGGTTAAATAAATATTCCAGTTTAAAACGCTTGATAAAATGATACTCGGAGCGTAAATGCTGATTCCTGTTGATAAGCCTCTGGAAAAAAGAAAAAGCAGTGAAGTAAGCACCCTTGTTTTTTTATCAAAACGGTTTTCTAAATATTCATAGGCAGTGTACACATTTAAGCGCTGAAAAATCGGGATGAAAGTAATACAGATCACAATCATCGCCAAAGGCAAACCAAAGTAATACTGAACGAAACGCATGCCGTCTGTATACGCCTGACCCGGTGCCGAAAGAAAAGTGATGGCACTTGCCTGCGTGGCCATAATGCCTATCAGCACAATATACCAAGGCATTTTATTGTCTGCTTTCAGGTATGATTCGTTGCTTTTTTGGCCACGACCGATAAACACGCCGTAAACCACCACTGCAACCAGTGTAACAATAAGAACTGTCCAATCTATCGTACTCATGCCCAAAATTTAGTAAACAAATAATAAAATACAATCTGAACTACTAATGCAGCTGCTAATAATACGTACCACGTATTCCAATTTTTAAGTTGTTTGTTCATCAGTTTTTCTGTGCAGATAAAAAGTTTAAAAATAATCGTGCCGCCCCAACATTTCCTGCAGGCAACTGTCTGAAAAAAGCCAACGGTGTATAAATAAAATTACCCTTTCCGTATTTGGCATATAAAGTTGATCCCTGCAAAGGCTCTTCATTGGTATCGTGCATTTCAAAAAGCGGTTCATATGCTGAATCCCATTTGTCAGGGAAATAGGCACCGCGCTCCTGTACCCAACCTTTAAAATCATCCGCAGTAATTTTGTTCGGAAAATTCAGTAATTTATGATTTGGATTTAAAAATGTAACCTCAGCATTTTCTTCGGTAACACGCTTATTGGCAATACTGAAATTGTACATTCCCAATTGGTCAACCGTTGTATCCTGGTTGGTGTTGTATTGCATCACCAAATTACCTCCGGCCTTCACATAAGACCATAAAAAAGGCATCCAGCGGCCCAGCTTTTTCTCTGTGTTATTGACACGAACACCCAGTACGATGGCATCATATTGCGATAGCTTGTTTTGACTACCATTTCCGCCAGCTTCATCTAAGTTGCCATAAAAATCTTCATCTTTCAGGACATCTACCTGAACACCTGCAATGCGTAGGAACTCAGGAATGAAATCGCCCGCACCTTGTATGTACCCGACTTTTTTAACCTTCGCCTGAATATCACCTTTCATTACGGTTACAGTGGCAGGCGTAAAATATTGTAATGAAGGTAAATGCGGATACTGAATTAATATTTGTTTTTTATTATAAGTGACTCCATCTGCAACAAAATTGGCGTCCAATTGCAAACGAGATGAATGTATTGAGGTAAGCTTCGATTTTGGAATAACATAATCGACGGTAAAATCTTTTCCATTCATTGATTTTAAATCACCGCCGCCCAATCGTTCTCCGTTATACATCAGATTAACTTTACCATTACTAAACTGTTTGTTGGAATTAACCTTAAAATTTAAACTCAAATGTAAATCCTCATTTTCTTTGACCAGATAAAGCGGTTGTGTAAATTTCAGTTCCAATGCAGGAACAATGCGTAAAGCTTCGACCACATCACCACGCACCGGATCTAATTTCTTGAAGGATAAAGGAAGTTTAATCTGAAAATTTTCCGAACCGATTTTTAAACCAAGCAAAACATTCAACGGTGATTCTGCCTCAGGCAAACCGATTAAAGTATCATTCGGAACAGAGAAAGTTCCTGCATTCGTGGGAGATTTTGCCAACCAATAAGGTTCTGTGAGTGCTGCATTTGCAGGAATCTGAATATCATGCTGAATGGTAATTAAAGAATCTTTTGACAGTTTTCTGTTGAAGCTTTCCGATTGATTTAACCATTCCACTTTTTCTAAAACAACAGGGTTTGCAGCTCTTGAAATCAAATTTAATCTGAAATTATAATGATCTCCCGCAACAGCTTCAGCCTGATTGGTAACCACCTCGCCCATAAACCCCGCACAGCTTACAATGATATTGTCGAGAGATTTAAGTTTATCGCTTTTCAGGTCTACATCTTTAAGAGCAGCAACCTTTTTTCGTAAAGCAAGCAAAGCAGGTAAACTCTGGTCTGGCTCGTTGAAATTGAAAGCTGAAATAATGTTGTCTAATGATTGGTCGATATCAGCGTTTCCTTTTGTAGTCCATGTTTTAACTACTCCATCAAAAAGTGTTGCTTTTGCAGGCTCGCCAATAACATGCGAAAAATATTCAGTTCTGATGCCGGCTACAGACTGTGTTCCTGCACCCTGGCTTTTATGTAAACTTCTGCTTAATCCTGCCAATTCACCATAGCCCATTCCGAGTTGCGCATCATATTGCCCAACCGTGACTTTCAGTTGGTTTTCAGCTGTCGTATTGACCGCACCAAATCGGAACGTATTCCACAATACCCGTTTTGGTTGCCATGTATTAACATATTTTAGTTGATCTGGGAAAGCCGTTTTATCGCCAGCCAGCTTAAAAGCTTTTTCCGCAACCACAGCCGAAGCTGCATGTTGTCCATGGCCTGCCGCAGCAGTAGGAGGAAAACGACAAATGATAACGTCGGGACGGAATTTACGGATTACCCAAACTACATCAGCCGTAATGCTATCTGCATCCCATTGTTTAAAGGTATCGGTCGTATTTTTAGAGAAACCGAAATCAATCGCCCGGGTAAAAAACTGTTGGGCGCCGTCTAACTTTCTTGCCTCTAAAAGCTCATGCGTTCTGATTAAACCCAATGCAGCACCCTGCTCTGTGCCCAATAAATTCTGACCACCATCACCTCTCGTTAAAGACAAATAGCCAGTTTCTACATTTTGATCGTTGATTAACCAGGAGAGTAATCCTGTATTTTCATCATCGGGATGAGCCGCAAGGTATAAAACTTTAGGCAGCTGTTTAAGTGTTTTGAGTTCACGATAAATTTCAGATGATTTTGAGGGTCGAACCTGTTGGGCCGAACAAAAAACCGTATACAATCCAAGGATAAATACAGTGCTTACTTTTTTGAACATTTAATTTTACTTTGCAGGGCAAATATAAGTAAATCATCTTTCTTTCAAACTTAAAAGAATTAAACTGTGAATTTCATAAAAAAAGCTGTTTATTTTTTTATTAAACCACAAAAGCCACAAAAGATTGAAACACTTAAGTGAGCTTAAGAGGATATCCTGGCGCACAATAAGTCCACATAAGTTTTAAAAATCTTTGATTTTTTTCTTCAGTGTACTTTTATGCTGTATTATTTTAAACCTTCTTAAGTGTCCTAAAGTCTTAAAAATAAAAGGATGATATGTAGGTAATGTTTTCTGCAAAAATTTGTACCATCTGTAATTAAAATAAACCACAAAAGCCACAAAAAATTGAAACACTTAAGTGAGCTTAAGAGGATATCCTGGCGCACAATAAGTCCACATAAGTTTTAAAAATCTTTGATTTTTTTCTTCAGTGTACTTTTATGCTGTATTATTTTAAACCTTCTTAAGTGTCCTAAAGTGTTAAAAATAAAAGGACGATATGTAGGTAATGTTTTCTGCAAAAATTTGTACCATCTGTAAATAAAATAAACCACAAAAGGCACAAAAGATTGAAATACTTAAGTGAGCTTAAGAGGATATCCTGGCGCACAATAAGTACACATAAGTTTTAAAAAAATCAAAGATTTCTATTATTCTCGCAGATGCTTCAGATTGAGCAGATTTTTTTATCCATAAGAATGCTGAGATCTTTTGAAAATTATCGGATCAAACCTTATAGGTTTTAAAACTTGTGTATATTAAAAACCTATAAGGTTTAGTCTCTTTATAAAATCAGCGTCGTCTGCAAAATCAGCGAGAGAAAAATATCAACAAACATCCGTGAAATTTGTGGAATCTGTGGGAAATTCTTTTAACCACAGACCCAAGGTTTGATAATCACGTATACATTTTTTTCAAAGAAAATAAAAGCTACTTATGTTTTTCTAATTGTATTCCGTGTAAGATAGATATAATTAAACATGCAAAATGTTGCCACCGCCCCAAATGTATGCCATAAAAAGTGTGTTCCGAAACTCAACCATTCCCATTTATCTGCTATACGGAAGGTCAGTGCAAAAACAAACGACAATAAAGCAAAGCCTACCCATTTGCCAGCTTTCCATTGGGTATAAATTAAATAACTTAATACCGAAAAAAGCACAAATGAAGCCATGATTGCATAATTTATGTTGATAAAAAGAGAAGGATTATCTACCAAAATCCAATTTCTTAAACCCAACATAAGCATTAGATATACAAGAACCATTACAACAGCATAGTACCATTTGGTGATCTGAGCTACAAAATAAAATCCGGCAGACAAACAGAGCAACATAATGGGCATCCAATCCATCATGATAAATACCGGCCATTGTCTGAATGAATGATAAACAGTTCCCCCTATGGCGCCAATATATAATAAAACCAAGCAGTAGGTTAAAAAAGGATATTCTTTAAAAGTACCCTTCATTTTAATGGTCCAAAAAATAGCTATGGCTAAAAACAACAGAGCAGTTATTGCATTGAATGGCTCAGGGAAAAACTGAGCCATATCTGTTTCTTTATATAACATTCCTCCGTCTGGAGGTAATTGATTTATAGGCATTGTCATTTTTTATATCATATTTATAGGTATGCTTAGAATGCAGAATACGAACACAAGACATTTTTCTAAACATTCGTAAACATATATACTAATATACTTCTAAATATAGAACAAATTATGGCATTATATACCTGGCTGTGCCTGATTGTATTTTATGAAAATGTTAATTCTACTTCTTATACCAATAAAGTGTAAATAAAAAAAAATGAATAGTATCTCGTCAAGTTCTCCCGGTATTTACAATTTAGAATTCTATCACGAAAATCTCACTAGTATATTTTTAGACTTTGGGCAATTTATTAGATTCATTTATATTTAGTCATATCTTCAAGGTATTAGAACCGATTAGAAATAAAACAATCAGTAAAAACATCTATATATTAAATAAAAATCATCTTATTTTAGAGAAAAATATAATTTAATATAAATATTTTTAACCAAAAACCCAGTACTTAAATTAAACAGAATATTACAAATTAATTAATTTTCATCAACTATATAGGTATTTTATTTATTTTCTCATAAAATAAAAGTTACATTTGACTTACCCAAAATAACACCTTAATATGAAAACCAAATTTACACAATTCAGTGCTATTCTTATTTCTGGACTCTCATTTGCCCAAGTAGGCCTCAATACATCTTTACCAAAAACAACGATGGATGTATCTGCTAAAAGAGATAATTCAGGAGTGATTACGGATAACACACAAACATTCGGATTACAGGCTCCGAGGCTTACAAGAGCTGAGCTTACAGCAAATACCGCTACCTATAGTAGTGATCAGAGAGGAGCATTAATTTATATTACGGATGTTACTGGTGGAGATGCTGCAGGACAACGTATTAATGTTACTGCTATGGGCTATTATTATTTTGATGGAGCAGTATGGCAAAGACTTACACAAGCAACAAATACCATCTTCTCTCCAGTGATTTCCGCATTACAATGTACTACAGCTTACTTAAATCCTTCTACTTATACTCCCGGTACTCCTTTCAACGGAAACCTGAGAGTTACCTATAACCAAGGAAACGGAGGTTCGTATAATTCAGGAGCTCCTTTTACAGTGAACGGATTAACCTTCCAACTAAGACCCGGGACTCTAGAGTTTGGTGATGGCGAATTGGTATTCTCAGTGAATGGAACTCCTACCACTGGTAATGATATGACTCTTCCTATGAACAGTACCACTGTTCCTTTCTTAACAGCAGGACAAAACTGTAACGACACAGTAGGAAATACAAGTCGTGCAGACATTTCATCTGTCGCTGCGATGGGATATCCCACCCTAACAACCGATACCAACGGGAAACAAGCCTATACTTTCCCTCTTGCTACCTCAGATGGTAAGTATTCGATTAGGGTAATATTTGATACCACAAGTGGTACAACCCTTGCCAATCCTAATGTACAACTGTATAATAATACAGGTTCTACCGTTAATCTGTATTGGAATTATAATACCGAATATGGTGGTTATATTGGTGCAGCTGTAACAACAACCAATATTACTTCAGGAGTATGGGGCGGTATGGCAGATGCATCAACTACTTGGTATCCTCAAGGCACAGGAGCAATGGGAAGTGCTTACTGGGGGAACATAGGGATTATAGATGGAGCCGGTGGCGGACCCGAGCATAGAAGATATACCTGGATAGACAGTAATCCTTCTTCAAAAACCGCTTATACTGCAACCATTATGGCAGGAGCCCCCACTTCAAGCAGTGCCCAACCCAACCTTACTAAAATATTCATAAAGATAGAGCAAGTAAAAGCACAATAATATAATGCCCCTAAAATGGGGCATTTCTTATTCATCTATGAGGTTATCTGTGTAAAATTATAAGTGATGTTTGCACCACTTGCATTCATAGTGTTGCTGAGGCTTTCTTTGGAAGCGATTTATTGAACTTCAAAATTGATTAAAAATCCTGACGAAAGTTGGGATTTTTGATTTTACGGAAAACCGTAAGGATATGGTATAAAGCCTATTTATCTTTGGTTTTATTAACCAAAAAATATCTATTATGAGCGATGATTTAAGTAAAAAAAGACCACAAGATGCAACTAAAGTAAATGTAAATGAGAGTTGGGAACTAGAATATTGGTCAAAAAAATTTGGCGTTACCAAAGATCAGTTGAAAAATGCAGTTAGGGCTGTTGGAGTTTCTGCTGCTGCAGTTCAAAAATATCTTGGGAAATAATGGAAATTTTTCAATAGTAAAACTTTTATTTTAGTACTAAATCCTGACGAAAGTTGGGATTTTTGTTTATTTCGCCATAAAATTCGAAAATTTGAAAACTTGCATATTTGAACAAGATGCAATAATTTAATACCATAATAATTTCACTAAATGAAAAAATGTATTTGGTGCTCAAAAACAGAAAATCATACAACCTTTAATAAGCTTGCTCATACAATTCCTCAATCCTTAGGGGGAAAATTTACTTGTAAAAATGTATGTGATAAGTGTAATGAATATTTTGGAAAGAAAGAATTTGGATTACCTGCGGTAGAGATTGCATTAAAGGAACTTTTGAATACTTCAAAATATTTGCTTTTAACTCAACATAAAGAGTTAAGGTTAAATAGGTTTAAGTCGGAATATTTTGTTTTCAATTATAAGAATGACAGAACTTTTAAGTTTAAGATGGGATATAAGCTGAAACCAAACTTTCAGAGAGAGTTTGCAAAAAGATTTAGAAGGGGAATTTACAAAGTATTTTTAGAAGAAAGAGAAAGGCAATTAGGGGATGCTCACGACGAAAGATTTAATTATATAAGAGAATTTTCCAGATATAACCTAAATGATTATCCAGTATACATTCAAAAACCAAAGTTTAAAGTAGTTTTCTATAATACTGAAGATTTATTAGTGCCCCAAATACGATTTACGGAGCATAGTGATGAAATAGATAAAAGTTTTAGATTTTATAGCTATCCTTTGATGGGACATTCTTTCGTAATTCCTACTTCAAACCAATTCATGAATGAACGATTAGCTTCCTATAAAAAACATCTTATTCAAAGCAATGATCCGTTTGGTCTTGAACTTATAGAGATAGATAAAGTTGAAAATATAGATTTTAGGTTCCAATACATGAATGAAAAATAGTATTATCCTATAAACTATTTTAATTTCTAAAATAATGCCACTACTGCACGAATCTTTTGTGTTGTTTTTAATAATAAACATTCTAAATAACAATAATATATCTAAAAGTCCATTTCTATTTTATTTTTTAAATTTTCTAAAAGACACAATTATTTCATAAATTCCTATTCCAATAAAAATTTTTCCTATTATGAAAGGAATCCATGCATACCATAAATCAATATGTTTTTTTTCTTCAATCAGGGGATTGTGATAGTCAGTTACTAATAAGAATTTGAAATATCCAACAGTAAATTTATTAAAAGATTTTAAATCAAATGAATGTTGAAAGTTGTAACTTATGTAAAATACAACATATATTAAAAAACTGAAAAATAAAGTTCTTTTAATAGCTTTAGCCCAATTTACACCATTATCAGAAAAGAAATCATTAATTTTTAGAATTATCAGGTCTCTTTTTAATCTTGTCTTATCAACTTTTGAGGTGGATTTATTGATCTTGGTTTTTAAATGTTTCTTATAAATCGTATGTTCTATCGCTCTATAAAAATTATAATCAATAGAATTGTCAGCTCGCAACAACTGCTGTTTTAAATTTCTAATTGTTCGGTATGTACATCTATCGATCATTTTTATAGAAAAATCATCAAAAAAAGGAGTTTTTTCAAAAATAGTTTTGTCTAATTTAAATTCATCAATATTTACATCTTGAAATGAAGTTGTTTCAGCAAATTTTGAAGTGTCAATAATAATACGAAAGAGATTATTATTATTAAAATATGTGTATTTATTAAAATCACATGAAACTATATTAAATTCACCTCTAATATCATTTTCATTTTTTTCAACTAATGTTGTTTCATTGAAATTGTTATACTTTAAATTAATGCAACCATTCAAATTGTTTTTTATGAAATAGAATTTTGAAAAATTACAATTTTTAATGTAAGACTCTGATATTTCATTCTTATGGAATTCAAATGTTTTATTAAAGGTTGATTTTGAAATATCTAAACGCTCGATTTTACAGTTAAAAATTGTAAATAAATTTAAATTACAGCTAATAAAATCCACGTAACCGGTATTTGTCTTAATGTTCCTTAAAGATAATTCTTTAGTAACTTCACAATTGTGTAATGTTAAATTAAAATCCTCTATGATAGCTTTCTCATCATTTTCTATTATAAGATATGATATTTTTTTGCAAGCAATATGGAATTTATTAATATTCTGGAACTTTGATATTTTCAACTCTTGCAAAGAACAATCTTTAAAGAAAATTTCATTATCAAAATCACAGTTCTCAAAATTTAAAATATGAATTTCATTTTCTTGGTGTGCAATATTTAGATTTAAAAAATCAATTTGGTGTCCTTTAAATTTACAATTTATAAATTTATTTTTTAGAGTAATTTTATTTATGTCAATATTTAATGGAGTTTCAATGTTGAAATTAATGTTTGAATATTCAATTTCTCTTGTTGAAATTAACATTTCATTTAAATCATTTCCATCAAGTTCTATCATTGTTTAAGCAGTTTTTTAAAAGTTTGGACATATCAGAAACACGGTATTGGAAGTCCTTTTAATTTTCATTTTTAGAAAATAGATTTAAGGTATGTTTGTAAAGGCTATTAAAAAAGGATTCTACAATTTTAATACATTCTTCGCAGGATCCATTGTTTAGAGTTATATTGTTTAAATCATTTTCTATCCCAATGTCGGGGATTTTCTTAGATAAATTTTTTATAGTTTCAGCTTTTGCAAATTTTCTTCCATACCAGTCTTCTAAATTACTATCGTGATGAACAATACAGTTTCGTAATTCAACTATCTCATTTAAGAGTTGCCAATCATTTGCATTTAAGTCAAATCGTAAGGAGTAAACATCAGTTATATAAATTTTGAATTGTTCTAAGATTGTTCCTTTAAAAGAATTGTGCTTTATTTTTAAATTCTTAATTAGTTTTAGCATATTACAAAAATTATGAAATTCATTTTCAATAATAGTAACAAGTGAAACAATTACCGATGTTCTTAAGTTTTTTATAAAAGTATCATTTACAAAATGAAATTGACGTTCAAATTCGTCAGTTCCCAATTCAAAGGTTTCTCTATTTATTCTGTAATTTTCCGCTTCAAAATTAACTATCTTTTCAAGTTCTTTAGAATAAATTTTCAGTTCATCAAAACGATCACTAAAGTTACACCAATTACCAAATATTTCTGTATAATCATCAAATTTTCTCATTGTTCATAAGGTTTTTCATAGAATTGCCAATATAATTTTCCATTTAGTTTTAATTTTTAGCAAATTTTTCTAATATCTTAAATTGTAAATGATTTATAATTTTTAAAACATATTTTACGTGATTCTCGACCTCGTTTATCACAAATTACTATAATTCAACAACTTGAAAAGTTGGTAATTTAATATGAGTCTCCATTTTTTCATCTATCAAATTACCAGATATATGAATTAAACTTTTTTCCCCTCTTAAAATATTCTTAGGTGTGAAATGAGAGAAACCATCTCTAAATTTTATTTTATATTCTTTTAATTCTTTTGCCTCGTTTTCACTGAAAATTTTGAATTTTTGACAAGTCTGGATATTTTCATCTAAGTTTCTACCTGAATATTTTTTATCACTATCAATATATTTCTGAATTATTTTTTCATCCGAATAGTCAAGTAAATCCTCAGCCTGATATTGAATTAAAGCTAATTTTATAGCTCTTTCTAATATTAGATTTGTATTCGTTATACTTGCAGTATGGATACCAATTATTAAACAGTATATTGATTCTTTAATATTATTTTCTAAACTCCTAAAGAGAAATAAATTATTTTCAAATAAATATTTTTTATATAAATCATATTTAATGTCAATAGCGGTATTAAATACTTCTTGTAGTTCATCCTTTTTTGCTTTGTCAATTATTTCAAACATTTCATTCCCATCTTCAATTTTGTCTTTTGAATTTAAAAGATTAGAATTCTTATCGCTAAATTTCCAATTGATCTTATGTGGCATTTTAATATTTTTTAACAGGTTATTATAAAATTATAGATAATATTTAAAATATACACAAACATTAAGTATGTGTTTTTATCAATATTAAATATTAGTAAATAATTTCATTGTATTGTTATTTTTCCCACACTCTCCGAAGCCTCCCGACTTTGAAGTAATTTTAAAGAAAATGATCTTATTTTACTAGCTCAAACTCGGGAGACTTTGAGCAGTAAAGCAACACACTGTTGAGCGTATCAATGTTGATAAAGAGACAAATGGCAATTTCTTTACTTCCCTTTCCATTACTGCTAACTGATGCCTCATCAATAAGGAACGTAATGCAACGGTTTAAATTAGTTTTACTCAAGCAATATCCCTATAATTTCATCATACAATGTCCGTAACTGTTCCTCTTTTATAGCATCGGTAAGCGTTCCCATGTTTGTACACAGGACGACGCTGGTATTTTTGGAAGGAAAATAAAAAGCATAGGCTCCGGCTCCGACACCACTACCCTCGTGGCCGATTGCCTGCAGGCCACCATTGGTTTTATAAAAATGGAGCCCTAAGCCATACATCGGAGTTCCCTGATAAATAACTGCAATCTTCATTTCATCCAGCGATGCGGGTGACAGTACCGTTTTGTCATGGAGTAGCTTGTAGTAAAATCCAGCTATATCCTGAACGGAAGCAACAATACCGTCATCGCCAATGAAGGTAAGTACGGTACCCAGCTGCAACTCGCTCATATCGGTAAAGGTGCCGTTTATATCTAAATAGTTAGCCGTTGTCCCTTCGGGAGCCATCGTACTTGCCGTGCCCGCTATATAATAGGTGTTGGAAAGTCCAGTGGCGCTAATTATTTTGTCTGTAATATACTTTCGATGCCCGTTTGGAGTAACATGATCAATAATAAGAGCCAGCAAGTGATAATTTATATTACAATACCCAAATGAGGCGCCGGGTGCAAATTTTGCAGGCTGATCGTAAATATAGCTCAATACCTGTCCGCTCGTCATAGGCAGTGGCCCTGTAACAACATCGTTTAAGAACTGACCATTATCTAAATAATCTGGAAGGCCCGATGTCATCGTAAGCAGTTGCCTTACCGTAATGATATTTCCGTTTGGAAGATGATTACAAATGTTAGGAAGGTAGGTGTTTACTTTGGCATCGAGATTAATTTTGCCCTCTTCTTTCAGTTTTAGGACAGCAACTGCGGTAAAGGTTTTTGAAATACTCTGCATATAATGAAGTGCAGAAGCGGTCATCGGCTTTTTATTAATTACCGCGTCTCCCGCAACCAGGGTATAATTCTCGGAAGCTGTCTTTACACTAAGACTTAAGCCGGGGAAGTTGGACAAAGCTTTATCAAGTTTTTGCTGTGCCAGCGCTTTTCTATCAGATGAGGAGTTTGAATCTTCATGGCTACATGAGGTGATCAAAATAACAACAGCCAGTAATAACAACTTTTTCATAAATGTAATTTGAATTATTTAAATGCAAAATTCACATAAGAAAAAATAAAAGAGGTTTCAAAAGCTTAAAAGTGCATAAATTGGTACTTATTTGCTGTTATTCTTATATATTTCAGCAATACAAATCATTGCAGTTTTTTATTATTTTGAAGTAATGGTTTCCAGATAATTCTGCCAGTTTTCTTTGTAACTGGTTCCAATGGGAATTTCTATGGAGTTTATTTCAATTTCGTTCTTAGTATAAGCAGTCATTTTTTTTGCATGAATAATAAAGGAACGATGAATTCGAATAAAATCAGCATTCAATAATTTTTCAAAAACCGAGATATTCTGTTTTATATGATGTGATTTTCCATTTTCCAAATGAATAGTGATGTAATCTTTCAGGCTTTCGACATACATAATCTCATCAAAAATAATTTTAATATGTCTGTTGCCGCTTGTTACAAAAATATGATTTTCAGATTCTTCATTAACTTCTTTCTTTGGAGTTTGAAGCTGTTTAAATTTTTCTATTGAAACAAAAAAACGGTCAAAAGTAATGGGCTTCAAAAGATAATCAATCACATTAAGTTCATACCCTTCAATGGCGTATTCTCTGTAAGCTGTTGTAAAAATTACTTGAGGCGGATTTTTTAATTTTTTCAGGAAATCATTGCCTTTCAGTAAAGGCATTTCAATATCTAAGAAGATTAGATCGACAGAATTATGCTCTAAAAAGGAATATGCTTTTAATGCATTTTCAAAAGAATCTACTAACTCAAAGCTTTCAAAATTTGCCAAATGAGAAGCAATTAATTCTCTTGCCAAAGGTTCGTCGTCAACAATAATACATCTGTGTTTCATGCGAAATAAGTAGTTTAAAATTCTTAAAAGCTAAATGTAATGGTTTTGAATGGTCTATCGGCAGTCTTATAAAGCTTCTTTCCCATTTTGATTTTTAAGACAAAGCTTAACGCTATAAAACGTTTTCGTTTCTTCAATTTCCAATTGATGTTTTTTTGGATATAATAAATCCAATTGTTTCCGGACGTTTTCTAGGCCAATTTTAGATTTTTCCGAAATTCGGGCACATTCATTTTGAGGTTTTGTATTCTCGATACTAAAAATAATTTGTCCATTTTTACTTTCTAAATTCAATCTGATTGTTGCTTTTTCAGTTTCATTAATGACCCCATGCTTAAAAGCATTTTCGATAAAAGTCAATACAATTAAAGGCGAAATCTTATTACTTTCCTGAATATCTTTCGTAAATAAAATATCCAGTCTGTTTTCGTCATAACGTAATTTTTCCAAAGCAATATAATTCTCAATCAGCGTAATTTCTTTTTCAACAGAAACATAATCTTCATTGCAGCGGTATAAAACAAAGTCTAAAATCTCAGATAATTTAGCAATGACCTCAGGCGCCTTATCATCTTTTTTTAGGGTTAAAGTATATAGATTGTTTAAAGTATTGAACAGGAAATGAGGATTCAGCTGGTTTTTCAGCACCTTTAATTCTATTGACTTTTTTTCTTCTTCCAGTTTTAAAAGACGCTGTTGTTTGCGATTAAAACTGATAAATCCTAAAATAATAACGGGATACGTGATAAAAGAAAACTCTCTTACTATCAATTTGCCCGAAGTAAGACGTTCACGAATCGTCATTGTATGCCCCAACCAATCATCAAAGAAAGTTGGAAATCTGGTTTCCAGATAATAAAATTTTAAAGTTATTAAAAGCGCAAAAACAATATAAAGCCAGCCTAAGGCAGAAATTATGAAAAATAAATATCTTTTTTTATTTAATGTTTCAGGAATAATCCAATATATCAAACCGTAAGCAACGGCGGCCTGTGCTAAAATTTTACAGGAATAAATAACAATGAATGCATAAGAATCTTCATTGTCAGATTTATTTGAATAAAAAAACAGCAAAAATAAAATCCAGTATAAACAATGAAGCGCCGTTCTTTTTAAATCAATTCTGTTGATAAAATTCATTATATATTTTAATAAACGCAAAGTAACAAAATATAGAAATAAAGTCCGTTAATTAATCTGAATAGTCTGTTTTAGCCTATAAAAACTGCATTTCAGCATACGAATTCAATACAACTTAAAAATCGATTATTTGAATGCTTAAACAGGTTCTTCAACTATGCTCAAAAAATCATCATAATGACGTGATTATATTCGCTTCAAATAACAAAAATGATCAACCGTATTATTCTACCGGCAGCACTGTTAAGTACTATCCTAAAATAAAAAACCTTTTTAACGGAAAATGATTAAACCAACAAAACGAAATGAAAAAAGTAATTAAAAATGTAATAGGTATTCTGATCCTAATGAATGCCCTAACCTTGTTTTCGCAAGAGATCAAACAAGAAATAGTATACAGCAAAACTTCTAAACTCATAAAGCCCACCTTGTTTGCTGATTTGGGAGAAACCAACCAAACGCCAGACGGAATGGCTTTAGATAAAAAAGGAAATCTATATTTATCGATCACCAATCCAATTACATTTGATCAACACGGGAGCAGAATTCTAACTTTTGATGAAAATGATAAACCCGTCATTTGGTTTGACCAACTCCCATTGCATCCTATTACTAAAAAAGTACATCCAATGGGAATGGAGTTTGGTCCTGATGGAAATTTATATATAATGGATAATCAGTTTTTTACAGGAAATGAAAATTTTTCAAGATTGATTCGAATAAATGTAAAAGACGGAAAACCTTTAAATGCTGAGGTTTTGGTTGAAGGATTTAATTTCGGAGAAGCCGTAAGATGGTCTAAAAACAGAATTTATATAACGGATGCATTATTTAAAAACAGAAGAGAAAGCGGAATTTACAGCTTTACCATGAAACAATTAAATTCTAAAAATATCACGTTAGATGCAGCCAATAAGAAAAATTATATCATTGCAACTTTTACTTTAAAACCAGAAGTTACGAAAAACACGATAGGAATTGACGGGATTGCTTTTGATAAAAAAGGAAATTTATACGCCGGAAATTTTGGAGATGGCGTTATTAATAAACTAGAATTTGACAAAAACGGAAAAGTAAAATCGAATACAATAGTTTTTGATTCAGATCTGTTAAAATGCTGTGACGGATTTTTTTATGACGAAAAAAGAAATTCGATTTTTATTGCCAATTATGAGAATAACAGCGTGCATCAACTCAACTTAGATACCAATACCATTTCGCTGATTTGGGAAAATGACGATGCAGACGGTTCTGATGGACAACTGGATAATCCTTGTGAAACAATTATCTATAAAGGGAAATTATTAGTCGTTAATTATGATACTTTTCCAGGAGAAAAGAATAAAGAAGCAGATGCTTTTCATACGATATCAAGCTTTGATTTGGAAAATTTGAATTAAAATTAATTATTCTTCGTAATCACCTGATAAATACAAACTTTATAATTCTTATCTAATTTGGTTTAAACGAATTAAGTCATCCACAAAGGTGTTTTTATCAACGTATGGCATGTTCACTAAAGCGGCAAATATCTAAGGTATTTGTCGTTTTTCATTGTATAAATATTTCAGTTTCATGGAAAGCATATACATAAACTACATCTGTTCTCCTTTAATAAAATATTAGGTATTACTACTGATAGACAGATATCTTAAAAATGATACTTTTACAAGGTGATGGAAGGCGAAAATCAACATTCTTCCTTCAATCAAAAACTACTCATCATAAATCTATTAATACATGAAAAAATTCTTACGAAAAAATGCGTGGAATCAAGAGGGAACGTTTGATAATAGCGATTTATTCTGGTACGCAAAAGCAGTGGCTGAAATGCAGTCCCGAAAATTGGATGACCCGACGAGTTGGTGGTTTTTTGCTGCAATTCACGGTGAAAATATTGCCGGAGATCCTAATAGTATTAATTGGAATACAATTAAAACGCCCCCAAAAGTACCCACAAATCCCCTTCCATCTACAAACATAAAAGATAAGTATTGGAATCAATGTCAGCACCAAACTTGGTATTTTGCACCATGGCATCGTGGCTATCTTATGGCTCTGGAAATACAGATAAGAACAATCGTGATAGAGCTTAAGGGACCTGCTGATTGGGCTTTACCGTATTGGAATTATCTTAATGGAGAAAAAGAGAATAAGATACCCCCGGCATTTACTCAACAGTTTCTAAATGACGGTACAACACCCAATCCTCTTTTTGTTACAGAAAGATACGGTCCGGATAATGACGGAAATATTTACATCAAATTATTTAAAGACGGTAAGCCAAGAGTTACCCAAAACTGTGAACTTAAAACGGTATATACAGGTAATCAAAATTGTTTTGGAGGGCCTGAAACTGAATTTTCACATTATGGAACGTTATTTCCTCAAGAAAGCTTAGAAACGAATCCTCACAATTTTGTTCATAATGATGTAGGAGGAGTTGCTCAGGGAAATGAAGGTATTATGTCTGATCCCAATACGGCAGCATTGGATCCTATTTTTTATCTTCATCATTGCAATATTGACAGAATGTGGGCATCATGGAATGCGAAAGGAAACAATAATCCATCACAGATAGAATGGCTGGGAGGTCCGAAAGAAATTGGTGAACGTGAATTTGTAATGCCTTTAATTGATGGAAAAGAATGGATATATACACCAAATGATGTAACCAATCTGGATTCTTTAGATTACAGCTATGACAACCTTGAAACAAAAACAGAAAGTGCTATTACCGATAACACTTCTGAAAGATTGAAAAAGCTAGGAATTCCAACTCTGGATCATGTTCAACTAACTGAAGATACTATGGATAATAATGAAAAACCAACAGAATTAGTCGGTGCAAACCAAGGTTCTTTTGAAATTAAGAATGCCATAACTAAAACCACCGTTAATTTTTCTGATAAAGGATTAAAGAAAGTTTCTAAAAGCTTTTTAAAAGCTTCCGCAGAGGAAGTCCCTGACCGTGTTTATTTAGTTCTTGAGAATGTTAAGGGAAATATCAACGCAAATACACTTGAAGTTTCTGTAAACAATCAGCATGTAGGATTTATCTCGCTTTTTGGACTTCGCAATGCATCATTGGGTGATTCTCACGGAGGAGGTAACGGTCTTAGTTTTTCTTTGGATATTACCAATATTATTGATGAACTGCATCTTGAAAATGATCTTGAAAATGTAAGTTCTTTAGACGTTGCTGTTACTCCCGATAACGAAATTTTATCCGATACAAAAATTACAGTAGGAAGAATAAGTGTTTACAGGGAAAAACAATAGCCATGAAAACATCAAATGCCAATCGAAATCTCATAAGTTATATTATATGGGGTATAAGCATTATCTTTTGGTTTATCTTGCTTTGGAATCCCGGTAATTTGATGACTGCAGCACATTGTAAGATGACTTTGTGTGAGGGAAACGCGACTTCATTAAAAATGCTCCTGAAAATAAATCCTTTTCCTGAAATGATGGCTGGATGGATATTGATGGTATTTGCCATGATGCTTCCTAAGTTGATTGTTCCTATCCAGATTATTATTGATCACAGTTTTAAGAATATGAGCTTTTTAATGGTTCTTATTTTTGTAATAGGATATGCTTTGACTTGGATTGTAGCCGGGGTTTTATTAAACATACTCATCTTGTTTCTCAATATTCAGATGCCTGGATCTTTTATTCCGGTTGTTATTTTGGGGATAATCGCTTTAATTTGGCAATTTTCTCCAACTAAGCAAAAGTGTCTTAATAAGGGGCATTATCATCCTGTTTTGGCTGCGTGGGGATCAAAAGCTTATACAGATGCTTTTTCATTTGGGCTCACTCACGGTTTTTGGTGTGTAGGTGCAGGTTGGGCATTAATGCTTTTTCCGATGTTGCTACCACAAGGACATAATTTTGCGATGCTAATAGTAACTTTTATTATGTTGAGTGAGCATATGGAACATCCGCAAATCCCTCGTTGGCGCATAGATTTGAGGCTAAAATTATTGAGAATAATAATCTTGCAAAATCCCATCAAGCGTTGATTTATTTTTTTAAAAATCAGATAACAACATACTTGATTGTATCAGTTAAATTTTAATAAGCTTTTTATAAGAACAAGATCTAAATGAAGAATAACTCTATTAAGATTGCTTACTTCAAACGAATAAAATTATCTTATAAATATGAGCTTTGTAAGTCTTGTTTAATTTGGTTCAAACTAAATAAATCATCTATAAAAGTGTTTGAAGAGAATCCTTCTTTGGTCACTAAAACGGCAAATATCTTAGATATTTGCCGTTTTTTCTTGTCTAAATCTTTTAACTATATGGAAGGAGTTTTGGATGCAAAATAAAATCTACAACATTCAATCCTCCCATCGTTAACTATTGAAAAATTATCCTAATTATTTTTCTCTATCAATTCAATAATTTTTAAGGTAACATCACTTGATGATTGAAAATTTTGCACTGTAACAATTCGACCATCTTGTTCAACGTAAGATTCATTTCTCTTTGAGATGACTAATCCTGAAAAAAGAAAACCAAAAGCACTTATACTTATAATAATTAAAACGAGACTATATTTTGCAATATTGATCTAATATAAAAATATAATAGAGGCCCAATTAAAAAACAGTCAAGTAAATTTTTCACAATACTACATAAAAATATCAATATGATAAGTAAGTCTTTCATAAAAGGAACCTTATTTTATTAAGAAACAAAAGTGAATCTATATTTCTTATAAAACATTACCTTGAAAGCAAATGAAGATACTTCAAATGTATCTAAATGAGTTCACTTACATACTAAATACTGAAGTGAAGTCCTCCTAGTTAAAAAGCGAAATTCATTTTGCAATATAAGTTCTACAAAATACATAGGTACTCGAAAATCTATATCTTAAAAATAATTCATTACACACACTGACAATCACAATATACAAATAATTGATTTTCAAAACACTACATGAAAGTAGTATATAAATGGTATACCCCTTTTTTGCATTACATTTTAATTTCACATTCCTTTGCACTCCCAAATTTTAAAAACACACCATAAATTTTATCCTTTTTTAAAGTACAATTAGTTTTGGAAATTTTGGAGGAATACCTTGAGTAGAAGATATGATTCATGCTCTTTAAATTATTATTTAACAAGAAACTTTATAAAAATGATTAAAAAAAACTTTATTATTTCAGGACTTTTACTTAGTTCAGTAGCCGCATCTGCACAAGTAGGTATTAACACAGCCAATCCTTTAGGGATATTGCATGTTAATGGAGGAAGTACTCCAGCAGATACAAATCCAAATGATGATGTCGTTGTTTCTAAACCGGATGGGAATCTTGGTATAGGCCGCATTGACCCTACAGTTAAGTTAGACATAAAAACCACCGGAACAGCTGGATCTCCAGTGTATGGCTTTAAACTTTCGGATGGAAATGAAGCAGCAAATAATGTGTTATATTGTGATGCTAACGGGGTGGGAACATGGAAAAAACTGTCACTATTTACCGGACAAAATATATTAGGTGCTTTTAATTGGGCTCCTTATACTAATATTGGAAACACAAATTGGAATGGAATTGCTTCTCTGACCATCACTCCAGGATCACATATGATCTATACAAAAATTCACATACTGAATAGTTCTAATAACGGATTTGTGAGAACGTACATAGGAACAAAAAACGTTGGAACCAATAATAGTAATCCACAAGATACACCTATACTGGGAAGTACTAATTTTCAACCACTGATGGGAAGAGATTTTGAAGTTACCCAATCCTTTGTTTATAATAATATAACGAATGCAAATGTTACTTTATATTTTGTTCTTCAGTCGGATATTAACAGTATTAGCAGAAGTGTATATACTTTTAATAATCAAGCCACATTCCAAGGGGTAAATTTAATTGAGAATTATTTCTTTTCAACACCAGTTGATTAAAAAAATCAAATTCTTGGAAATACTAACTTCATGTAGAATTAAAGCTAAGTATTAGAAAATGCCTTGAATAAAAAAAATTGAAAGCCTTTCAGATTTGAAAGGCTTTTTTTGTGTAAATGTCGCGTCCTAAAATAGGTTTACAGAAAATATACTTATTATGGAAAAACGAGATAGGAATAGAGAAAAGCGTACACAACGAGATTATACAATGT
>NZ_FRAV01000037.1 GCF_900142445.1 Chryseobacterium polytrichastri | reverse complement strand
TTCAGATTACAACTTAGAGGCGTGCGAGATAAATCGTTTTTCCTTTTTAGATTATCTAAACTTTTTGCGTAGTCCCCAAGTTTTGGAACTGATCCAATAAAGATTCTTTTTTTTGTGTATCGCTATTTCAGGACTAGACACTATAAAAAACAAAAAACCTCATAACAAAAGCTATGAGGTTTTTTAAGTGAGCGCGTCAGGATTCGAACCTGAGACCGTCTGCTTAGAAGGCAGATGCTCTATCCAGCTGAGCTACGCACCCATTGAATAATTTTGAGAAAATTATTAAAACAGTCGGGGCGGCAGGATTCGAACCTGCGACCTCCTGGTCCCAAACCAGGCGCGATGACCGGACTACGCTACGCCCCGAATATAAATAGATGGTAAAGAAAAAAATGCGGAGGGTAAGGGATTCGAACCCTTGCGACACTTTCGCGTCGACAGTTTAGCAAACTGCTCCATTAACCACTCTGGCAACCCTCCTTTTTTCTTTATTTTTTAATGATCGTTGTTCTGTTATTGCGAGTGCAAATATAGAATAGATTTCTTTATTTACCAAATATTTTTCAAGAAAAATTTGTGTATTTTTGAGGTAATAAATGATTAAAAAAATAGACCAATGCGTAAAACATTATATATCATCGGATTAAGTGCTTTCGTTTTTTCGTGTACTCCACAGCAAAATGTGAAAAAAAGTTCTTATAAACCGAAAGGCCCAGTATCACAGCCAAAAACTGTAGTAAAAACACAAACTCCTGAAAAACCAAAACCACAAATTACAAATGATCACGGGGTAGAATTTTTCACTACTAATATATCGGATGCAGCTAAAAATGATAACACGGTAAGCTATGGTTCTATTGTGTCTGCAAAACCTGCAGGTTATAAAGTTGTGAAAACCTATTTCCCTGCTATTGCGCAAAATTTCAGACAGAAATATTTGATATTACATTATACAGCATTGCCGGATGATAAATCTATAACGGTGCTTACCCAACAGGCTGTTAGCGCACATTATTTAGTAAACAATACAGGAGATAATGAGATTTATCAATTAGTTGATGAAAATAAACGTTCTTATCATGCAGGAGTAAGCTCTTGGAGAAATGATAAAAACCTTAACGATACTTCTATCGGAATTGAAATTGTAAATGCAGGTTACACATCAGATGCTACAGGTAAAAAAATATTTGCCCCTTTCAATGATGATCAGATTAAAAAAGTGGCTGCTTTGGCGAAAGATATCATTACAAGATATCAGATTCCCGCAACCAATGTATTGGCTCATTCAGATATTGCGCCAACAAGAAAGCAGGATCCGGGACCTTCTTTTCCTTGGAAAAAATTGTATGATCAATACCAAATAGGAATGTGGTATGATGAAGCATCAAAACAAAACTATTATGATTTGGCTACATCCACTGATTTTACTGTAAAATACAATGATCCTACATTCATTTTTAGTGTACAAACTCAATTGCAAAAGTTTGGGTATACATTAGACTTGAGTGGTAAATGGGATGATACTACAAAAAAAACAATTGAAGCTTTTCAGTACCATTTCCGTCCACAAAATTATGACGGAATTATGGATGCCGAAACATGGTCAATATTACAAGCTTTAAGTCTAAAATACCCTGTAAAATAAAAAAAAATAAAGCGCATCGGTTATGATGCGTTTTTGCTATATTTAAAACTATATTTAAAAATAAAAATCTGTAATGGAAAATTTCAGAAAAGAAAGTGATCTATTGGGAGAACTAAATGTACCGATTGATGCTTACTATGGAGTTCAGACTCAAAGAGCAATTGATAATTTCAAGATATCAGGACAACTGCTTTCTTCATATTCGGACTTTATCAGAGGATTGGCTTTTGTGAAAAAAGCGGCAGCTAAAACCAATTATGAATTAGGTTTGCTTGATGAAGAATTGTATTTCAAAATCGCGGAAACATGTGATGAATTAATAGCTGGGCAACTTCATGACCAATTTCCTGTAGACATGATTCAGGGTGGGGCAGGAACTTCAATCAATATGAATGCCAACGAAGTTATAGCCAACAGAGTGTTGGAAAAATTAGGTAAAAATAAAGGGGAATATGAATTTTGTTCGCCCAATGATCATATCAACCTTTCACAATCAACCAACGATGCATATCCTACCGCAATAAAAATGGGATTATTGCAGATGAATGTTGGGTTGGTTAATAGACTACAAAGTATTGTCGCTGCTTTTCGTGCGAAAGGAGAGGAGTTTCAGGATGTTATCAAGATGGGAAGAACTCAGCTTCAGGATGCAGTTCCAATGACATTGGGACAAGAGTTTGAAGCATTTGCAGCTAATTTAGAAGAAGATATTTCTAAATTAAATAGCAATGCAGATCTTTTCGTTGAAGTAAACATGGGAGCTACAGCAATTGGAACAGGAATTAATGCTCCAATTGGGTATGCAACACTTTGTGCTAAAAACTTAACTCAGATTACAGGCTTTCCAATCGTTTCGGCTCCAAACTTAGTGGAAGCTACACCAGATACAGGTTCTTACGTAATCTATTCTTCAGCCATGAAACGTCTTGCGGTGAAATTATCAAAGATTTGTAATGATCTGAGATTGCTTTCTTCGGGACCTAGAGCGGGTTTGTTTGAAATCAATTTACCTCCAATGCAGCCGGGATCATCCATTATGCCTGGAAAAGTAAACCCTGTTATCCCGGAAGTGGTGAATCAGGTGTGTTATAAAGTAATTGGAAATGATTTAACAGTGACTTTTGCGGCAGAAGCAGGTCAGTTACAATTAAACGTAATGGAGCCGGTTCTTTCTCACGCGATTATGGAAAACATCAATTTCCTTTGCAATGCTTTAGATACGCTTCGTGACAAATGTGTTGTCGGGATTACAGCGAATAAAGAAGTGTGCTTAAACATGGTGAAACACAGTATCGGAATTGTTACAGCTCTTAATCCTTACATCGGTTATAAACAATCTACACAGATTGCAAAAGAATCATTGGAGACAGGAAATAGTGTATATAATTTAGTATTGGAAAAAGGATTGCTTTCTCAGGAAAAACTTGATGAGATCCTTGATCCTAAAAACATGCTGAAACCTCATAATAAATAAAATTTTCTGTGAGTAAGATCAACAAAACTGTCAAAGCGTTACAAACGATAGCCCAGGATCCAAGCCTGCTTAACTTGGTGCTTAACGACAGAAATGTAAAGAAAAAAGAATTTCTTAAAAAATATCCTCATTTGGAAACCCTTCCTCAGATCAATCTCCCAGATCTGAGTGAAGGATTTTTTGATGAAACCATTGATTTATGCTTTCTGGATGGAGGTTCAATTCCTACAGATTTGGCATTGCTAAAAACTTTGGCAAAAGGAAAGAAAAGCTATTTTGAAATTGGAACATGGAGAGGCGAAAGTGTTTGGAATGTAGCCAAAGTGATTAACGATTGTACAACTTTTAATCTTTCAGAAAAAGAACTTTTGGAGCTCGGTGTAGATAAGAAATATGCGGATCTTCATGGGATTATTTCAAAGAACAATCCTGAAATTCTTCATTTGGAAGGAAATTCAAAAACATTTGATTTTGGAGGATTAAATAAAAAATATGACCTAATTTTTATCGATGGTGATCATTGCTACGAAATGGTGAAAAATGATACTGAAAAGGTTTTTCAACATCTTGTGCATGATAATACGGTAGTGGTGTGGCATGATTATGCATTTAATCCAGAGAAAATAAGATATGAAGTTTTTCAAGGAATTTTGGATGGTTTACCTCCGGGTTCTCATCAAAACTTATATCATGTAGCCAATTCTATGTGTGCAGTTTTTATTAAAGGTGATTTTAAAACAAAAACTTTTGAAAGTTTACAAGAGCCTAAATTTTTATTTGAAGTAAATTTGAAAATTAAAAAATAAGGTGAAGTTTCTCATTATCATTCCTGCGCATAACGAAGAAGATAATCTCCCATTTACTCTAAACTCTTTACAGCAGCAAAGTTGTAAAGAGTTTAAGGTTGTGGTGGTAAATGATGGTTCTACAGATCAAACCTCTGAAATCATCAAAAAATATACAGATATTGATACTCGTTTTCAAACAATAGATCTTCAGAAATCGGCGCATCAGCCGGGTTCAAAAGTGGTCAATGCTTTTAAAAATGGATTAAGAACTCAGAATTTGGATGAGTTTGATATCATTTGTAAGTTTGATGCTGATATTATTTTACCGGATAATTATCTTGAAAAAATAGAAGAATCTTTTCAAAATAATCCTAAATATGGCTTGATTGGAGGTCTCTTATATATTGAGAAAAATGGAGAATGGGTGTACGAAGGGAATTCAAATAAACATCATGTGAGAGGACCAATGAAAGCCTATCGAAAGGAGTGTTTTATAGAGATCGGAGGACTGAGAGAAACTTTAGGTTGGGATAATATTGATTCTATTTTGCTTGAAAATCTGGGCTGGAAAGAAGTTGTTTTACCTGATTTACAAGTGAAATTAATTAAAGTAAAAGGCGCAGATTACACGGTAAAAGAATCTGATTATTATGGAAGGTATTTTTATTTTCTAGGGTTAAAAAGATTTCTGGCTTATATCGCATCTTCCAAAGAAGCGATGAAAAGTAAATCGATTCCCTTTTTCTTTCAAATAGTTAAGTCTTACGAAAACTGCAGATCAAAAAAACTGGAACTGAAAATCACGAAAGATGAGCAAAAAGCGATTAACGATAAACGTTGGAAAGCTTTGAAAAAGAAATGGTTAAAGATATAGTTAAATAATTAAACATACAGTTTGTCATTGACTTCGTCGAATCTTCAATTTCTGTAGGAATCTAAACCCTAATTATAAAAGGTATTGTAGAGATGCTTTCAGTATGACAAAGAAGATGCATGAAATTGCTGTTAAATATTTTTACGAATTTTTCATATTAAAAATATCAATAGAAACGGGTTAAAGCCTGTTTAAAATAATAAGTAAAAATCCAATGGGTTTCAGCCCAAACCTACAGTGAAAAAAATAGCCTACATAGAAATAGACACTCACGCAGAAATTGCTCAGGATTTTATAGAAATCATGCAAGATTCCCATGAATTTGAAGTGGATTATTATTTTTCTCAAAAGATTAAAAATCAAATAAAAGAGTCGAAGGGAAATATATTTTTGTCAGATAGCTCAATGATTGTAGATCAGCTGAAAATTAAAAAATATGATCTGATTATTATAGGAACTGTTCATCGTTATTTCAATACTTTTCAAGCTATTACTGAGAAATTTAATACAGCGATTGTTGTTCATAATATTAATTTTACAACCATCTCAAAGTCTGATTTAATAAAAAATGTCTTTAAAAAAGATGTGATTTACCGATTGAAATTATGGTGGAAAGAAGGACTTTTTTATGCTCCTAAAGTATATGAAAAAGCGAAAAATTTACTGGTATTAGATCAGGAATTAGCTTCTGGAAGATATACATTTCTTCCCCTATTTTACACTAAAAACGATCGTCATTCAGGGAATGAAGTATTGAAAATCGTTATTCCCGGAGGAGTTTCTCAAATGAGAAGAGATTATAAAAGAGTATTTTCAAATATAAGAAAATGGGAGAATGATCTAAAGAAAGGTTCAAATATTGGAAGCGAAATAATTGAATTTATATTTTTAGGAAAAGCTGAAGGAAAAGAATTACGAGAAATAATGGACTTGAAAAAGTCGTTAGAACAAATTAATATTACCCACTTTTCAGAAAGAATTTCTCAACTTGATTTTGAAAAATGGATGAGTGAAGCAGATGTTTTATGGTGCCCGATTCAACAGGAAACTGAGTTCTTTAGCCAAAAAGAAATTTACGGAAAGACTAAAATGACAGGCAATCTTGGGGATGCCATTAAGTATGGAAAATTAGCTGTTTTTCCTAAGAATTATTCTTCAAAATTAGATTGTATTATTCCCGAGGATGATTCTGTAATCGAACAGTTTAAAGCGTTAAAAAACAGTGATTTCGATTTTCAAAAAGAGTATAATAAAAAATCAGTTCAGGCAAATTTAGAAAAGGTTTTAAATCAATTAATGACTACTTAATCTTAAAAATACTTTTAATGAATTTAATATTCAGATAATCTTCGATAGGAAATATTTTTGTGAAGTAATTTCCAATATAAATCAATACCAAAACAACAGTTGGTTTGTAAATCAAGTTGATGAAATTATTATTAAAAGTAGGTAATACAATAGCAACAGTTATGGCTAACGTACAGATAATTGAAACAAAAATCATTTCAATTGTTAAAGGAGAAACCTTGAAAACAACATAATTGAATATGATTTTAATAACATTATAAGTTGTCAGGGAAATGGCTGTAGATAAAGCAATTCCTATCAATTTAAGGTCTGTGTTCTTGATGAAATAAAGATTTAAACTAATGGTTAGCCCTGCCAACAAAAGCATTACTAAAATATTGAAACGGTAATATTTAGACAATGAAATAATATTTCCATTAAATCCTGTCGCGAGATCTACTAAAACTGCTGAACCCCAAATCCAAATTACGGGTTCATATTCTCTTAGCATTGTTCCGTTTTTAGGCATGAATTGGGTTAGAAAAGGAAATCCGACCATGATGCATGAAAACAATACTGCTCCTAAAAAATATAAAGATAATGAGGTCTTTTTGTGAAATCTATCCAGTTCTTTCATATCCCCGTCCGCCAATGTTTTATTGATGATGGGTGCAGAAATATTAAATAATCCCAATTGCGGAATAGAGATTAAAGAAATCAAGGCATATAAAACGGAGTAAATTCCCACTTCTTCCATTCCTAAATATTCACCAATCATAAAGCTGTTAATAGCTAAATAATTACCGAATGTTCCTAGGAATCCGAAAAAACTATAGTTGAAAAATTCTTTCCAGAAATCATTTTTCTTAAAATAATCTGTATTGAAATCTAGTTGTATTTTTTCTAATTTATTGGTGTAATAAATGTATCCGAAGAGCATTAAAGTGAAAATTCCGAAAAAGAAAGCAAAAGCTATTTTCTGAGATAATGCAAAATAAAAAAATAGGCAAAAAGCTCCTAGATTAGCTATTTTTGGGAAAATGTTATCAAATATATTGGAGACAACAATTCTTTTATAATTCGAAGTATATTTATTGAAAATCGCACAAAAAGAAAGAATCAGAATTAGAGGGAGAATCATTTCTTTGGTTTTCCATGCTTCTGAAAGTTTAAACTTTGGATAGAAAAAAGGAATGAGAAAAAAGACAATGGTGAAAATCAAAAAATTAATAAAAATAGTAAGCAAAGAGAGCGAAAGCATGTTCTGCTTTTTGCCATCTTTTTCCACGGTATGGAAAAATTTCACATTTGAATAAGAGATTCCAAGAACAACAAAAGGAACCAACATTTCTGCAGTAGGAAGGATGTAGCGCAATTTTCCGTAAAATTCAAAATCATAAGGAAATATGAAAATTGCAGAAATTGTACCTAACAAAAAACCAATATAACCAATAATGGAATATTTGAAGCCTTGCCTTGCTACTACGCTCATAATGATATTTTAAAGGTTCTTGGGTATGAAAATAATGTTGTTGATGTATTCTGTTTTATTTTTTTCGTCGTTGGTGTTGTGTGTCAAAATTTCTTCTGTGAGTTTTTCAAGCTCAAAGGTATGTCTGTTCAGATATTTCGCATCATATCCCCAGGTTTCAACTTCTGAAATGTCATTCCAAATAGGGCTGTTATGATGCCTTTGTTCCATTTCAACCATTAAAGTTGGCAAAAACTGTTGAATAATAGTTTTTGCACCGTTCAGTGTTTTCATTTCATTCCCTTCAACATCAATTTTGATAAAGTCTAGTCGGTTAAAGTGCTCTATTGCTGCCCAATCGTCTAATTTAATGACCTTTACTTTCTCGGTGTAACTTTTTTCCTCGCCTTTCTCTTTGTATGAAGTATTTAGGGTTCCTCTTGATGCAATCATTTTACCATTGATAATAGGAACTTTAAACTCGGCAGTTGTATTTTCATCAGAAAGAGCCAAAGGCAGAACCCTCATTGCAGGGAACAATCTTTTTAAACGAGTATACAACTTCTTATTAGGTTCAAAAGCGTAAATATGATCGTGGTTAAGCTTATTTTCAAGTTGATAAAGAAACGTTCCAACGTTAGCTCCGATATCTAAAATTACAGCTTCTTTAGGCAAATATTCTTTTATCCAGACCAATTCTGGCTCTACATTACGTGCTGAAAAATTATCTTTATTAAGATGATTTAAGGTCTTAAAATATCTTTTTTTATAAAAATTCGGACTAATATACTGTAGTTTCTCTGCAATTTTTTGGTATAAAGACATCGGTAGTTTTTTGACGAACCGCAAAGGTACATAAAAATGTGAAACTGATGTTAATTTTGTTTAATTGTAATTAATTGACTGTTAGTTATAAACGTAAGAGTGTTTTTTAAATAAGAGATTAGCTATATAGGTGCAATTATAGTAGTTTCATTTTCTACAGAGTAAAAAATGACTTGAGTTTATTGAAACGGTGTATTCAGAAAATCATTAAAAGGTTTCATAAGCTTAAAAATTTCGGTCATGTTTTTTACTGCGTTTTTATCCAATACTTCTTCATCTTTTAAATTATAAACCACAATAAAGCTTTTTAGTTTTAAGAATTCGCCCATTGGATCTTCTTTTTCGAAACCTTGTGGTATTTTTTTCAATTTATCGGCTTGATCCAATTCAGGGAAGTATTTTTTGAAATTATTATTGTTGATGATTTTAAGAAAATCGTCCCCATATAACGAAACCTCTTTTCTTACGTCTTTTAAAACGGAAGATTCAGGCATATAAATTCCACCGGCTAAAAATGATTTTCCAGGTTCTGTATGGAGGTAATATCCACCTTTTTGACTTCCTTTTCCCATTCCTAGAGAAGCTCCGAAATTGGTTTTATAAGGGATCTTATCTTTTGAAAATCTTGTATCTCTATAAATTCTGAATAAGGCTTTTTTAGCATCAAGTTTAGCCAGGTCTTGATCAAATTCTCCCATTTCGTTAATTAAATCTTCAAGAAAAGAAATCATATTACCCTGAGATTCTGTGTATAGATTTTTATTTTCATTGAACCATTCACGATTGTTGTTTTTGGTCAACTTTTTTAAGAAATCAAAGGTTTTTGTAGAAATGGTAGCCGACATATTTTTTTATTTTACATCAAATTTAGCTAAAACTATTCATATCGCAATGCTTCAATCGGGTCCAATTTTGAAGCTTTTAGGGCTGGGTAATACCCGAAAAAGACACCCGTGATGGCACAGACAATAAAAGAAATAATAATGGATGATTCTGTAATAAACGTTGGCCAAGAAAGAAAAATAGTGACTAATTCTGAAACCAAAACTCCTAAGATGACTCCCAGAACCCCACCAGTTATACTGATAAGAATAGCTTCAATAAGGAATTGATACAGAATATCTTTTCCTCTTGCTCCAATAGACATTCTTAGTCCTATTTCTTTGGTTCTTTCTGTAACAGAAACATACATAATATTCATAATTCCTATCCCTCCAACGATAAGAGAGATCCCTGCTATTGCAGATAAAAGTACAGTCAGAAGCTGACTTGTAGAACTCATGGTAGAAATCAGTTCTGCCTGAGTTCGTACAGAAAAATCATCATTACTTCCATCAAGAGGAAGTTTATGTTGCTTTCTCAAAATTTCTGAAACTTCATCAGTCGCCTGTTGGGATGTGTTTTCATTAGTGGATGATGCATAGATGGTTTGCACATAAGTAATACCTAAAAATCTTCTCTGCACGGTGTTAAAAGGAGCAATGATGACATCGTCCTGATCCTGACCGAAGGCATTTGAACCCTTTGCTGCTAAAACACCAATCACCTTCATCGGAACTTTGTTGAATCTAATAATGGTTCCGATAGGATTTCCACCGTTTGGAAATAAATTCGTTACAACCGTTTGCCCAAGAAGACAAACTTTATTGGAAGAAGTCACGTCTTTTTGAGTAAAAAGGGTACCATCTGATACATCCCAGTCTCTTATGCTAAAGTAATCTACGTTTACCCCTTGAAGTTGTGTGGGCCAGTTATTGGCACTGTTGATAGATTGTCCGTTTGTTTGAACAGCAGGTGAAACGTAAGAAACATCCGGAGCTCCACTGGCAATAGCATCTGCATCTTTTGCTTTCAATGTTTGAAGTCCGGCAGCTCCAATTCTGGCGCCTCCTGAAACGTTTACATTACTTGTGGGGCGAATGGTAATCATGTTAGAGCCCATTGATGAAAGCTGATCGCTGATACTTTTTTTAGAACCTTCTCCAATTGCTGTCATAGCGATAACAGAGGCTACACCAATGATGATCCCAAGCATGGTAAGAAATGCACGGAGCTTATTTCTTAAAAGTGCTTTCCAGGCAATTCTGAAGAGATTAGAAAGATTCATTTTGTATCGTTTTTAGGCTAAACTATTTATAATCGTCATTAGCAGGAAGACTTTCTAAAGCTTCTCTCGCTGATTTTATGTTTTCGTTTTTAACGTCTTTTATTACTTTACCGTCTCTTAAGGTAACAGTTCTGCCACTGAACATTGCAATATCTGGTTCGTGGGTAACAAAAACAATTGTTCTTCCTTGTTGATTAAGATCTTGCATCAGCGCCATAATTTCATAAGAGGTTCTTGTGTCTAGATTTCCCGTTGCTTCATCAGCAAGAATCATAACAGGTTCATTTACTAGCGCTCTGGCAATGGCAACTCTTTGTTGTTGACCACCCGACATTTGATTGGGAAGGTGATCCACTCTATTTTCTAATTTAACAGCAGCTAAGGCTTTTAAAGAACGTTCGTTGCGTTCATTAGTTGATACTTTTGAATTATAAAGTAACGGCAATTCTACATTTTCTTTTGCTGAAGTTCTAGCCAGAAGATTATAGGATTGAAAGACAAAACCAATTTTCTGATTTCTAAGAACTGCTAATTCGTCGCGGTCAAGATTTTTAATATTCACACCATCCAGACTGTAATCTCCACTTGTAGGTTTATCAAGACAACCTAAAATATTAAGCAAAGTAGATTTTCCTGAGCCGCTACTTCCCATAATGGTAATGAACTCACCGCTTTCTACAGAAAATGTAACTCCTTTTAAAGCGTGTACCGTTTCTTCGCCCATTTTGAAATCTCTTTTAAGATCTGTTATTTCAAGGATTTTTGTTGTCATGATCTTCATGTTTAAATTTGAAATCTATCTTGGTCCGCCACCACCGCCGCCACTGTTTTTATTTCCACCTCCTGATCTTTGAGGTATGAACGGACTTTTTGCAGCGCTTCCGGAGGATTTCTTAGATAGATTTTTATAACCTGTAATGATATTGTCATTTGTTGTTAATCCTGAAATAACTTGCACTTCCGTATCGTTATCCATTCCTGTTTTTATTTTTTTGTGGGTTATGATGCTGTCTTTGCTAATGACCCATATTCCGGCACCATTTTTATTGGTTTTGTTTTGTTTATTTTTTTTCTGTTGGTGCCCTTCTTTTTTACCTTTTGCAAAAGGAGAATTGATTTTATATTTTTTTGCAACAAGACTATCGGGCTTAAAGCTGATGGCTGCCACCGGAATTTTCATGATGTTTTCTAACACAACGGTATAAATGGTAATGTTAGCGGTCATTCCCGGCTTTAACTTCAAACTTGAATTATCTGCATTAATGATGGTGGTATAATTCACCACATTGGAAGAGACGGTAGGGTGAAGTCGAACTTCAGAAACTTGGCCCTTAAAAGTTTCCTCTGGAAAGGCATCCACAGTAAAAGTTGCTTTTTGCCCAACTTTGATATTGCCAATATCAGCTTCATCTACAGACGCACGAACCTGCATTTTTGTTAAATCTTTTGCAATACTGAAAAGAGTGGGAGTGCTAAAACTTGAAGCAACCGTTTGGCCCTCACTTACACTTCTGTTCAGAACCGTTCCATCAATCGGTGAATAGATATTGGTAAGCGATAAATTTTTATTAGCGGTTGAAAGCTGCGCTTTTACAGAATTTACCTGTGCTTTGGCTACATTATATTGGTTTTGGGCGTTATCATAATCAGCTTTGCTTATAGCGCCTACTTTGTAAAGTTGTGATTGACGATTGATATTGATTTCATTATATGCCAAATTACTTTTTGCATTTTGCAAATTAGCAGTAATCTGTTCGGTCTGATATTGCAATAAGTCAGGATCCAGAGTTGCCAAAAGCTGCCCTTTTTTTACGGTTGAATTAAAATCTACATAAAGATTTTTAATGATTCCAGAAACCTGAGTTCCCACAGCAACCGTATCTACGGGCTGAACAGTTCCTGTAGCTGTAATAGAGTTTGAAATTTCCCCCATTGCAGGTTTTGTTGTTTCAAGCTGAATTTTTACCTGCTCTTCTTTGATGAAAAAATACCAAATTCCTGCAATAACGATGATGCCGCCAATGAGCCAGATCCACCATTTTTTATTTTTTGCTTTCATAGTTATTTAATAGTTATAGGGTTACCAGCGTAGAACTCGTAAATCTGTTTATTAAGAACGGCGGAATATTTTGCCTGTAGATAATTTTGAATCGTTTGGATGTACACTAATCTCTGTTGTTGAAGCTGTACATAATCTATACTTCCAAGTTTCATCTGAGCGTTAACAATATCATAGGTTTCTTTATTGATATTCATTTGTTTTAAAGCAGAATCATATTGTGAAATAGAATTTTGTAAACTAATATAAGATTGCTCAATCTGTTGATTAAGAATTGTTTTTGTGTTTTTTAAATCCAGATTTGCCTGTTCTATAGCAATTTTAGATTTTTCAACTTCTGTTTTATAGATTCTGTTGTTGTAAATCGGAATTCCAAGACTTAATCCGATAGGCAGATAAAAGTTATTTCCTAATTGATTAAAATAATTTCCGTTTCCTGTAGAATAATTAGTTGAAATATTTCCCACCACGCTTAAAGTAGGCTGAATAGAAGCTTTAGCCATTTTTAAATTGGTGTTTGAATTTTCCAGATTCAATTCACCATATTTTACTTCCGGACGCTCATTTTGAGCAGAGTTTTGAACGTCTTGTAAAGGTTTTAAATTCTCATCAACGATAATACTGTTAGGTTTTTCAATCTGGAAATCATAAGAAGAGGGGAGTTGTAGCAATTGTTTAAGGTTAACAATATTTGTTTTTAAACTATTTTGAGAGGAAATTAAATTATATTCATCTTGTGCCACTTGCGCCTGGATTTGTAAAAAGTTTAATTTTGAAATATTTCCGGCTTTATAAAACTGGTCTCCTTGTTTTAATTGGGTTTTGGTAGTGGTTAAAATACTTTCTAAGGAAATAATATTTTCCTGAGACATAAGAATATTCAGATACGCTTGGGTGATGGATAGGGTGATGTTATTTTCTGCTTCCTGAACGGAAAGATCAGCCATCTGAACGTTTAGATTTTTAGAAACTTCATTGTTTTTGATATAATTTGCATGATAGAGTGTCATTGAAGAATTGACACCGATACTTTGAGATTGTGCTCCATTTATATTGAGTCCGTTGTTTCCGCTTATTGCAAAGAGTCCTTGGGAAACCGTTCCGTTAAAACTAGGGTATTTGGCTTCTTTTGCCTGAAGAAGGTCTTGTTGGGCAGAATTTTTAGAAAGTCTCAAAGAATTGATAGAGATATTATTTTCTTTTGCATATTCAATACAGTTTTCCAATGTCCAATTATTAGGATAGGCTTGTGTTTGAGCAGATATGTCAATGATTTTAAGCAGAAATATCAAAAAGAAAAATTTAAGTTTCATGGTTTTATTTTTGAAAATTCATAAATAACACTGAAAAAATCAATCCAATTTAACAAAAAAAAACAATATTTAACGAGTTTTTAACAGAGAGAGCGTTTTTTTGCGTTTAATTTTTTAAAAATTAAAAAAATATTAAAGAATTCTGAAATTAAGATTAGTTATTTAACACTTTGTTCAAAATAAAGTCAAATATTAATTGTATATTTGCAGAAATTTTATAATATTTAATGAATTTATTTACGGAGTCCAATTTAAGTCCTGACATTCTTAAGGCAGTTGGCGAACTGGGTTATGAAAGCCCAACAGAAATCCAAAAACAGACTATCCCTTTTATTCTTTCAGATATTCGCGATTTGATCGCACTTGCGCAAACAGGGACAGGCAAAACAGCAGCGTTTTCGCTTCCGATTTTGGATATGATTGACGATACGAGTCGCAAAATCCAATTTTTGGTGCTTTGTCCGACACGAGAATTATGTCTTCAGATTTCTAAAGACATAAAAAATTATTCTAAATACATGAAAGACATCAAAACTACAGCAGTTTATGGTGGAAGCAGTATTATGGACCAAATTAGATCTCTAAAGGATAAGCCACAAATTATTGTAGGTACTCCAGGAAGAGTTATCGACCTTATCAACAGAAAAGCATTAGACTTTTCTGCTATTCATTGGTTAGTTTTAGACGAAGCTGATGAAATGCTTTCAATGGGTTTCAAAGACGAATTGGAAACAATTTTAAGAGAAACTCCTGAAACAAAACAAACTTTCTTATTCTCTGCAACGATGAATAAAGAAGTGGAGAGAATTTCTAAAAATTATCTTACAAAACCACACCGTATTTCTGTGGGTTCTATTAACGAGGTTAAGAAGAACATTAAGCATGAATACTATGTAGTTGGGTACCGTAATAAAAAAGAAGCTCTTAAAAGATTAATTGATTCAAACCCGAATCAGTATTCTATTTTGTTCTGTAGAACAAGAATGGAAACTCAGGAGGTTGCTGATTTCTTAATGCAAAATGGGTATGCAGCTGATGCTCTTCACGGAGATCTTTCTCAAGCGCAGAGAGATACTGTAATGAAGAAGTTCAGATTGAAAAACATTGATATCTTGGTAGCAACAGACGTTGCAGCTAGAGGATTGGATGTTGATTCATTAACTCACGTTATCCATTATTCTTTACCTGATGATCCTGAAGTATTCGTTCACAGAAGTGGAAGAACAGGTAGAGCAGGAAAAGACGGTATTTCAATCTCTTTAATTAAGCCTGAAGAAAGCAGAAAATTAAAGCAGATAAGATCTCAAACGAAAATTGAAATCGTTGAAAAAATTATACCAACAGGACAAGAGGTAATCAAAGCTCAGGTTGGATGTGTTTTCGAAAAGTTATTGACGGAACACGAAGATATCTTTGAATTTGATGATAGCCTGATCCCAGATCTAAGCGCTTTCACAAAAGAAGAATTGGTACACAAATTATTGCAGTTCCAATTGAAAGATCTTGCATTGTACTACAAAGATAAACATGATCTTGTTGAGCAGAAATTCAGCTCTAGAGATGATGACTATCCTAGAAGAGACAGAGATAGAGGTCGTGATAGAGACAGAGATAGAAGCAGAGGAGACCGCGATAACAGAAGTGGAGATAGAGACAGAGGAGGAAGAGAGCGTAGTGGAAAACCTAGGAGAAAGAATGAAGATATGGTAAGATTCTTCTTCAACTTAGGGAAGAAAGACCAATTGAAGAAACTAGATGTTCTAGATATTATTAACAAAGCAACTACACCTGCGGGAGGTAGCAAAAAAAGAGCTGAAATTGGTGATATCGAAATTTTAGAGAAATTCTCTTTCTTTGAGATTGAAAAATCATTTAAAGGAGAGCTTTTGAATAATATTGCATCAATGAAATTCAAAGGAAAAGATATGAGAGCTGAAGAGGCGAATTAATACTCATTCTATACTATACAAACCGGCATCAAAGCCGGTTTTTTTGTTTGATAATCAGGAGATAAGCTAATGTTAACAAAACTTAACGTCGGATTGTTTCAGGTCAGGTCCTTTTTTAGGAAATTTGCACAAAATTATAAATACTAAAAAATGGGAATTGGTAATATTTTCCACGCTTTTCAACCAAAAGACAAAATCTTCTTTGTGCTTTTCGAAAAAGTAACAGAAAACCTAGTTGAGATGTCTGAAGAATTCAATACTGGTATCAAAGATTTCGATCTTAATGATGATTCAATGTTGAAGAAAATGAGTGACTATGAACATAAAAATGATGAACTTACTCATGAGATCTTCGTAGAATTAGGTAAAAACTTTATCACTCCTTTCGACAGAGAAGATATCCACACATTGGCAACTGGTCTAGATGATATCGCTGATTATATCTACGCATCTACAAAATATATCTTCTTGTATAAATCACCTGAGCTTAAAGCTTATTCTGATTTCTCTCTACTGATTCACAAAGCTTGTCTGGAGATCCAGAATGCAATGAAGAACCTTAAAGGTTTCAAAAATATGGAGCAGGTAAAAGAGGCTTGTATTAAAGTAAATTCTATTGAAAATATTGCAGATGACCTTCTTTCTAATTCTATGGTAGAATTGTTTGAAACAAACGATGCTATCAATATTATCAAAGTTTCATCTGTACTTAATTATCTTGAAATAGTAACCGACAAGGCAGAGGATGTTGCCAATACTATTGAGAACATCATGATTAAATACGCCTAAACAATATAACAAAAATGGAATTTCCGATTTTACTAGTAGTTATTATTGCGCTGGCTTTAATTTTCGATTATATCAATGGTTTTCATGATGCAGCCAACTCAATTGCGACTATTGTTTCTACAAAAGTTTTAACTCCATTCCAAGCTGTACTTTGGGCAGCACTTTGGAACTTTGCAGCCTTCTTTATCGCAGCTTACATTATTGGAGAATTTAAAATTGGTAACACGATTGCCAAAACAGTTAACGAAAACTTTATTACTTTAGAAGTTATATTTTCAGGACTTATTGCTGCAATAGCCTGGAATCTATTAACATGGTGGTTTGGGATTCCTTCATCATCATCACACACTTTAATTGGTGGATTTTTAGGAGCGGCTTTAATGCATGCTTTCACGATGGACTATCATGAAGTAGTATCCGCTCACCCTGAGTTGGGAATGTGGGAAACGTTTAAGACCGCTGCTTATCAGGTAACGACGCAAAGTGTTGTTAAATTTGATAAAGTAATTCCTATTTTCTTATTCATTTTTATGGCTCCGATTATTGGGATGATTATTTCGATCATTATCACTTTAATCATTGTTCACCTTTATAAAAGATCAAATCCTCACAAAGCAGATCAGTCATTTAAGAGATTACAGTTGGTATCTTCAGCGTTGTTCAGTTTAGGACATGGTTTGAATGATGCACAGAAAGTAATGGGTATTATTGGAGCTGCGATGATCTATTATCATGTAAATATGCTTCAGGATCCTGTTTATCTTAATATTCCATCTGCGGGCCGTTTCGATTATTTTGCACAACATTATATTTGGGTTCCTTTGGTTTCTTTCATCGCAATTGCATTGGGTACAATGAGTGGTGGTTGGAAGATCATTAAAACAATGGGTACTAAAATTACAAAAGTAACTTCACTAGAAGGTGTGAGTGCTGAAACAGCAGGAGCTATTACTTTATTTATTACAGACCACTTTGGTATTCCGGTATCTACAACACATACGATTACGGGTTCTATCATTGGGGTTGGGTTAACAAAAAGAATTTCAGCAGTAAGATGGGGAATTACAGTAAGCTTACTTTGGGCTTGGGTATTAACAATTCCTATTTCAGCAATTGTTGCCGGACTTACTTATCTTTTGGTTACATTTTTAACTTAAAATAGAAATTTAAATAACAATCATAAACTTTGTCCATTTGGGCAAAGTTTTTTGTTTTATAAAGACTTGAAAAATTGTATTTTTGTTGAAATTATAGGATTTTATGGAATTTTTAAACAGATACCAACAAATTGTTGATGACGCCATTACGAAGTACACTTTTAAAGATAAACCTACGGAATTGTATGACCCGATGAATTACATCATTTCCCACGGTGGAAAGCGCCTTCGTCCGATCATGGTTTTGATGGCTTGTGATTTGTTTGGTGGTGATCTTAAAGAAGCAATTAAACCAGCCTTGGCAATCGAGTTTTTCCATAACTTCACTTTGATCCATGATGATATTATGGATGAAGCTCCTTTAAGAAGAAATAAACCTACAATTCATACATTACACGGAATCAATGTAGGAATTCTTTCCGGAGACGGATTGATGCTAAAGGCATACAAATTCTTTGAAGATCTTGAACCTGAAATTTTTAAAGCTTGTATAAGAATTTTCACACACACCGGACTTCTTTTATGTGAAGGCCAACAGTATGATATCAATTTTGAGACACAGGAAAATGTAACTTTTGATGATTACATCCGAATGATTACGTATAAAACCGGAGTATTGAGCGCCTCTTCTTTCGAGATTGGATCACTGATTGCAAAAGCTAATTTTAAAGATGCGAAGGCAATTTTCAACTTCGGAAAACATATCGGTATTGCTTTCCAGATCATGGATGATTATTTGGATGTCTTCGGAGATCAGGCTCAGTTTGGGAAAAAGCATGCAGGTGATATTTATGAGAACAAAAAGACTGTTCTTTATTTGATGGCGAGAGAGCATGCAACAGACGAAGAAAGAAAAGAACTAGATTATTGGTATTCTAAAAAGACAGATAATATCGACAAGGTTTATAATGTTGAAAAGATCTTCAGAAGAACTAAAGTAGACGAAAAAGCCTTGCGTTTGATTGAAAAACACAACGAAATCGGTCAAAGCTATCTTAAGAAAATAGATATTCCTGAAGAAAAGAAGAAGCCTTTTATAGAATTGGCTAATTATCTTTTAAGAAGAGAGAGTTAAAATATAGGTAACAGGAAATAGGGCTTAGGATTTAATAATCACCTAGGCCCTAATTCTTCCTCCTAATTTGGATATAATGAAATTCAGAACAGAAGTTGATATTAAAGAATCAGAGAAAAAGATAGAAATTGAAGATAAAATATTTTCAATAGGATCTTGTTTTGCTTCCGAAATGTCAGATTTGTTTTATCAAGGTCAGTTACAGACTGTCGACAATCCGTTTGGGACCATTTTTAATCCGTTTTCGATTAGTAATGCTATCAGAACACTCCATAATTCGGAGTTTTATAATGAAGAGGATTTAATCACCTTTAATGAAGAATTTATTTCTTTAGATCATCATACAAGTTTTGATACTAGATTTGTTCATCAGACCTTAGAAAAAATTAATTCTAAGATTGAAGAAGGAAATCGGTTTCTACAAAATACCAATTGGGTTATTATAACTTACGGAACTTCATTTATTTATGAATTTATTCCCAAAGATAAATTGGTTGCCAATTGCCATAAAATTCCACAAAAATTCTTTAAAAAGAGATTGCTGACGCATCAGGAACTTACAGATTCTATTTACAATACGATTTTGAATTTGAAAGATATTTGCAAAGATGATGCTCAGATCTTATTTACCGTTTCGCCAGTTCGTCATACAAAGGATGGAATGGTTGAAAATCAGTTAAGTAAGTCAAAACTGATTACAGCGGTTCATGAAGCGATCTTACTATTTGAAAATTGCCATTATCTTCCAATTTATGAGATTTTAATGGATGATTTGCGTGATTATCGATTTTATAAAGAAGATATGATTCACCCAAGTTCTCAGGCGGTAAATTATATTTTTGAAAAATTTGGAAGTGCTTACTTTTCTACAGAAACACAGAGTTTTATCAAAGAAAATTTCAAAATCAATAAAGCTTTAGAACACAGAACAAATGATGATAAAGATCCAAAGTATCTGGAGTTTAAAGAAAAGCTTAATGCAAAGATTGAGGTTCAGCGTAAAAAGGTAAAACATAAAATATTCTAATTTTCAAATGATTGACTTTACAAAGCTTGATTATTTAAAAGCTGGAAATATTAAGCAAAAAAGAGCTTATGAAATTCTTACCAAATACAGAATTTTCGAGAAATTAACTTATTATTCACCCATTTTAGCTGGAACGATTCCCATTGAAATTGATATTGAAGGAAGTGATCTAGATATAATCTGTAATGTCAAAAATGAGAATGAATTTCTAGAAGTTTTAAATCAAATTTTACCTCAAAATATTGATTTTACTATTGTAACGAATATAATTAATAATGAAAATTGCATTATTTTAAATTGTATACTAGAGGATTTTCCTATAGAAATATTCGGACAAAATAAGCCAACAACAGAACAAAATGCTTACCGACATATGGTTGTTGAGCACAATATATTAGATGAAAAAGGAGAAGAATTTAAACAAAAAATAATAGAATTAAAGAAACAAGGAATTAAAACGGAACCTGCCTTTGGTTTGTTATTGAACCTTGAAAATCCTTATGAAGATCTATTAAAATTTTAAAAATAATGATTGATACACATACCCATTTATACGCGGAAGAATTTGATGAAGATAGAAAAGTAGCTATTCAAAGAGCATTAGATAAAGGAATTACTGAGTTTTATCTTCCAGCCATAGATTCTGAATCCCATGAAAAAATGCTGCAATTAGAAGCAGAATACCCAAATCAGATTTTCTCGATGATGGGTCTTCACCCTTGTTATGTAAAGCCAGAATCTTGGGAGAAAGAACTAGAGATTGTTAAGAATTATATTGATCAAAGACATTTTCCTGCGATTGGAGAAATTGGAATTGATTTGTATTGGGATAAGACAACCTTAGATATTCAGGTTAAAGCTTTTGAACAACAAATTGATTGGGCAATTGAAATGGATCTTCCAATTGTCATCCACACAAGAGAAAGTTTTGAGGAAACTTTTGAAGTATTAGAAAGAAAAAAACATCCCAAACTTCGTGGGATTTTCCACTGCTTTTCAGGAGATTTACAGCAGGCAAAACATGCAATCGATCTGAATTTCATTCTTGGAATCGGTGGAGTAGTGACTTTTAAAAACGGTAAAATCGATCAATTTTTAAACGAAATTCCATTAGATAAAATTGTTTTGGAAACAGATTCTCCATATTTAGCTCCGGTTCCTCACAGAGGGAAAAGAAACGAAAGTTCTTATTTGGATTTGGTTGCAGGGAAATTGGTTAATATTTATGGTAAAGATTTTACTGAGATTGATAGAGTAACGTCGGAGAATGCAAAGAAACTTTTTAAGTTTTAAATAGAATTTTGCTTTAATTTATAAATTCCGAAAACGAAATCACTAGGATGTTTAAGTAATAACTCATCTTCCAAAGCGAAAACTTTTTCTAAAATGGTTTCTTTTTCGGGATTTAAATCTACAAAATGATGTGCAATGTCTTTAAACGCACTTTGTAGAATATTATTTCCATAAGATTTTTCATCTATAATATCGAATTTTTGATGAATAGCCGGGATAATACTTTTAGAATCTACACATTCGGAAGGGTCTGCGACAATCATTCTTACAACGCCAGAACCATAATATTTGTTTTTGTAAATCTCAGTTTTAAATATTTTTCTGAATTTTTTTGGAATCTCTTTTAAAGCTTTATTGATATATTCCAACTGAAGAGTAGAATATTGTAATCTGCTGTTTCCTACAAACTCATTAATGATAATGTAACCGTTCGGTTTAAGGCTTTTTATAACGACATCGTCTAAGAACTGAGGAATGTTATCGAAATGATGTAATGAAGCGTGAAAAAAGACTGCATCATATTCATTTGGTTTAAAAGAATAGGTGAGTACATTTTCAGCGAAATAGAAAATATTGTTAAGATTTTTCTGATCAGATATTGTTTTTGCCTTATTTAATAACTCATCAGAAAAATCGTAGCAATGAATTTCTAGATTAGGATTAAGCTCTGCAAGTTTTATTTCATGACTGCAAACGCCGGTTCCTAAAGCCAGAACTTTTATTTTATGTTTGTTTTTAAAGAAATTTTGAGTGAGATATTCTTCGTAAACAACATTCTCATCTCCTGTTATCAATTTATTCCATCTTTTTCTAACCTGAGGAATAATCCAAAAATTAGAAGTCTGTATTTCCTTTTCATTAAAAGCACTTTGCGTTCTTTTGTAAGAGTTTAAACTCAATTTGGATAAAAGAAACGGTAAACCCCTTTGATGAAATTTAATATAAATATCTTTTAAATCTTCAATGGTAAAAACTCTCATGAAAAATGAATTTTAGAATAAATTGACTTGTTTCTGATTCACAAATTTATTTATTTTTTTCTAAAAAAACTCTTGTTTTTAGGCTTCTTTCCGGCATCAACAGCAGGTTTCTTTTTAGTATTTGAAGTTTGAGATGGTCTTGGAGTTCTTGCACCAGCAGGCTTGTTATTAGAATCTCTTTTCTGTGCTACCAGATTATCGGTGTGGAAAGGATGATCTTTTACGATAGGAATTTTCATTCCGATCAGCTTTTCGGTATTTTTAAGGTTTAACAAATCAAGTCCGTCTACGAATGAAATTGAACTTCCTTCTGAACCAGCTCTACCTGTTCTTCCGATTCTGTGAACATAGGTTTCAGAAACATCGGAAAGCTCAAAATTAACGACATATTTGAGTTCGTCAATATCAATTCCTCTTGCTGCAATATCAGTAGCTACTAACACTCTTGTCTTTCCTGACTTAAAGTTATTTAAAGCATTCTGACGGGCATTCTGAGATTTATTTCCATGAATGGCTTCTGTAGATATTTTGCTCGCCTGAAGTTTTCTTGCAATTTTATCCGCTCCATGCTTAGTTCTTGAAAATACTAAAACAGAATCAGAAATATCATTTTGTAAAATATGAGTAAGAAGATCCAGTTTATCGTCTTTTTCAACAAAGTAAACCGATTGTTTGATAGTTTCAGCCGTTGAAGAAACAGGAGTAACTTCTACTTTTATAGGATTATTTAAAATCGAATCTGCTAATTTCTGAATTTCAGAAGGCATTGTTGCAGAGAAAAACAAAGTCTGTCTTCTTTGAGGTAAAAGTTTAATGATTCTTTTTACATCATGTACAAAACCCATATCCAACATTCTGTCGGCTTCATCAAGTACAAAGATTTCAAGGTTTTTTAAACTAACAATTCCTTGCGCAATAAAGTCAAGCAATCTTCCAGGTGTTGCCACTAAGATATCAACTCCTCTTCTCAAAGCAGTTTCTTGGCTTCCTTGTTTTACTCCTCCGAAAATTACCAATTCTTTTAATGGAAGGTATTTTCCGTAAGCTTTAATGTTCTCTTCAATCTGTATCGCCAATTCTCTGGTTGGAGTCAGAATAAGAGCTTTTATGTTTTTGTTTGGTGTTTTATTTTTAGATAAATTTTGTAAAATAGGAATGGCGAAAGCTGCCGTTTTTCCGGTACCAGTTTGTGCACATCCTAGAAAGTCTCTACCATTTAAGATTTCAGGAATAGATCTTTCCTGAATAGGAGTAGGGGTAGTGTATCCTTGCTCCTGAATTGCCTTTGCAATGGGTTCTATTAGGTTTAGGTCTGTAAAATTCAAATGAATTATTTTTTAATTTAAAGTAAAAATTCCCTCAATGTGAAGGAATTATATTTTACAAAGGTAGTTTAAATATTTTTAAGTATATTACTTCACCTTGGTCCATTGTTGATTATGTTTTAAATCTTCAAAGAATTTGTATACTTCAACTAGTTTTTCACTTCCTCTCTTTCCATAATCTTCCACTTTTTTTGAAGTTCCGTCAGTAAGATTTATTGTTAAGTATGAAGTAGAGAGGTCAGATACTTTATGACCATATTTTTCATTTAAATTTTTAACATCTAAACGATTCAATAAAGAGACAAGCTTTTTGTAATCCGCTTCTTTAATTGTGGTGGTAAAAGTTCCTTCGCGTGGTTGTGAAAACTCATCTTTTGAAGGTGTCTTGGTGAAATTAAAATGCTCAGCTTCTAAAACAGCTGTTCTGTCTGAATTTATGCTCATTGTAGCAACCGGACAGAATCCAAAGCAAGGAGTGGTTTTATATTCAATTTTAGAATATTGTGATTGTAGGTTTTGTGAATTGCATGAAAATAGTAATATAAATGCACACAAGCTTAGTAAATATTTCATAGTTTAAATTTGATGGGAGTCTCTCAATAATTGTTCCAAAAATGTTACTTAAATCTATATCCTATACCAGCCTGTAAGAATCCAACTTTTACATTGGCGCCTTTACCTTCATTCATTTTAATAAAATTGAAATTATATCTGGCATCTACAAATAGCCCGTTGTGGATTTTGTATTCTGCTCCCAAGAAAGGATAAAGATTTATTGTGTTTAAACCTTCAAAATCATGTTTTTCATCATTTAAAAATTCTGTTTTTACTTTTGATGAAATATTCCAACCTAAATTCATCCCGACAGAAGCCGAAAGATTAGGAATTAAATTATATTTTACAGAAATAGGAACTTGTATTTGAGATAACTGATAATCATAATGTGTTGTTCCCATCTCACTCACTTCATTTCCTACTAACTGAAAAAGAGGCATAGACATTTTGCCGCCTAATTGAGTATAAAGAACTTCTCCTTGTAATGAAACTTTTGAAGACAAAGAATATTCTACAAGTCCTCCTAAATAGAAGTATGATTTTGAGTCTAATTTCTCATTTACAAATGTCATGCTTGATAAATTGTATCCTCCTTTTACACCGAAAGTTAATTTTGAATCCAAGTTAGACTTTTGTTGTGCTTCTTGTGCACTTACAATTGTTGAAATTGATAATAACAGAACAAATAAAAAGTTCTTTTTCATGGTTTTAAATTTGATGGTTTTTAATTTTTATGATAATAAAAAAGTACACGAAAAGTGTACTTTAATATATTTTGATAAATGTTTACATTTTATCCATGCAATTGCTTCCAAATTGCATCTTTCAGTTCCATAAGGCCTTCTCCAGTAACTCCTGAGAAAAATAAAGGTTTTTTATTTTCAGGAAATTCTGCAGAGATTTCTTTTCTAAGTTCTTCATCTACTAAATCGGATTTTGAAATAGAAATGATAAAATCTTTATCCAATAATTCAGGGTTGTATTCCTGTAATTCATTTTCCAAAATTTTAAACTCCTGAAAATGACTTTCAGAATCTGCCGGAATAAGGAATAATAAGATTGAGTTTCTTTCAATATGTCTCAAGAAACGGTGACCAAGACCTTTTCCTTCAGCTGCACCTTCAATAATTCCCGGAATATCAGCCATTACAAAAGATTTGTAATTTCTATAATCTACAATTCCTAAATTGGGAGTTAATGTGGTAAATGCATAATTAGCAATTTTGGGTTTAGCCGCAGAAACAGATGATAGAAGAGTTGATTTTCCTGCATTAGGGAAACCTACTAAACCTACGTCAGCTAAGATTTTAAGTTCGAAAACTACAAAACCTTCCTGCCCATCCATTCCTGGTTGTGCAAATCTAGGAGTTTGATTGGTAGAAGATTTGAAGTGTTCGTTTCCTTTTCCACCTTTTCCACCTTCCATCAGGATGATCTCTTGGCCATCTTCCATGATTTCGCCAATGACCTCTCCTTCTTCATTTTTAGCGATAGTCCCTATCGGAACGTTGATATAAATATCCTCACCGTAAGCTCCTGTAAGCTGGTTTTTAGCTCCATTCTGACCACGGTCTGCCTTAATGTGACGTGTGTATCGAAGAGGTAGTAAAGTCCATTCGTGAGCGTTTCCTTTCATGATAACGTGGCCTCCACGTCCTCCGTCTCCACCATCCGGACCACCTTTAGGAATATATTTTTCACGACGAAGATGCGCAGAACCTGCACCACCATGACCGCTTTTACAATGAATCTTTACGTAATCTACAAAATTTGACATAATTTTTTTTAGGGTTTAGGCTTCAGGGATTAGGGAATAGATTTTAACAATGCTAAATCCTAGTCCCTAAATTCTAAATCCTTATTTTATTTTTTCTACTTCAGCAAAGAGCTTTTCAGAAATCTCGCTAATCTCACCAACTCCATTTACCTCTACATATTTTCCTTGCTGCTTATACAATTCAGCTACTTCAGCTGTTTTTGCATAATATTCTTTAATTCTGTTTTCGATGATCTCTACATTGCTATCATCAGTTCTTCCACTTGTTTCACCTCTTTTCAGTAATCTGTCAACTAAAATAGTATCTTCTACGATTAATGAAAGACAAACATCAATATTGTTATTCAACTCATCTTTTACGATTTTTTCCAGTGCTTCTGTTTGTGCAACAGTTCTAGGATAACCATCAAAAATAAATCCTTTTGTGTCGGTCGGTTTTCTCAATTCGTCAATCAGCATATCTGTCGTTACCTGATCCGGAACCAATTCTCCTTTATCAATGTAAGATTTAGCTAATTTCCCAAGTTCAGTATCGTTTTTCATGTTGAATCTGAAAAGATCACCTGTTGAGATTTGCTTTAGGTTGAATTTCTCAATTAGATTCTGAGCCTGAGTTCCTTTTCCACTTCCTGGAGGGCCGAACAGAACAATGTTTATCATAATGTTGTTTCTGCTTTAGACTTTAAGCAATATGCTTTAGGCCTTTAGCTTTTTTAGTTAATATTTACTTTTTATTTAGATATAATTTTAAAAGCTAATAGCCAGAAGCTAAAAGCTTGTAGCAATTCTAATGGTTGATTTGTCCGTCAGATAATTGATATAAATTCGGAAGGTTTCTTCCTAACTCATCATAATCTAACCCATAACCAAGAACAAATTTGTTCGGAATTTCTTTTCCGATATAATCTAACTTGAAATCTTTTTTATAAACATCCGGTTTTAATAAAAATGAAGCAATTTTTACAGATTTTGGACGTTGGGTTTCGTTAAAATATTTAAAAAGACTTTCAACCGTATTTCCTGTGTCTACAATATCCTCTACAAGAATGATGTGACGGTCTTTTACGTCTTTCGTTAATTCCATTTTTTGATAAACGATTCCGGTAGATTCTGTTCCTGCATAAGAACTCATCTGGATGAAAGCAATCTCACAATTTCCTGGATAATGCTTTAAAAGGTCTGAGAAGAACATGATTACTCCGTTCAACACGCCTATGAAAACAGGAACTTCATCCTTGTAATCTTCATAAATTTTTAAAGCTGTTGCTTTTACGATCTCCTGAATTTCATCTTCCTCTAGATAAGGAACAAAATTTTTGTCGTGAATTTGAATGCTTTCCATAAAAAAAATTAATAGTCGGCAAAGTTACGGATTTTTGATTAAAATATTTTCGTATTTTGTGATATTCAGACTTTATCCTTTTTTAGGGTAACAGATATGTTTATTAATGTTTTACGAAATAGCATGATTTTTGTCATTCAGTAGAATTAAGCGAAGAAGGAGCTTGATTTTTTTATAGATATCGCAACGTTTTCCTTAAAATTATTAAACGAATTTTATTTGTAGATAAATTTTACCAGATTAAATTTCAATTCTGTTGATAATTCTGTCGGAGATTTAATCAAATTTGTTAAAATTGCATGAAAAGCTTGGTAATTATTTCTAATGTTGAAATGAAAAACTAAGACCCTAGCCCCGATCGCAGCATTTGTTTGAGCTCATTTTCTTTTGAAAAAAGAAAATAGCGAGTGCGGAGAGCGGGAAATAGCTGCTGAAAAAATCAGTGATGAATGATAGATGCAATAAGCCTGTTTAAACTAATTAAAAAATTTAACCGCAAAAGGTACAAAAGCTATTATTGAATCATTTAAAGTTTAGCTCTTTTGAAAACAAAGCTTTCAAAAGAATAAAAATCAAAGATTTTTAAAGGCTAATGTTTTCTTTTTTTCAGTTTAAGGATATGCTTTATGTTATATCATCTGAACTTTTGTTTCTTTAGTGGTTAAAATAGAACGTTTAAACAAGTTCATTGGTTTTATCCTAAAACTGTCTATAGTTTTTTAAATTAATATCTTTGCAACATATAAAACCAAAGATTACAAACATGTAGGATCCAATTTCTTTTAGATTTAATTGAACAATAACGAAACAGGTTATTGAAGTTTAACTTTAATTAAGAAAGAAATTATGCTTTTTCTACACAATATATCTTTTGGGTTTCCTGCAGGAAATCTGCTTTTTAATTCTATTAATTTAACGATATCATCCCATACGAAATCTGCTCTGGTCGGGAGCAACGGCATGGGGAAATCTACCTTGCTGAAAATTATTGCTCATGAAATTGAACCTTTGGATGGAAATGTGAATATTCAGGGTGAGATTTTCTATGTTCCACAAATGTTTGGGAATTTTAATCATTTGACAATTGCAGAATGTTTAAAAATCGATAAAAAATTACATGCCCTTCAAAAAATAACGAATGGGGAAGTGGATGAGATTTATTTTGAAATATTGAATGATGATTGGGATATTGAAGAACGTTCTCAAATTGCTTTACAACATTGGAAACTGGATAATTTAGAGGTAAATCAAACATTGGATAGTTTAAGTGGCGGACAAAAAACAAAAGTTTTTCTTGCCGGAATTCAGATCAATCATCCTGAAATTATTTTGCTGGATGATCCAACCAATCATCTCGATTTGGAAGGTAGGAATCTGTTGTATGATTTTATTGAAAAGACAAATTCAACGGTTGTAATTGTTAGCCACGACAGAACTTTACTGAATTTGGTTGATACTACTTTTGAACTAAGTAATCAGGGTATTTCAGCGTATGGCGGAAATTATGATTTCTATTCTGGACAAAAAGAAATCGAAATTGAGGCGTTGCAAAATGATATTCATTCTAAAGAACGTGCTTTGAAAAAAGCAAAAGATAAGGAACGCGAAACCTTGGAACGAAAACAAAAATTGGATGCGCGAGGAAAAGGGAAGCAGGAGAAATCTGGTGTGGCGAGAATTATGATGAATACGTTGCGGAATAATGCCGAGAAAAATACTTCAAGATTGAAAGGTATTCACGCTGAAAAAATCAATGGTATTTCTGGAGATTTGCGTGATTTACGTTCGTTTGTGAGAAATGCTGATCAGATGAAAGTGAATTTTAATGATTCAGAACTGCATTCAGGAAAGATTTTGATTTCAGCGAATGAGATTAATTTTAAATATAATGAAGAATATCTTTGGCAAGAAAATCTCAATTTTGAAATTAGAAGTGGAAATCGGATTTCGATTAAAGGTTCAAACGGTTCAGGAAAAACGACATTGATAAAGCTTTTGCTCGAAGATTTGAAACCGTCTGTAGGTGAAATTTTGAAATCAAATTTTAATTCTATTTATATTGATCAGGAATATTCATTGATTGATAGGGCTTCTATGATTTATGATTTTGCTCAAAAATTCAACGATAATGCGTTACAGGAATCTGAAGTGAAAACATTGTTATCAAGATTTTTATTCGGAAAAGAAACTTGGGATAAGAAATGTGAGGTTTTGAGCGGGGGAGAGCGTCTGCGACTTCTTTTGTGTGGACTTTCCATTAGCAATAAATCTCCGGATATGATTATTCTTGATGAACCCACTAATAATTTAGACCTTCAAAATATAGAAATTCTAACCAATTCTATTAAAGATTATCATGGAACGTTGTTAGTGATTTCACATGATGAGATTTTTTTGAATGAAATTGGTGTTGACAAAGAAATTTCATTGAAAGAATAGTTAATAACTTTACTAACCTAACAGGTTTCAAAAACCTGTTAGGTTTTTCCTTCAATTATTTTAAATGTAGTTTCTCCTGATCCATTTTTTTGAAAATAATTTCAATCTTTTGCTGAATATCATAATTTCCTGATAATTCGAGGAGAGGAGTGTTTATGGTAGATAACCATTCTCTATGAGCATGTAAAGTTCTGTTGGCAATGCCTGTGTTGTGGTCATAATCCTCTGTCCAATCCATAAATTTTTCAAACATTTTTTTTCTTTCGGGATTGATGATGATTTCGTCACCGTATCTTTCATGCTCTCGTTTTCTTACTCTTTCTAATCTTATTTCTGGAGGAAGATAGAGAAATATGACCAAATCAAATGCAGGGAAAATATTTTGTCCCCAATGAATCATCGAACCTCCAAAAATCCAATCATCGGTATGATTAAGTTTTTCTGCAACAATTGTATTTCTGATTTCTGGATCCTGTTTGATAGTAAATGGAATTTTAGATTCTAACCAGAAAAAATCATCACTATCAAAATATTCAATATTGAGTTTTTTTGATAATGCTTTGCCTAATGTCGTTACTCCTGAACCTGATGCTCCGAAAATGTGTATTCTCATTACATGTAAATTTCTAAGGTTTACAAATGCTTTGAAATCCAATGATCTATCTGATTCAATACATCTTCTCTAATTTCCTCATTCAATATTTCATGTCTCATTTCAGGATATATTTCCACTTCTACATCTTTGAATCCATCAAGTTTTAAATTTTCAACAGTTTTTGTTACTCCTTTTCCAAAATCGCCTATAGGATCATTTTGTCCACTAATGAATAGAAAAGGGAAGGATTTCGGAATGGTTTGTGCCCAATTTCTTGCCGTCGCTTTTTTGTAAATACTAAATAACGCATAAAATGCATTGTTGGTAAATGGAATTCCGCAAAGCTCATCCCGAGAAAAAGCATTTCTATTGGCAGGATTCAGACTGAGCCAGCTGGTGTCGCTAAAGTCTTTATCTTTTTTGAATTGTTTGTTATTGACATTCGTAAAAACAGAATTCAAAAAAGTACGGCGGCGAGGCGCGATGGCATTTGCTAATGATAAATAACCTCTTAATAAATCTATTTCAGGTAAAGGTCCGCCAGTTCCTGTAATGATAGCTCCAGCAAATTTACCGCTCGCCCTTTGTAGCAGACAACGCGTAATAAAAGAACCCATTGAATGTCCGAGAATGAAATGAGGAACATCCGGATATTGATCCATAAGATGTTTGCTTATTTTTTCTGCATCTGAAATCAATCTTTCATCCGGATGATTAAGTTGAAAGAAACCAATATCTTGTTTGTCCTTTACCGATTTTCCGTGTCCTAAATGATCATACGTCAATACCGCGAATCCTTGATTGGCAAAATATTCTGCAATCTCCGCATATCTGCCACTATGTTCCTGCATCCCATGAACGATTTGCAAGGTTGCTTTTACAGGAATTGTTTCTGGAGAAAATACAGTGTAGAAGAGTTGGGTTTGATCGTTTGTGGTTGCAGATAAGTATGCTGATTTTTGTAGTGATGTCATGGTGTAGATTGTCTTTAGGTATTTTGGAGGAGGATTAAAGATCTGTTTTTGCAAACTCTAAACCTAACAGGTTTTTAAAACCTGTTAGGTTTGATTATAGTGGCTACTTAACCTCTGATAATGTCCAATCAAGATAAATATCTTTATTAATAATGTTAACAAGAAGATCTTCAAAGTTTTTGCAAAAATTTCCTTTTAATATTAGTGGAGATTTTATTAGAGTTTCTTTTAATTCTTCTTCGCTGTAATAATGAGCGTTTGGATTATCACTATTGTATTGATTAGCTTTCCAGATTTTATGCTTTAATAAAACATTTACTATTCTTTCAATAATTAGTTCTTCAAAACCCATTTCATCTTCAACTTTATTAATTATTAAATCATACTTCCCATCCCAAATATCATAATCCTTATAGTAAACCCTTATTAGTCTTTCCTTATTCAATTGATTAATTATATGAATAAGACCGGGTTTTTCTCCTGTTGCGCTTCCATAGGAAATTATTTTTTTACTTCTTTTTAAAAGGAATAAAGGTCCATGTCCGACAAATTGGTCTTCAAATCTTAATGTTTCAAAAAACTTTTTAGATTGATAATGGAAACAAAATGTGTCATCAGTTTCATGTATATTGTCTTCAAATATTTCAACAATATCTCCAACTTTATTTAAAAGATATTCTCTGGCTATTTTTAGATATTCATCCTTAATGTTTTCCTGCATTTTAATAGTTATCAAATTATATCAAATTTAACAATAAATATATAATATTGTAAATCTTCAATTCCCACATGATTTCCACCCACCCAAAAATAAAATCCACAACAAATTTGGTCACCCTATTTTTTAAAAGTAATTTTGCATGAATCTAAAAACAAAAGTAAAATATGTCAACTTACGTAGTTGTAGGTCTTCAATATGGAGATGAAGGTAAAGGAAAAATCACGGATGTTTTATCTGCAAAATCGGATTATGTAGTTCGTTTCCAAGGGGGAGACAACGCTGGTCACACGGTTTATGTGGGTGAAGAGAAATTTGTTTTGCACCTTCTTCCTTCAGGAGTTTTGCAGTGTAAAGGAAAATGTATCATTGCCAATGGAGTAGTGGTAAATCCTAAATCTTTCATTAGAGAAGTAGGCCAGATCGAAAGCAAAGGCCTTAGAACAGACCACATTTTTATCAGCAGAAGAGCGCATGTGATCATGCCTTACCACATCCTTTTGGATACTTACCGTGAAGAAGAGCACGGAGGAACTCAGATCGGGACGACTAAAAAAGGAATCGGGCCATGTTATGAAGATAAGATCGCAAGAATCGGTATCAGAATGGTAGATCTTTTAAATCCTGAGATCTTAAGAGATAAAATTGAGAAAAACTTAAAAGTTAAAAACTCACTTTTTGAAAAATATTACGGAAAACCGACACTAGACGTTGAAGAAATTTACAACGAATTTTTAGAGATTGGTAAACAACTTCAAGACAGAATCGTTGATACAGAAGTTGAATTGAACGAAGCTATCAGAGATGGTAAAAACGTTTTATTCGAAGGTGCTCAGGCGTTGATGCTAGACATCGACTTCGGAACATATCCGTACGTAACTTCATCTTCTCCATCTACAGGAGGAGTTTGTTCAGGAGCTGGTGTTCCACCAACTTCACTTAAAAACCTAATTGGTGTTGCTAAAGCATATTGTACAAGAGTAGGAAACGGACCTTTCCCTTCTGAATTGGACAATGAGCTAGGAGAAAGCATCAGACAGATCGGAGGTGAGTTTGGAGCGACTACAGGAAGACCAAGAAGAACAGGTTGGTTAGATCTGGTTTCTTTAAAGCATGCTTGTATGATCAATGGGATCAATAACTTAGTAATTACGAAATTAGACGTTCTTACAGGAATTGAAAACCTGAAAATCGTAACACATTACAAAACTGAAGACGGAAAAATCATTGATTATTTCACTTCGTCAACAGAAAAACTATACAACTACGAGCCGATTTACCAAGATTTACCAGGTTGGAACGAAGATCTTACGAAAGTAAGAAGCTACGATGAACTTCCTGATAATGCTCAGAAATACATCGAGTTTATCGAGAAGTATTTGGGAATCAACGTTTACTTAGTTTCAGTAGGACCTGAAAGAAGTCAAAACATTATCAGAAAAGAATTATTCTAAGGAATATTTTCAAATAAATTTAAAAGAGACTGTCAATTATTGATAGTCTCTTTTTTTCGTCATTGTGAGAAGCGAAGTGACGAAGCAATCTCATAGAATATAATCATAGGTAACAAAGGAAGAATATCTATAGTTCTTATTTAAAACATTACACATTACCAATTGCTCATTATTCATTTTTTCTGGAGCTATTTCCCGTTATCCACTCATACTCATCGCGCCAATTCGGTCCAACTCCCAAGCCCTCTACTTCTCTAACGCTTACTGCGGGGTAACCGTTCCTATCGAGGCTAGGGTTTCTGTCGCCATTTCAATTTTTCACAATTCAATTAACACTTAGTTTGTCATCCTGAAAGAATCTAAACAATGTAATTAAAAAACAAAGCAGAAGATGCTAATATAAAGGCGATATTGATTCTTAATGTAGACTTGGTTTATACTATGATGATATTAATAATTATTTGTTTTTGAAGGATAGTTTTTATTGTTTTCTGTTTTTAATTGAATTTTTTATTTTTAAATTCAAATATCATTGAAAAATAAAAATTCTATACCCCTTGTTTCTAGATTGTTATTATTTTGAATATAGTTAAATTTTCAAATTGTTATATAAGTTTTTGAAAATTTAACTTTTTAATAATTTTTTGGCAAATTTTTTGATATTGAAACAGTACTTATCGATAAGAGCTACTAAAACTAATAATCACCTTATATTAACAGTTTAAATATTTTAAGTGATGAAACACCTAAACACTAATCAGGAATTTCGCTTTAATGAAATCCTATTCGAGCACCGTAACAAAGAATATGGCGCTTATGCTTTAAGAAATGAGTCGGACAGAATACTAACAAAAGCACTTTTTATAGGAGTGAGTTTGTTGGCTGCTATTTCAATTACCCCACTAATAATTTCTGCGTTTAATAATGAGCCTTCTACTATACATGTACCTACAGATGGTCCACCAGTAGTTATTAAATTAAAAAAAATTGATCCACCGGTAGATACTCCGCCTGTGCAGATTATCAAGCCTGTTGAACCTGTTTCACCTCCTAATCAGAAACAATATGACAGTTCAGTTCCTACCCCTAAAAAGGATGCTGTTGAACCTATTAAACAGGAAAGACCTAAAGATGCAGCTGCAGGTTTGATAGATAATTTTAAAGGTGAACCAGTAAAACCTGATACATATGCACCTCCTGTTCCAGTCATTGGAAATGGACCGATTACTGCGCCACCTATTCAAGTGAAAGTTGAGCCAAAAGTTCCAGATAATCACATTGCAGGAGAAGGTGAGCTTGCAGTTGAAGCAAGTTATGATGGAGGAATTAATTCTTTCAGAACGAAAGTAATGAATAATTTTGATGGTGCTGGATTCGAAACTGATGGGGTTATGAAAACTACTGTTACTTTCATTGTTGAAACTAACGGTACGATTTCTGGACTGAAAGCAGATGGTAAAGATGCAGATTTCAACAGTGAAGCGATCAGAACCATTAAATCTATCAGAGGAAAATGGAATCCTGGAAAAAACAAACAAGGCGAAGCCGTAAGAAGTTATTTCAAATTTCCAATCTCAATGAAGTTTGAGAATTAATAATTATAACATATCTTGACAGTTATCCACAAAAAGCTAATTTTTGTGGATAATTTTTTTTATACTTAAAAAGCTAATTAACAGTATTTTAACTCAATTTTCATTTTCATCACTCATTAATAGCAAAGAAAAATGTGTATTTTTGAAGCTTAAAGTTCTAATAATGGCAAAAATCATAGGTATCGCTAATCAAAAAGGAGGAGTTGGAAAAACGACAACAGCTGTAAACTTAGCGGCAGCATTAGGGGTATTAGAAAAGAAAATATTAATCATTGATGCTGATCCTCAAGCAAATGCAACATCCGGTTTAGGAGTTGAAGGTGTTCAGTATTCTACATATAACCTGTTAGAGCACAGCGTTGAAACAAGAAATTGTATCAAACAAACCTCTACACCGAACTTGGATATCGTTCCATCTCATATAGATTTGGTTGCGGCAGAAATTGAATTGGTAGATAAAGAAAATCGTGAGTATATGCTTAAAAAAGCATTGGCATCTGTAAGAGATGATTATGATTATATTATTATTGATTGTGCTCCGAGTTTAGGTTTGATTACAATCAATGCGCTTACAGCAGCAGATTCTGTAATTATTCCAATTCAATGTGAGTATTTCGCATTAGAAGGATTAGGGAAATTATTGAACACGATTAAAAATGTTCAGAAAATTCATAATAAAGACCTGGATATTGAAGGTTTGCTTTTAACAATGTATGATAGCAGATTAAGATTGTCTAATCAGGTAGTGGAAGAGGTAAACTCACATTTCCCTGAAATGGTTTTTGAAACAATCATCAGTAGAAACGTAAGATTAAGTGAAGCGCCAAGTTTTGGTGAAAGTATCTTAAATTATGATGCCGAAAGTAAAGGAGCAATCCAATATATTCAATTGGCAGAAGAGGTTTTATTGAAGAACGAGAATTTAATTAAGAATTAAAAAAGGCTTAGAGCCATAAGCTTAAAGCTTAAAGCATACTATGAAGGACAAAAAAAGAGCTATGGGACGTGGTTTAGGAGCAATTTTAAGTGCTGAGTCAAAAGCGAGTGTTAATTCTGCGACTGATGAAGGAGCAGATAAGTTTGTAGGGAATATCGTAGAGGTAGCACTTGAAGATATTTATCCGAACCCCACTCAGCCAAGAAGCTATTTTGATGAAAAGGCATTAAATGAACTTGCCCTGTCTATTAAAAACTTAGGGGTAATTCAGCCAATTACCGTAAGAAAAGATGGTGAAAAGTTTGAAATTATATCTGGGGAAAGACGTTTCAGAGCGAGTAAGCTTGCGGGGTTAACTTCAATTCCGTCTTATATCCGTTTGGTAAATGATCAGGAGCTTCTTGAGATGGCTCTTGTAGAAAACATCCAGAGAGAAGATCTTGATGCAATTGAAATTGCTTTAACGTATCAAAGATTGATGGATGAGATTGGGTTGACTCAGGAGAACCTAAGTCAGAGAGTTGGAAAAGACAGAAGTACAATTACCAATACCATCAGATTATTAAGATTAAATCCGGATATTCAAAATGCAATCAGAAGCGGTGAAATTTCTGCGGGACACGGTAGAGCAATCATCAGTCTTGAAAATGAAGAAGATCAGCAGGTTTTATTTGATTTAATTATTAAAGAAAAACTAAATGTTCGTCAGACAGAACAAGCTGCTGCTGCATTAAAAACACCAAAGTCACCAGCTGCTAAAAAAGCAAAAATTGAACTTTCGAATAACTATAAGAGAGTACAAAAAACAATTGCTGATATTTTAGAAGTTAAAGTGGAGATTAAATCCTCTGGAAATGGTAAAAAAGGTAAAATTGTTCTGGATTTCAAAAATGAAGACGAGCTGGAATATATTTTATCTCATATTAAATAAATGAAGAAATTATTTTTCACTTTTTTCTTGTGTCTGTTTGCTGTTGCATATTCACAAGTAAACCGTAACGATACTATTCGGGTAGAACACCATCCGAAAGATAGTATCTCTGCGGTAAAACCAGCAAAATCTGAAGCTAAAATAGTTGCAGAACTTGAAGGAGCGAATGGACCTACCAGAAAAACATTAAAACTTAATCCTACCAGAGCCGGATTATATTCTGCCGTTTTACCGGGATTAGGACAGTTCTACAATAAAAAATATTGGAAAGTTCCTATTGTTTGGGGAGCAGTGGGAGCAGGTGTAGGAATTGCAATGTGGAATGACAAGCAATATAAAAAGTACAGAGAGTACTATGTTGCCAAACTGAATGGTACTCCTAATGAATTTGTTGACAGTCACCCTTGGTTAGATAAAGTTGCTCTGGGAAATGCCCAGGACAGATCCAAAAGACAAAGAGATTATGCCATTGCAATCACAGGATTAATTTATATTCTGAATATTGTAGATGCCGTTGTAGATGCGCACCTTTACGAAAGCCGTCATGACCCGGATCTTTCTTTTAGTCCTGCAGTTATTCAGGATCAATATGGTATCAGTCCTCCAAAAACAGGGGTAAGTTTAAGTTATAGATTTTAATTAAAAAGTTTTTAATTATTATGCACTTTGCATTTTAAAATAAAAACAAATAGCTAAATAAAAGAAATATGAAAATAGCATTAGTTGGATATGGTAAAATGGGGAAGATCATTGATGAGATTGCCACAAAGAGAGGTCATGAAGTAGTTGCCAGATTAAAAGAAACTCCTACTGCTGAAAATCTTAATAATCCAGATGTTGTTATTGAATTTTCTTTACCGGAAGTAGCTTATAACAATATTAAAGCTTGTCTTGAAAATCAGATTCCTGTTATTAGTGGAACAACAGGTTGGCTGGATAAAAAAGAAGAAATTGAAAAAATAGCGGTTCAAAATAATACCGCATTTTTATATGGTTCAAATTTTAGTTTAGGAGTGAATTTATTTTTTGCTTTAAATGAAAAATTGGCTGATTTAATGAAAAATGTTGATGAATATTCTTGTCAATTAGAAGAGATTCATCACGTTCACAAACTTGATGCACCAAGTGGAACTGCAATTTCTATTGCTGAAGGTATTTTTAAGCACAATCCAAAGTTTAATGCATGGAAGCTGGAAGAAACTCAAGGAGATCAATTAGGAATTTTTGCAGTGCGTGAAGATGAAGTTCCTGGAACTCACAGTGTGTTTTACAGAAGTGAGGTAGATGAAATTGAAATCAAGCACACGGCGTTCAATAGAAACGGTTTTGCATTAGGCGCTGTAGTCGCTGCAGAATGGATAAAAGATAAAAAAGGAAATTTCACAATGAAAGATGTTTTAGGTCTTTAATTTTGTAACAAACTCCTTATATCATCAACTAATAATAGGGTATAATCAGAAAGGTTTTTATTACCTATTGTACATTACGCATTACTTATATTATAGATTAGGCACAAAAATTTATGAATTATTTTTTAACTTATACAGTATACGTCCTCATTTTATCTTTACTAATGGGGCTTTCCACTTGGAAGCTGTTCAAAAAATTAGGATATAGTCCGCTATTTGCGTTTATCCCTTTTTACAATTATTTCATTATTTTAAAAGAAACAAAACACCCGAAATGGTGGGTTCTTTTATCGTATTTACCGATTATTGGTCCAATCATGATGTCTGTTTTTCATGTGTATTTAATGAAGAAATTTGGAAAAAGTCTATTCCAACATCAGTTGCTTACGGTGATCCTTCCGTTTATTTATATGGCAAGTGTGAACTATTCCAAAGATGTAGAGTTAGAAGATGAAAACGAATTATTCTTAACCGACGAAGAGAAAAACGCTAAGAAGAAGGATTCTTTTATTGGTTCTATTACTTTCGCTGTTGTATTTGCAACAATTATTCACACTTTTGTAACACAGCCTTTCGGGATTCCTACAGGATCTATGGAAAGAACGTTGTTGGTGGGTGATTTCCTTTTTGTAAATAAATGGAGCTACGGTTATAGGCTTCCGATGCGTCCTTTAGCAATACCTTTCTTACAGGGAACTATTTTTGATGCTGGTGAAAAAGGAAACCCTAAAGATGATCCTAAATCTTATGTAGATGGAGTGAAGCTTCCTTACGAAAGATTACTTCAGTTTAGCAAGCCTCAGAGAAATGACATTGTTGTTTTCAACTACCCTCAAGATTCTGTACACACAGCAATTGACAGAAAAGATCCTTATGTAAAAAGATGTGTAGCTGCTGCAGGTGATGTTTTTGAAATGAGAGCTGGAAGACTTTTTGTTAATAATAAGCCGGAAGTTGTTCTTGGAGATCAGGAAGTTCAGCATGGGTATACTGTAAATACAGGATCTCAATTAGATATTCCTAGTTTATATAATACGTATGGGTTTTTACCTGTAAGAGAAATGCAGACAGAGAAAGGATTTATGTATGCTTTCCAAGGATTAACAGATAAAACTGCTGCAGAGATCAAAGCTCTACCGAATGTTATTAACATGACGGAGAATATGTATCCTAAAGATTCTGCTACGATTTCATATAAATTAAATGCTGATAAAACAGCATATACAAAAAGCATTGATACAACACAGTCTATTTTTCCTGTTAACAAACCTTGGAATCAGGATTGGTATGGACCGGTTAGAATTCCTAAGAAGGGGGATGTTGTAGCTATCAACAAAGAAACGTTACCAATGTATCAATGGATTATTTCTGAATATGAACATAACAGTTTAGAAAAGAAAAACGATAAAATTTTCATCAACGGAAAAGAAGCGAGTCAATATACAATCAAACAAGATTATTTTATGATGGTGGGAGACAATAGAGATGCTTCTTTGGATGCTAGATTCTTTGGTTTTGTTCCTGAAGAAAATATTGTTGGTAAACCAATGTTTACATGGATGAGTGTGCAGGGAGCTTTTGCGGATGCTAGCTCTACATATCAGGCTCCAAAAAAGATTCGTTGGGAGAGAATGTTTAAAGCAACAAACACGGGTGAAGCTAATAAAACTTCATATTGGTGGATTGCAGCGATGATTCTTATCTTATTCTTTGGATGGGAGTATTTCATGAAACTATTTGGAAAAAAGAAAAAAACAGAAGAAGATTTATAGTTAAAATAAATTAGAAATAAAATGAAGTATTTGAGAAAATACTTCATTTTTGTATTATGATTATGAAGAATGTATTATTACCGGTATTTTATTTACCACCAATTTCTTGGTTTTCAGTTTTTTTAGATGCTGAGAATGAAGTTTTATTTGAGCAATTTGAAAGTTTTCCAAAACAGACATACAGAAGCAGAACCAATATTTTTGGAGCAAACGGAAAATTGACATTAATCATCCCAATCAGTCACACTGGGAATAGAGAGTTTAAAGATACAGAAATCTCCTATAGAGAAGATTGGCGAAGCCTTCATTGGAAGTCTATTAAAACAGCTTACCAAGGGTCTCCTTATTTTGAATTTTACGAAGATAAATTGAAGAAGATATATGAATTGGAGGAAAAATATTTGTTGAATTTTAATTTAAAAGTGATTGAAATTCTTCAAAGTATTTTAAAAACAGAAAAGGCACACTCTTTGAATGTAGAATACATCAAAAATCCTGAACAGATTAATTTCAGAGAAAAGTTTTCTGCGAAATCAGATTCTGAGTTTGAAATGGTAGAATACTATCAGACTTTCTCGGATAAATTTGGGGTTTTAAAAGACTTAACGATTTTGGACCTTATTTGTAACAAAGGACCTGAATCTTTGACTTATCTTAAAAATATTAAACAATCATATTAGTATGAAATCACTTTATTTTGAAAGACGATGAATCTTTTAACATAAGTGATTACCTACGATTTTTAAAAATAATATAAACAACGACATATGAAAAAGGTATTATTAGCAGCTGTTTTTTTAGCAGGTTTTAGTTTCACTTTTGCTCAGGAAGCTAAAGTTGACGCAAATCAGGATAAAGACCTAATGACTTGGTATCACAAAGACTTTGCTACCTCAAAAGTATATGGTGTAAATACGGAAAATGCTTATAAATATTTAGAATCTAAAGGCCTTAAACCTACAACTGTTGTTGTTGGAGTTTTAGATAGTGGTGTTCAGGTTGATCATCCAGGTTTGGTGAAAAATGTTTGGTCAAACCCTAACGAAATTCCAAATAACGGTAAAGATGATGATGGAAACGGATATATTGACGATGTTCACGGATGGAATTTCATTGGTGGAAAGAACGGCGATATAGATGTTGATAATATGGAGGTGACGAGAGTTGTTGCTAAATATAAGCCTGTTTTCGAAGGAGATGATTCTGCAAAAAATAAAGCAAATCAAGCTAAAATGCCGGAAGACTTCGCAATGTATATGAAGGCTAAAGATCTTTTCACTAAGAAAAGTGTTGAAGGAAGACAAGCTTTGCAAACCTATACAATGATTAATGACCTTATCCCTAATATGGTAAGATTATTAGCGGGGAAATCAATAAGCGCTGAAAATATTGCAGCTATCAAAGCTCCTACGGATCAAAAGGATGCAATTGCTCTTAATGTGTTGGGACAGGTTGCACAAAACCCTGAATTTCAGGGGAAATCTCCTGCAGATTTTGAAAAAGCAATGAAAGACGAAATGAAGGAAGCTCTTGAGTCGGTTACTCCTCAAGCTCAGCAATATGATTTAAGCTATGATCCAAGAAAAGCAATAGTAGGTGATAATTATGATGACTATTCTGAAAGAATCTACGGAAACAATCATTACGAAGGTCCTGATGCGACTCACGGAACACACGTTGCCGGGATAATCGCAGGATTGCCTCAGGGAAAAGAAGTTCAGTATGGAGTAGCTTCTAAGGTTGCAAAAATCATGTCGGTAAGAACGGTTCCCAATGGAGATGAAAGAGATAAGGATGTTGCAAACGCTATCAGATATGCTGTAGACAATGGTGCTAAAGTGTTGAATATGAGTTTTGGTAAGCCAGTTTCTCCAGGTAAGAGCGTTGTTTGGGATGCTTTCAAATATGCCGAAGATAAAGGAGTTCTTTTAGTAAAAGCTGCAGGTAATGAAAATGAAGATGTTACTGAGCATGTGGCTTATCCTACCAACTATAAAAATGTTACAGACGAAAAGCCACTTGTAAATAACGTTATTGTGGTGGGTGCAAGTACGAACAAAAATGATGCTTTGAGAGCTAGTTTCTCAAACTTCAATAAAAATAAAGTGAATGTATTTGCTCCGGGTGAGCAGATTTATTCTACAGTTACGAAAAGTGGATATAAATACCTTCAGGGAACTTCAATGGCTTCTCCCGTTGTAGCTGGAGCTGCTGCTGTTTTATTGGCTTATATGCCGAATTTAAAACCAGACCAGATAATTGAGGCTTTAGTAAAATCTAGCAATCCAAGTACAATTAATGGTTTTAGTGATTTTTCACAGGCTGGAGGAGTTATAGATGTGAAAAGAGCTGCTGAATACGCTTACACGAATTTCTACAATGGAAAATCTTCTGAAGTGAAAAAAGCTACGAAATCCGTAAAAAAGACTGTTAAAAAATAACATATCTCCCTGTATTTAAGGTTGAAGTGAACAGAGTCCGAATTTTTCGGACTTTTTTTATTTTTATTTTGCAATTTTGGCACGGTTTTTTATAACTTTATAGTAACAAAAATAATAAACAACAAAATGAAAAAGTTACTACTTGCAGGGATGTTAGGAATATCACTTTTTGCAGTGTCTTGTTCCACAGTTAAGAAAGCTGAAACATCACAGAGTCAAAGATCAGAATTTCTAAAATTAAAAGGAGATTGGCAAATTGTGAGTGTGAATTATGAGAAAGGATTTAAAATCAAACCTTTTGACGAAGGAATAGATGCACAATGCTTTGTAGGAAGTCATTGGAGATTTATTCCGAATAACTATACAGGAGCTATTACCGTAAACGGTGGTGGAAACTGTGGCTCTGGATTTACGCAGCCTATTAAATTTGAAGTAAAAGACGGAAGTACTTTTATGTTCAAAAAAATTGCTGACGGAACTAAAGCTAAGCAAAATATAGCAGGGTATACTTTGAATGTGATTAATCAATCAACAGATCAATTTTCACTAGAACAAAATGTTTCGTTTGAAGGAAGTAATGTAAGAGTAGTTTACAACTTCGAGAGAGCGGGAATGAAATAATTAATAAACATAAAAGATTAAAAAGATGAAATTTAATAAATCATATATCGGAGGCCTATTCTTATCATCAGCATTGTTGTTGACAAGTTGTGAGGCTGTACAAAATTCTAATCACCAGCAAAGAGGTACTGCAGTTGGTGTTGCTTCAGGAGCAGTATTAGGAGGTATTTTAGGAAATAATGTAGGAAGTGGTAAAAATTCTGCATTAGGAGCTGTATTAGGAGGTATTATTGGTGGTGTTGCTGGTAACGTTATTGGTAATAAAATGGATAAGCAGGCTAAAGATATTAAAGAAACTTTACCGGGAGCTGAAGTAGAAAGAGTAGGAGATGGTATTAAAATTACAATGAATGAAAGCATTGTAAATTTTGCTTTTGATTCTTCAAACCTTACGTCTGTAGCGCAAACTAACTTAGATAAATTGGCTCAGGTTCTTGTAAATAATCCGGATACTAATATTAATATCTACGGACACACAGATAGCAAAGGAGCAGATGATTACAACATGAAGCTTTCACAAAGAAGAGCAGAGGCTGTAAAATCTTATTTGTCTAGTAAAGGTATTGCTTCTAACAGAATGTTTGCTAAAGGAGAAGGTAAAACAATGCCTGTAGCTTCAAACGATACAGATGCAGGAAGAGCTAAAAACAGAAGAGTAGAATTTGCTATTACAGCAAATGAAAAAATGATTAATGATGCTAAGCAAGGGCAGTAATTAATTTAATATATAAATATTTTCGTAAAGACCGCTTCGGCGGTTTTTTTTTGTATTTTTAAGACGTTATTTTTTTAATTAGAATTTCGTTATTTTTGCAATTGAATTAACATAAATGAAGAAATATTTAAAACTACTCCGTGTAGAACAATGGGTGAAAAACCTATTTGTATTTGTTCCCCTCTTTTTTTCAGGTAATATTAAAAATGTAGATTTACTTAGTAAGAGTATTTTTGCTTTTATTATTTTTTCACTGGCGGCAAGTGTTGTTTATATTCTGAATGATTATAATGATATTGAAGCAGACAGGCAACATCCTGAAAAACGAAGAAGACCTTTGGCAAGCGGTGCTATATCAAAATCACAGGCAGTAATAATCCTTATTGGGATCATGATTTTAGATATCGTGCTTGTATTCCTAGCACAAAGTTATTTCCATGAAAATCTTTGGAAATTTGCTGTTATTATAGGATTCTACTTTGTTATGAATCTGGCCTACACTTTCAAATTAAAACATGTTCCGATTATTGATATTTTCATCATTGCTACAGGATTCGTTTTAAGAGTTCTGGCAGGGGGTTATATTACAGGAATTAATATTTCACAATGGGCAATCTTGTTAACATTTGTGTTGGCATTGGTATTGGCAATTGGAAAAAGAAGAGGCGAGCTTATCAACGCTCAGGTTTCAGGAAAAACAAGAAAAGCATTAGATGGATACAACGTGCAGTTTGCAGATATTGCACTTTCAATCTCAGTAACATTAGCAATTTTATGTTATTTAATGTTTACATTATCACCTGAAGTACAGGCAAGATTTCATGAGAGAGTATTTTATACCGTTATTTTTGTTGTATTTGCATTTTTAAGATACCTACAACAGACGTTGGTGTACAACAGAACAGAATCTCCTACCAAAATTGTTTACAGAGACAGATATATACAGGTTACCTTAATATTGTGGGTTGCTGCATTTTTAATCCAAATTTATTTTAAAAAATGAAGCCGAATTTTATACAAAAAGTTACAAACTGGGGTAATTTTCCCATAGTGGAAAAAGAAATGAAGTCTGAAGACAGCTTCAAAAAAATAAAAGATTTTGTACTCAATCATAATGAAGTTATCGCGAGAGGTAACGGTAGATGTTACGGAGATGCCTCATTGGGAGAACATATATTTTCTACAAAAAAATTAAATAAATTTATAAGTTTTGACCGCTTAAACGGAGTGTTAGAATGTGAATCGGGAGTTTTACTTTCCGAAGTTCTTGAAATTTCTGTTCCGCAAGGATATTTTCTATACGTAACACCGGGAACTAAATTTGTTTCCATTGGTGGTGCAATCGCTTCTGATGTTCATGGTAAAAACCACCATGCAGAAGGTTGTTTTTCAGAGTATGTAATTGAGTTTACATTGATGACTGAAAACGGAGAAATTCTAACATGCTCCAGAGAAGAAAATATAGAGAAATTCTGGGCTACTATTGGTGGAATGGGTCTTACAGGAATCATTCTAACGGCAAAATTTAAGCTTAAAAATATAGAGTCTGCTTATATTCGTCAGGAAAGTATTAAAGCAGAGAATCTTGATGAAATTTTCAAATTATTTGAAGAAAGCGAAAACTGGACGTACACCGTTGCCTGGATTGATTGCCTTCAAAAAGGCAAAGATATTGGAAGAAGTATTTTAATGAGAGGAGAGCATGCTTTTCAACATGAGCTTCCTCAAAATCTTACCAAAAATGTATTAAGATTAAAAAAGAAGTTTCAACCAACTGTTCCTTTTTACTTTCCAAATTTTGCATTGAATTCATTAACAGTAAAGATCTTTAATCTGTTGTATTATAAAAAGCAGTCTAAAAAAGAGGTAAAAAGTTTTATAGATTATGAGACATTTTTCTATCCTTTAGATGCTGTGAATGATTGGAACAAAATTTACGGTAAATCCGGTTTCATCCAATACCAAATGGTTATTCCTAAAGAGACAGGTAAAGAAGGAATGAAAAAAATTCTTGAAACCATTGCAAATAGTGGAAATGGCTCTTTCTTGGCAGTTTTAAAGCTTTTCGGAAAGAACAATCCAGAAGCATATAACTCTTTTCCGTTTGAAGGTTACACATTAGCATTGGATTTTAAAGTCAATTCAAAACTTAAAAAATTGGTAGAGCAACTGGATAATATTGTTCAGGAGTTTGGTGGAAGAATTTATCTTACGAAAGACAGTATGAGCAAATCTTCTCTTACCAATTATCTTAAAAATGTTAGAAGTCCTAAATTTGTGTCTTTACAGCACAAAAGAATCCTAAATAATAATTCATAAATGATAGTTCTAGGAAGTACGTCTGAGGTAGCTCAGGCTTTTGTTGAAAAAGCTTTGCAAGAAGGAGAGAAGTATGAAAGGATATACCTTTTTACCTCAAGTAAAGAAACTACAGAAAGATTTGCAAGACATATTGATGTGATGTTTTTACAGCAATCTGAAATCATAGAGTTGGATCTGACGAAAGAAATTGATTATACTCAATTTGATCATGTAAATTCTAATGTTTTATTTTGTGCAACAGGATATCTAGGTGAGGGAACAGAGGAAGCTCTGTTTGATAATAAGAATACAGAGAGGATTATTAACATTAATTACTCAAAGTTAGTTCCTGTAATGAATTATTTTGCTCATAAATTTGAAAACAGAAGATCCGGAACTATTATCGGATTGTCATCTGTAGCAGGGGATAGAGGAAGACAGAGTAATTTTATTTATGGAAGTGCCAAAGCAGCTTTTACAGCATATTTAAGTGGTTTGAGGAATTATCTGTTTGATAAAAAGATTCATGTCATGACGGTAAAGCCTGGTTTTATGGCAACCAAAATGACTGAAGGCTTACCCCTAAATCCTAAATTAACAGCAACACCAAAACAGGCGGCAGCTTGTATTTATAAAGCTTTTAAAAAGCAGAAAAATGTAGTATACGTTTTACCGATTTGGGGTATTATCATGATGGTCATCAGGAATATTCCCGAATTTATATTTAAAAAATTAAAACTTTAAAATAATAATCTGTTTTAATAGAAAGGGTTAAAATTTAAATAAGAAAGGATATTTACTGTAAATATCTTAAATTCGTAAAGATTTGCGTTTATATATTAAATGAAATATTTTTGCGAACTTAAAAGCAGTAGATTTTAAAATAATTCTTTGCAATCTTTGCATTAAAATAGAATTAGATAAGAAAAACAAAAAACCAATGAAAAAATTGTATTGTTTTGATTTTGACGGAACCCTTACCTACAAGGATACCATGTTTATGTATCTGAAATTTTATGATTCTACAAAGTTTCGGGTGCAATTTATGCGTCATATTCCCCTTTTTATTTTATTGAAACTAAAATTGGCAGATACTGAAAAAGTGAAGAAAAGTTTTATAGGATCTATTTTAAAAGGGCAGACTCAGGAAAAAATAGAGAAAAAATCAAAACAGTTTTTTGAACATCATTATCCAAAGATTGTTCGCGAAAATGCTATGGATTTTATTAATAATATCGATAGGAATAATACACAAAGTTTATTGGTAACTGCCTCACTAGATATTTGGACAAAGCCATTTGCTGAAGCTTTACAAATGCAGCTTGTTTCTACGCGTGCAGAGTTTAAAGGCGGTGTTTTTACAGGAAATTTCATTGGCAAAAACTGTAATGGAATTGAGAAACTAATGAGAATAAAGGAAGAAATTAATAATTCTAAGTACGATAAAATCATTGCTTTCGGAGATACTTCAGGAGATAAGCAAATGCTTAAATGGGCAAATGAAGGACATTACCAATTTTTTCACTAATTTTGGGTAAGTAAAAATGTAAAATGAATAAACTACTTATTGGGCTTCTGGCACTCTCTATAAGCTGCACAACTGCAGTTTCTCAGACAGGTCAATCGCCCAAAAAATCAGAACAAATGCAGAAAAAATCAGAAATTCTTGTATCAGAATCTCAAGGCGGGACAGATCAGCCTGGGTTTAGCATTATTAAAAACGAGCAAGAACTTCAGAAATCTGTAAAAGGTGGTAATTCAAATCTTATAGGAGAAGTTGGAAAAGAACCGGCAATCAATTATCCTAAGTTTCCAAAAGATAAAAAGGTAGTTTTATATAATCTGGGAATGTTCAGATCAGGAGATCATAGAATTGCAGAGATAAAAAGTGTTTCTGTGAAAGATAATATTCTGTATGTTGAGGTTCCGTTCGTAGAATCAGACGGGATGGAAATACAGGTGATTTCAAATCCTTGGGTAATCTTTACCGTTCCTTCAGACTATCAGTTCAATTCCGTAGAATTAAAATATTCAAAATAATAATGAATAAAATATATTTAGATAATGCTGCAACAACGCCTCTTTCAGAAGAAGTTATTGATGCAATGGTAGGTACCATGAAGATGAATTTCGGAAATCCGTCTTCAACTCATAGCTTTGGACAGGAAGCCAAAATTCTTATTGAAAATGTAAGAAGACAGGTGGCAGATTATCTTCACGTTACTCCGGCAGAGATTATCTTTACCTCTTGCGGAACAGAGTCTAACAATATGATCATCAAATCCAGCGTAGAAAACCTTGGGGTTGAAAGAATCATTAGCTCTCCTTTGGAGCACAAGTGTGTTTCTGAGAGTATTTTAGATATGAAAAGTAGAAAAGGAGTAGAGGTAGTATATATTCGTCCGAATGAAAAAGGAGATATTGACCTTAATAAATTGGAAGAATTATTAAAATCTTCTGATAAAAAGACCTTAGTAAGCTTAATGCATGTCAATAATGAGGTTGGAAACATTACAGATATTAAGAAAATTGCAACATTATGCAAAGCGAATAATACACTTTTCCATTCAGATACAGTGCAGACAATGGCTCACATGCCGTTAGATTTTTCTGATATTGCAGTAGATTTTGCATCTTGCAGTGCACATAAATTCCATGGACCAAAAGGTGCTGGTTTTGCTTTCATTAGAAAAGCATCAGGATTGAAGGGGATCATCACAGGCGGACCTCAGGAAAGAAGCCTGAGAGCAGGAACTGAAAATGTTGCAGGGATTGTTGGTTTAGGAAAGGCATTAGAAATTTCTATTAATAATATGGATGCGTATGCAACCCATATGCAGGAAATTAAAGACTATGCAATTGAAAGATTATCCGCAGAGATTTCGGGGATTAAATTCAACGGAAGAAGTGCAGAAAAGGAGAACAGTCTTTATACCGTGTTAAGCGCATTATTGCCATATAAAAATCCTTTGATCGGACTTCAGTTAGACATGAAAGGTATTGCCATTTCTCAGGGAAGCGCATGTTCTTCAGGAGCATCAAAGCCTTCAATGGTGATGATGATGGTTTTATCTGAAGATGAAATGGACAATTGTACGCCTTTACGTATCTCATTTAGCCACTTAACAACTAAAGCTGAGATTGATTCGTTGGTTGATGCCCTGAAAGAGATTTCAAGTGACTATGCTATAGAAAAAACAAATGTTGAGCATAGATAGTCTTATTACTGAAAAGTAGTAATTTTGACTATCGAATTTAAGGATAAAAAAGAATTAATATTAATTAAATAAAAGAAATAAAAAAATGGCTTTAGAAATTACAGATAGCTCATTCGCGGAAATACTTTCAAAATCAAATACACAACCAGTATTGGTTGATTTTTGGGCAGTATGGTGTGGACCATGTAGAACATTGGGACCAATCATCGAAGAAGTTGCATCAGATTTTGATGGAAAAGCAATCGTAGGAAAAGTTGATGTAGACAACAATCAGGAGATTTCAATGAAGTATGGGATCAGAAATATCCCTACAGTTCTAATTTTTAAGGACGGTGAAGTAGTTGATAAAATTGTTGGAGTATCTCCAAAAGAGGTGATCGCTGAAAAATTAAGTGCTCATTTATAAAAAAATCACTTTGATATTGAATGCTTTCCGTACTGGAAAGCATTTTTTTTAAGTAAAACATTTGCGAGTTAACTTAAAAGTTGTATTTTTGCAACCACAATAAACGAGGTAGTTTCGCTAAGTTGTTGTAAAAGAAGATCCGGTAGTTCAGCTGGTTAGAATGCCGCCCTGTCACGGCGGAGGTCGCGGGTTCGAGTCCCGTCCGGATCGCAAGAAGTTTTCTCAATTTACTTTAAAAAAATTGATCCGGTAGTTCAGCTGGTTAGAATGCCGCCCTGTCACGGCGGAGGTCGCGGGTTCGAGTCCCGTCCGGATCGCAGAAAGTTTTCTCAATTTACTTTAAAAAAATTGATCCGGTAGTTCAGTTGGTTAGAATGCCGCCCTGTCACGGCGGAGGTCGCGGGTTCGAGTCCCGTCCGGATCGCAAGAAGTTTTCTCAATTTACTTTAAAAAAATTGATCCGGTAGTTCAGCTGGTTAGAATGCCGCCCTGTCACGGCGGAGGTCGCGGGTTCGAGTCCC
>NZ_FRAV01000041.1 GCF_900142445.1 Chryseobacterium polytrichastri | reverse complement strand
GCTAATTATTAAAGATATTGTGGAAAGATGCGGTGGGGATCCTAATAAAGTGAATGAAATTTTAAATCCAGAATGAGGTTTCGAACACTTATGGCGTCTCGCTCGTGTCCTACGAGAAAGTTATAAAAAAAACCTCGCATTTTGTGAGGTTTTTGTGTTTTAGAGTGCAGCAGAATTTTAAGCAAAAAAGTCTTTAAATTTTTTATTGGACAGTATTTTTTTTTATGAGCCTGAAAAATGGTTTGCTTTTCTTCTTTTTCGAATTGCTAAATAAGCTTTATTTGTTCAAATTCTATCGTCTTTAGGTTAGTATTAGAATGAATACTCAGCCCAGAAAGTTATTACAGCTTTACAGAAAATCGTTATATTTACTAGTATCGAGACCACTTGGGAAATACAAGGGTTAATTTTGCAATAAATGAAGGAGGAACTCTTGAGGTCCTCGATACAAATAATTACTATGCCTTTGGAATGAATCATATTGGCGGTATGAAAAGCTTATTGGGAGGATATCAGAATTACAAATATAACGGTAAAGAGTTACAAGAAAGTGGTATGTATGATTATGGAGCGAGAATGTATATGCCGGATTTGGGAAGATGGGGTGTCGTTGATCCGTTGGCGGAGAAACATAGGAGACATAGTCCTTACAGCTATGCAGTAAATAACCCAATTAGATTTATTGATCCTGACGGAAGGGATATTAAAATTGGTGAACATATTTATTCATATAAAAAAGATCGAGACTATAGTAAATATAATACTTTTGAAAGTAATGCTTTTAAGGCTATGGATAAATTATATTCTTCAGGGGCAATGAAAGTTGATATAAATGGAAAAAAAGTTGATATGTTACAAACTTTGATTTCTGATAAAAAAAATACAATTAGTATTGCACAACAAAATCCTGATAGCAAAGATTATCAAAAAAATGGGAATAATTATGATCCCAGTACAAAAACTGTAAATTGGCGTGATAAAGATGGTATTACATTTAGAAAAGATGTTACTCAACCGAATTCAGGTACTAATCAAGGAAAAAACTCTCCAATATCTTTGCTATCACATGAATTAATTCATGGTTATAATGATACTCAAGATGCTAATTATAATAGTCGAAAAGCAGATAAGACAACAGCAGATGAAGGTTTAATAACATCTAGTGGTGTGAACTTATCTTTTTCAAATGCGGAAGAAAAATATACTACAGGATTGGCAAATCAAGTCAATGATAATTTGGGAGAAGATAGAAGGGTTAATTATGGAAAAAATTATTATGAAACTAATAACCCAGAAACAACAGATTCAAAATAAATTAGAATAATGAAAAAATACTTATTATTTTTAATATTAGTAGTGTCTACATCTTGTCAGCCTACAAAAAAAATATTGAATATTTATATCCATAACTCTTCATTAGACGGAGGAGAAATCTTTGGAAATCCTAAAGAAAGTTTCTTTGGTAAAAAAGCAGTAGATATAAAAAGAATAAATATTTATGAAGCTACGAAATATACTACTGAATTAGCTTTGATAAAAGGAAAACTTATTAGTTCACCATATGCTTTTAATTCACATACTTTAAAGTCATTAGATGGGAAAGATATGCTTGATGGCTACTATAGTCATGCTTTTGTATGGGGCAAAAACACTTTATATAGTGATGATACGATGAAATCTTGGCTATATATTGATGAACCTAATAATGTAATTAAAACGATATATTATGAGAGTGAATTTTTAGATAAAGAATTGAAATAGAGTTATATATTGTCTATATCTATGGACAGATAATAATAATCCTCACGCTCGTTCTTTACACAACAAAACCCACCGCAATTGAGGTGGGTTTTGTTGTTTCTATAATGCTGCAGAATTTTTAGCAAAAAAGTCTTTAATTTTTTTATTGGTAAGCATTTTTTCCACGAGTCTGAAAATGGTTTTCTTGTTCAAATTCTATCGTCTCTAGGTTAGTATTGGATTGAATACTTACCCCAAAAGGATTTTACAGCTTTACGGAAAATCGTTATATTTACCAGTATAGAGACCACTTAGGAAATGCAAGAGTCAATTTTGCTAAAAACGCCGCAGGAGCTCTGGAAGTTACAGATACTAATAATTACTATGCCTTTGGAATGAATCATATTGGAGGAATGAAAAGCTTATTGGGAGGATACCAGAGTTACAAGTATAATGGTAAAGAGTTACAAGAATCTGGAATGTATGATTATGGAGCAAGAATGTATATGCCGGACTTAGGACGTTGGGGAGTCGTGGATCCGTTGGCGGAACAAATGCGTCGTCATAGCCCTTATAATTATGCTTTTAATAATCCAATAAGATTCATTGATCCAGATGGAATGAAACCTACAGATGATTACAAATTATTAAAGAATGGTAATGTTGAGCTTATACAAAAAACTCCAGATAAATCGTCCGATACGTTATACGCTACAGACGACAAAGGAAAAGTCGATACAAGCAATAGTGTAACAGTGAAAAAAGAAACTGCTGAAAGCGGTTCCATAATTTCACAACTTTCACAAAACCTGAGTTACGGAGAGACAGAGGCAACAAAAAATATAAGTTTTGGTACTACTACAAGTGGTTCAGATGCGGCCAATGTATTTGAATTTGCGGCCAATAATTCAAATGTAGAATGGGCTGTGTCGGGCCATAACAATTATTCAGAATATGTAGTTGCAACTTCTCATGGAGAAAATACTGGAGGCAAAGAGGTTGTGTCCCCTGTAGGGTTGTTTATATATTGCGGCAAGAATACTAATTTTATTATGCATGATCATCCATTTACTAATGGTCCATCAGATCCTGACAAGGCATCCGTTAAAGATGATACTTTTCTTAATTACATATATTTTCAGGTAGACCAGAAATGAGAGATAGACAAGGAGATGTGACACGTTATAACAGTAATCAAAACTTTACACCAAAGAATTATCTGAATAAGCTAAACCAATTTCAAATGTTTAAAAATGGGAAATAAAAAATACTACACCGTTTTAGGATTACTTTTTTGTAATTTATTTTTTTCACAGAATCTAGATGAAATTTTCATCAATAAAACTCTAAAAAAAGAGGTAGAATTTTTTATTAAATTTTCTGAAGCATCCATAGATAATGAAATAGAAAATCTAATCATCAATAAAAAGGAAGATAGCATCCGTATTCTTCAAAAGAAAAAACCTTTTATTATTAATATTTATGGAGTTTATGAACCAAATAATAACCAGATAAAAGAATTGGTTATATACAGGGATGAAAAAAATAATAGGTTAATTAAAGATTTAGTTTTTGAAAAAGGTAAAGTTCATTTTATACTAAAAGAGGAAGATAAAAAATTCTTTGGAGATGTTTTGCAACAAGATATTATAGAAATAGACCCAGAAGTATATCTGATTGTGAGAAACCTGAAAGGATATATAAATTATGATTATATTAAGCAAATAAATAAAAATAAAGTTTGGAATAAGCAAAAATTAATGAGGAAAGAGATTGAAACAAAAGATGATATAAGGAATTATCTTACTTTTTTTATTAATCAAAAAACAGGAGATTTAGAAAATATGGGATTTTTAGTACAAGACAAAGAAACTTTTATAGAGACCAGATTTGGAGCATCTTGTTTAAATTGTCAACCATGTAGTAATTAGATAATATTCCGCATAATGGTGCAGTATCTCGCTCGTATCCAATTATATAAAATCTATGAGCTTTAAGCTAATAAAAATAAGACCACCGCAACTGCGGTGGTTTAAGATTAAAAAGATCATCTAGGAAATGCAAGAGTTAATTTTGCTAAAAACGCCGCAGGAGCTCTGGAAGTTACAGATACTAATAATTACTATGCCTTTGGAATGAATCATATTGGTGGAATGAAAAGCTTATTGGGAGGATATCAGAACTATAAATATAATGGTAAGGAATTGCAGGAATCCGGAATGTATGACTATGGAGCGAGAATGTATATGCCGGATCTTGGACGTTGGGGTGTTGTAGATCCGTTGGCGGAGAAATACAGGAGATGGTCTCCTTATAATTATGTAATGGATAATCCACTGAGATTTATTGATCCAGATGGTAGAGGTGTAGAAACAGTAAAGCCAACTAACGAAGCGTCTTTAAAAGCTATTCAAAATACTTTACCAAAAGAAGACAGACAATTTGTAAAACTTGATAAAGATGGAAATGTTGATAGAAAAATATTAAATTCTCACAAAAGTACCAGTGGTAATTATTCAAATTTATCAGAGCTTGTAAATTCTGAAACAACTATTGAATATACGGTTGGTAGTAGTGTTAGCTATTATGATAAAAAGGGAAATTCTAGAAAAGATGATGCTTCAGAAATACGATATGGAAATCCTGATAAAGGAATGCATGTAAGAACAGGGGAAAGTTCTGATTTAATGGGAACAACATTGGTGCCTTCTAATGATAAGAGAACATCCGAGAAAGTTAATCTATCTACAAATAATAATTTACAAGTGTATACTAATGGTAACTTAAGCGAAGAAGGACAGGCTCAAAATGCATCTCATGAATTGATAGGAGGGCATGCTTTATTTTATGTGAGAGGAGAAACTTGGGTGCACCAAGTAAAAGGAAGTAAATGGGAAGGGGATACTCTGATAAGGATAGAGGGAAATAACAAGTTACAAGAATCAATGACTAAATCAATAGATGAAACAATAAATAACATGAGATGAGAGTAAAATATAAATTATTTTTTATACTATTTTTTTTAAATATAATCTATATCAGTTCACAAAAAAAAGATGTGGAAATAAAAAAAGATAGCTTGAAGTATAATGTGTCAGGAAAAAATATTATCTATAAAAGGATTATAATTAAAAATAATAGCAAAGAGCGAATGATATTTTGGATAACAAAAAATAAGGAATGTCCTCAGGAATATTTTGGGATAAAAGGAGATTTTTCATTAAAAGAACTTTTAACTGAAGATAGCTTAGAAAATTTTAATACTTATCCTATAATTTTCTTAGATTTTATAAAAATATTAAAACCTCAAGAAGATTTTTATTTATTATATAATGATCGCAATGAGCCATTTTTAAATATTTATAAAGAGAGAGAACTCCCAATGGATATTTTATCTGCAATAAAGTATGCTGCCAAAAATTATGAAGAGAGATTTTATCCGCAAAATATGATTTTTTTACCTGATTTATAAACCCCACGTGGGAGTGAGCGTCTCGATCTTATCCCATTGAAAATTTATAATAAAAGCTTCGCAAAATTGCACTGCCCCCAAAAAGTTAGACACTTTTTAGGGGCTTTTTTTATGGAACAATCAAAGTACAGTTTAGAATTTAAGAAAATTTGTGTTACTAAAATTATTAATGAACATTATTCGTTAAAATTATTAGCACAAGAGTTTCATCTCGAAGCATCAATGATTAGCAGATGGATTGAATACCTAGCCCAGAAGGATTTTACAGCTTTACGGAAAATCGTTATATTTACCAGTATAGAGATCACTTAGGAAATGCAAGAGTGAATTTTGCAAAAAATGTGGGAGAAGCTCTGGAAGTTACAGATACTAATAATTATTATGCCTTTGGAATGAATCATATTGGAGGAATGAAAAGCTTATTGGGAGGATACCAGAATTACAAGTACAACGGCAAGGAGCTACAAGAAAATGGGATGTATGATTATGGAGCAAGAATGTATATGCCGGATATTGGAAGATGGGGTGTTGTAGATCCACTGTTGGAGAAATATAGAAGACACAGCCCTGACAATTATGCAGTTAACAATCCAATAATGTTTATTGACCCAGATGGTAGAGATATTAAATTTGGTGATAATGTTTATTCATATGAAAAAAATCGAGATTACAGTAAAATTAAAAATGAATTTGATAGAAACACTTACGAAGCTTTAGATTATTTATATTCTACTGGCGCTCTTAACGTTACAATTGGTGAAGGTGAAGGAGCTAAAACAGTGAACATTATGGATGAAATGATTAATGATAAGAAGAATACGTTTACAATTAATGAACAGACAAAAAGTGGTGAAAAAAATGAATATGATCCAAATACAAAGTCAGTCAAGTTCAATCCAAAAGAAGCTGTAAGGTTTAGAAAAGATGGTGCTAAATCGACATTGGAAGAAGGTAATATTGGTTATAACAGTCCTTCCTCAAGGCTTGGGCATGAAGTTATTCATGGATATAATCATCTTTTTGATTCAAAATATGGAGAAAGGAGACGGAATGATTATTCTACAAAATCTGAAAAATCAATATTTACACCAGATGGAGCAAATCTTAGGTTTAAAAATGAAGAAGAAGAATTCACAACTACAAACTTAGGTAATCAAATGAACAAAGCATTAACTGAAGATCAAAGAACTAATTATGGTATAATACCTTATCCTGTAGGAAGTGTGAAATCTATAAAAGAAGTTAAACCACCAACAACACCAACACCATGATAAAAATAAAATGTTTTTTACTAATACTTTTAATTGCTACATCATGTACAAGTCAAAAAGTTGTTATGTATTATTATAATGGATTAGATCTAAATAGCAATAGTACTTGGGGATCCTCACTTCAAATTTTCTTTTTAGAGAATCGTGATATGATGAAAGAGGTAATAACAGACAAAAATTTGAAAAATGAAATTTCAATAATTAAAGAAAAAATTACTTCAAAAAATAGAATTATTGTCCCGGATGATGGTAATTATACATTTGCATTTATTAATAAAAAAGACACATTATTTGCAGATGATCGACTCGAATTTTGGAGATATAAGGATAAAGGAGTGGCATATAAACTGAATGATACTTCAAAAAATATAATACTGAAGCATTATAAGCTGAATCCTAACCAACAATAATTGCATAATACTACGATCATATCACTCCTAGTATTGGGAATTTATAATAAAAACCTCGTATTTTTGCGAGGTTTTTGTGTTTTATAGCGCTGCAGAATTTTCAGCAAAAAAGTCTTTAAATTTTTATTGGTAACCATTTTTTCCGTAAGCAAAAAATAGTTTGCTTATATTTATTTTTGAATTATTTTATCAATATCATTTAATCCAAGAAGGAAATCCCTTGTAACCATGAAAATAAAAGCTAAACAAAATACATGAAAATAATATTAAATGTTTTACAATTCGTTTGTGTTGCTTCTTCTTTAATTTTTATCTTTTATCTATTAATGGCATTAGGAAGCAGTCATAAAATTCCGCTTCAAACATATCTTAAAATAGTAATTGCAATTTTGATTCCCACATTTCTATATTTTTATATTAGTTACCTTAAAAGAAAAGATTAATACTCCAAGCTGGTGCAATCTTCTCTATCTTATTATGTGTTTGCATTTATTATTGAAAAAGATACATTATTTGCAGATGATAGACTAGAATTTTGGAGATATACTGATAAGGGTTTGTGGTGTAAGTTGGATAATATCACAAAAATAGAAATATTGAAACATTATAAACTTAACCCTAAACAATGGTAAATGTAACAATATACAAAATCGGCGAACTCTTTTGAGGCCGCCGATTAGTATATTTAAATAAATCAATTACAATTTATTCAAGATCATATTTTTGAATAACCTTCTGAGAAACTCCAGTGTTACTGAAACCACCATCGTGGAATAAGTTCTGCATCGTTACTTTTTTAGTAAGATCAGAGAATAAGGTTACACAGTAGTCTGCACACTCAAGCGCTGATGCATTACCTAGTGGAGACATATCTTCAGCATATCCTAAGAAACCTCCGAAACCTTTTACTCCGCTTCCAGCAGTAGTAACAGTAGGAGACTGAGAAACCGTGTTTACACGTACTTTTCTGTCACCCCAGTAGTATCCGAAAGTTCTTGCAATACTTTCTAAGTATGCTTTGTTATCAGACATATCATTGTAGTCAGGGAATGTTCTCTGAGCTGCAATGTATGAAAGTGCTAAAATACTTCCCCATTCATTCATACAGTCTTTTTCCCAAGCCGTACGCATTACTTTATGGAAAGAAACTGCTGAGATATCCCAACCTTTTTCAGTCCAGTCGTAATTCATTTCTGTATAATGTTTCCCTTTTCTTACATTTACGGACATTCCTATAGAGTGAAGAATAAAATCTATTTTCCCGAATTTTGCTATTGCAGCGTCAAAAAGTTTTCCAAGATCTTCTGTAGAAGTAGCGTCTGCTCCTATAACTTCAGAACCTGTTTTCTCTGCTAAACCATTAAGTTCTCCCATTCTCAAAGCAATCGGAGCGTTTGATAAGATAAATTCAGCACCTTCTTCATGACATCTTTCTGCAACTTTCCATGCGATAGATTGTTCATTAAGGGCTCCAAAAATAATTCCCTTTTTGCCTTTAAGTAAACCGTATGACATAATTTTCTAATGTTTATTAATATATACAAATGTAGCAATAATTTGTGTTTAGAGCATAATAAAAAAACGGAGCCTTTATAAAAAAGCTCCGTTTTTCTTGAAAATATTTATATAACTGAAATTTTTAATTGGTTTTCTTATTCCATTCCGCCTTTACATCTTCTGCTGCATCTTTGGTTTTCTCCCAAGCATCACTCGCCTGATCTTTTACGCCTTCCCATGCATCAGATACATTTGCTTTTACTTTATCAAGCCAGTCTTCATGGCTTGCCTCCTCATCATTTGCTCTTTTCTCATTAATATAATCCTTAGCTTTATCTGCTAGTTCATTAACTTTCCATTTTGCTTTTTCAGCCGCATTCTCTAAAGAGTTTTGTGTGTTGTTTACCGCGTCTTCCGCTTTGTTGTAATCCGAATTATTCATAATGTTTAATATTTTTTGCGTGTTGATAATAAATAAACAATAACCATTCCTAAAGCTGGATGCTATTGTTAAATTTTTCATAATATTTTTACATGCGCTTAAAAATTTTCATATTCGTTTTTTAATTGATAAACTTGTTTAAACTTTTTAATTTAACCACAAAAGAGATAAAAGATTAGCATATTATTTATTTAAGTTCATAATGAACTGCAAACAAGAACACATAAGTTTAAAAAAATCTTTGATTTTTATTCTTTTGTAAGCTTTGTTTTCAAATAGTTCAACTTTAAATGATTCAATAATAGCTTTTGTATCTTTTGTGGTTAAATTTTTTAATTAGTTTAAACAGGCTTGATACTAACATGTTATTGAATAGTATTTTAGAATATCTGAAGGAAGATAATCTGAACACAAAATGTCAAAATAAGATGATCGAAAATCTGATTTGAAAGAAAATAGCTGAATTTTTGAAAGTTTTATGATAAGATTACCTAAATGTACCATCCTAAATGGGTCTGGAAAAAATTAAACAGTCTATGGGGATATTCAATGATGAAAATACTAAAATATTTTCCGAAAAGAAAGTGGTAGCGGTAAATTCAGAAGTTATAAGAAATAATTAAAAACTTTAGAAATACTTCCAAATATAAAAAAAACGGTACTGTTTTTCAAAATAAATGTAGGGTTTTATAAGAAAAAACGGGCTTAAAATACTTGTTAATTTTTTTTTAAAGTTTTCATAACGATTAAATTCTCAATTAATTTAGTGGAATGTCTCAACAATTAATACTCGAAAATTTAGTATTTATAGGTGTTTTTGAGATATAAAGTAAGAGCATAAATTAGTGAAAATATCATCAAAAACTGTTTCATTGAATTGTGAATAATTAAATTTTATTCACAATTTTGTGGTATTTATTTAATTAATAAATAATATTAGAAATACTTTTTATTAGTTTAGTTTTTTTATATGCCCATGAATAAAGACTTTACAGAGGAGTTTGTGGTGGCGTTTTTTCATTAAACGGTGAGTAAGTTACCTATTAGTCACTCTCTAGTGTGTTTATTGCGAAAAATTCAAAATATTTGATGTTTTATTGAAAATATCATATATTTGCAATCGAAAAGTACATAAGTAATTCATAAATAATTATACCCAAGTGAAAAATTTTATTACCGCTGTTGGACTATTTTTAGTCTTTCATAGCTTTGTCTATGCTCAAGTTGGGATAGGAACTCCCAATCCAAATACCTCTGCAATGTTAGAAATTAACTCTAAAAATAAAGGATTACTCATTCCAAGTATCTCACTAAGCTCATTAACAGATGCTACTACTATTGTATCTCCGGCAACCGGATTATTGGTTTGGAATAACGGATCTGGGAGCTTGGCAGCAACAGGGTTCTACTTTTGGAATAACAGTCAATGGAACTTAATATCCAGTGGGTCAGGGTCTAATAATGGAATTACTGGCGGTTCTTCGGGATGGAATACTACAGGTTCAAATGCAGGTAACTATTCATCAGCCAATACACCTTTATCTTTAGGAACATCTACGTTAGATGATTTAGTATTTAAAGTAAATGGTGCTACAATGGGAAGATTAGGAACAAATAATTCCATAAGCTTAGGTGCTTCGGCTAATGCAGCTCAAAACGGAATTGCAATAGGAAACTCAAGTGGTTCATATCAAGGAATTGCTATTGGTACAAATGCTTCTGTGTCAGCTAATGAATCTGTGGCAATTGGAGCTAATACACAAATATCAGGATATCAGTCAACAGCGTTAGGATTTAATGCAAAAGTAACGGTAAATGAAGCTACGGCTGTAGGAAATAACTCTGAAGCTAATGGTTTCCAGTCAACGGCAATCGGGTATGGTGCAAAGACAACAACCAATGAGGCAACAGCCATAGGGAAAAATTCTACGGCAGCAGGTTTTCAATCTATTGCATTAGGATATAATGCAAAAACAACTTCTAATGGAGAAACGGCGTTGGGAATTAATTCTCAGACCAATAATCAAAACTCAACAGCGTTAGGCTCAGGAGCTTCGGCAACTGGACAATTTTCAACGGCTGTAGGGTATGGTGCTTCTACAACACAGGCGAATGCTATTGTTCTTGGAAATAACAACGTCTCAGTAGGAGTTGGAACTAATTCTCCAAATAATACAACCAAGATTGATGTAAACGGACAGTATAAATTAGGAGAAAAGGGAAGTGTACAAAAGAATCAGATTACTTTTGAGATTTGGCCATCTGTTTCTATCAGTAATTTACCTTCCGGAAAAACAACAACCTTGAGTTTTGCCATTCCGGCAGCGTATCAACCCACTTCAACAAAAGCATCTATCGTGGTATCTCCGGCTAGTGATTTTGCAGGAGTTTCGGATTTCGGAATTTTAAACCCAAGATTAACATCCACTTCAAACATTACGATTGCTTTAAGTAATATTTCAGGGAATGCAGCAAGTCTTAATTCTGCTCATTTTTATGTAACGATTAATGAGTTTTAATACATTTGATTTTTGAATATTATTAAATATATGAATGAAGAGACTTCGAATTAATTTTTGAAGTCTCTTTTTTATAATATATTTTAAGTTGGTGATATGGGCTTGATTGAATTTTTATAAGTTCACAAAACGATGTTATCGGTTAAATTTTCTAAATAAATTTGTAATCTTGGAATCGTTAAAGAATACGAGAGGAATTGCCATGAAAAAATAAGAGAGGGTTTCAATATTGAAACCCTCTCTTATGTGTTTTAGAGCTTGTTTAGATTTTAATAATTTGTCTTTTATGAACAAATTATTATAGCTGTTCATCAATTTTTACCATTAAGATTTTATTTAGAAATGAAGAATATTAAGTTTAGTTTTGTTTTAAGGCTTGAAAATCTATTTGATTTTTCTTAATTAAACTTAACTTCTTTAATCTTCTTAATGGTTTAAAAGTTTTTTTAATCTCTAGACTTCCCTTAGTTATTCACTGAAATTATTACAGACGTTTAAAATTACTTAATAATTCTATCAAGAACCCAAGTAATCAGGTTCTTTTCAGAAGCATGATGATCTGCAGAGAATTCTCCACGTCTTCTGTTGGCAATTACGTTATTTACGGTAATCGCTTTATGTCCTAATAACTTTGAAAGTGCATAGATTGCAGAAGTTTCCATTTCGAAATTGGTAACTCCTAGCTCATTTAAAGTTTCCAGAAATTTATCATCTAAAGCTTTTAAACGAAGCTGTCTTCCCTGTGGAGCATAGAATCCTGGGAAAGTAGCCGTATTTCCGTGGTATTTGGCATCTTTATATAGTTCTCCCAATTCTTCTGACCAATCTGCAAAATAAAGCATCGGCTTGATTTTCGCATATGGAAATTTCTCCATAAAGTTTTTTGAGAAATCGTTTTCAAACTCATAATCTTGGTAGAAATGCATTAATCCGTCTAATCCAACAACATTTTGGGTAACCAGCATATTGTCAACCTGTACGTCAGGATTTACACTTCCACAAGTTCCCATACGGAACAACTGAAGAGATTTATGTTCTTTTTTAAATTCTTTTTCTTTTAGATCGATATTCACCAAAGCATCAAGCTCGTTCATTACAATATCGATATTTTCTGTACCAATTCCTGTAGACATTACAGAAATTCTTTCGCCACGCAATGTTCCTGTGTGGGTATAGAATTCTCTTTTGTTCTTTTTAACCTCTACTTTATCAAAATATTGAGACACTTTCGGTACTCTGTCCGGATCTCCTACAAGGATCACTTTATCGGCAATATCTTCAGGTAAAAGGTTTAAGTGGTACACACTTCCGTCTTCATTCAGAACTAACTCTGAGGCAGCAAGTTTGTTTAGCATAATATGATTTATTTTTTTTGATCAATGAAAATAGCACCTTTATAAGGAGATGCTTCGAGTTCGTTAACAGAAAGGTATTCTTTTACCATTTTTCTCTGGCCGCTAGAAACTTCGTAAACGCTAACAGTCTTTTTGTCGTCTTTTCTTTGAGACGAGATCTCATACAAATGATTGTCTTTGTTGAGAATAGAAATCAATTCTTCTTTTGTTGATTGATGATAGGTATTGATTCCCGGAAAATCTACGGCAACATCTTTTAATGTTTTGTAGCTTTTGTAGGGCTTTGTTTCCCCGTTGGAGTAAAGATAAACTTTAGGAACAGGTTGGTCTTGTGAGAGGCGAAACAGATAATAATCATTACCTTTCTTTTCTGCATAAACGGCCTTTTCCTGTCCCAGTTTTTGAGCAACGGCAGTCAACGAAAAAAGTCCTGCCACAAAAGTCAGTAATAATGTTGTTCTCATATTTAATTTTGATTTGTTGTAAATCTTTAAAATCCTCCCCAATATCCTTTCTTCATTATTTTAAAACCGGTCTTAGAAAGTAGCGACCGTTTTTGAGTATGATGAATTTGATTTCGGGGTTTAAAATTAATAAAAATTCTTTGAAGTAAAATATAAACATTATTTAATCCTGAATTAAAGTTAAGATAACTTACGAATGATAGCTTTGCTGTTAAAAATTTAATGAGATCTTATCCGTTAGTTATCATCATTTTGTTGATGGGTTTTGCAATAATGTCATTTAATCCTACTGATACAGGTGTAGAAAATGAAAATACCATTGTTAATAAAGGGTTAACCGATTTTAAAAGCAGACTTGAGCAACTAAAAACTGATGTACACCAATTTTCTGAGGATAAAATCTCTCTTGAAGATTTACAAAAGTCATTAAGCAATGCTCGAAATTCTTACAAAGAAGTTGAGTTTTACATTGCTTATCATTATCCGGAATTTTCTAAAACGCATTTGAATGCAGCGCCATTATTTCATATTGAAGCAGCAGGAACCTCAGCATATACATTGCCTCCGGAAGGCTTGCAGGTTTTGGATGAATTGATATTCTCAGATGAAGCAGCCGAGAAAAAAGAGGAAATCAAAACCATCACTAATTTCTTGTATAACAGTTATGCAAGTTTTTATTTAAGCTCTGTGAAAAATGGGTTGAGTAAAGGAAATAATAAAACATTGCCTTTACGAATTGAATTGATCAGAATCTATACGTTAGGCGTAACGGGTTTTGATACTCCTGGTTCTTTAAATGTTTCTGAAGAAGCAGGTCATGCCTTGTTGGGAATGAAAAAATACATCAATAATGATGTTTACTTTAAAAATTATTCTGTTCAGAAAGCCAATGGAATTTTAACGGAAAGCATTGATTACCTTTCAAAAAACAAAGATTTTGAAACTTTTGACAGAATAGAATTCTATAAAAAATATATTCAGCCGTTATATGAAGAATTCGGAAACTGGGACGGAAATTCAGATGATCTGAAAGAGTTTTCGGGTTGGAATGTGAAAAGTAAAAATCTTTTTGCAAGCGATTTCCTTGATCCATATTTCTACACCTTATTAAAATCTTCCGAAGATAATCCAGATCTGAGAACATTAGGAAAAGAAATCTTCTATGATCAAAACTTAAGTGATAACAGCAAAATGAGCTGTGCAACGTGCCATTTGCCTGAAAATGCTTTTACAGATTTAAAAACGAAATCTCAAAGTAATGTGGAAGGAAAAACGGTGTTAAGAAACTCACCTTCTTTATATAATGCAGTTTTTGCCAAAAGGTTTTTCTATGATTTAAGAGCTTTTTATCTGGAGCAACAAGCGGAACATGTAATTTACAATGAAGATGAATTCAATACAAGTTATGAAAGCATCATTAAAAAATTAAAAACAAAGCCGGAATATAAGAAAGCGTTTCGTGCAGCTTTTAAAAACGGAGAAATAAGCAAAGAGAATTTTTCTAAGGCATTAAGTTCTTACGTGGCTTCTTTGTATTCTTTTGAAAGTGATTTCGATAAGTTCATGAGGAATGAAAAAGAAATTTCTGATGATGCCAAAAAAGGTTATAATCTTTTCATGGGGAAAGCAAATTGTGCGACTTGCCATTTCGCGCCACACTTTTCAGGATTGGTTCCGCCATTCTTTAACGAAAATGAATCTGAAGTATTAGGCGTGACCAAAAAGCCCTTGAATCAACTTCCGATAGAATTAGATACCGATAAAGGAAGAGTGAACAGTCCTGTGAAAAAAGAAAATTCTTGGATCTATGAGAATTCATTCAAAACTGTTACTGTTAGAAATATTGCGCTTACAAAACCGTATTTCCATAATGGGGCTTTCAATACATTGGAAGAAGTGATGGATTTCTACAACGAAGGCGGCGGTGAAGGAGCAGGGTTGAAAATGAAAAATCAAACATTGCCTGCGGATAAATTAAACCTTACTCAGATTGAGATTAAGCAGGTTATAGCTTTCCTGAATACATTAACCGATATAAGTCAAACAAAAAAATAAAATACTTGTGAAAGGGTGGTTTAACGAATGTAAAAGTCAAAAATTGCAGTTCCTTATCCACTCATTCACTTTTTAATATTTTTTTAATTTAACATAAAATTAATCTAATTAACATTAGGTTCCTGATTTATTAATATTCAGCTAAACTTATTTAAAGTCTTATTAATAGAGGGCTCGTGATTAAAAAATAGTTTTGCAAGGTCTAATAAATCAAAATTAAAATGAAGAAAAAACTACTAACAATTGCAGCGCTTGGATTAATGACAAGTTCTGTATTTCAGGCACAAACTTTTGTATTCAACAAGAATTCCTCATGGAGCTACAAAGACAACAATCAGGCACAGGTTGCTCAATGGAAAGATAAAACTTTCGATATTTCAACTTGGACAGTAGGAGCGGGTCCTCTTGGTTACGGAGATCCAGTTACTACAACCATTAATTCAGGTCTTATCACTGCTTATTTCGCTAAAGATTTCAATGTCAACTTATCTGACTTAAGTGACACTATGGAATTGGGTGTGATGAGAGATGATGGTATCGTAGTATACTTGAATGGAGAAGAAGTGGTAAGAGACAATATGCCTGCCGGTGTAATTGATTTCAATACATGGTCTAGTACAACCATTGACGGGGCTGCAGAAAGCGTGTATAATGTTTTCTCAATTCCAAAATCAAAATTCGTTAACGGAAACAACAGAATTTCTATCGAATTACACAACAGAGGAGCGGCAAGTTCAGATCTAAGAATTGATGCTTATCTTAAAACAACAGGTCCTGTAACAAATCCTACAGCTTGTAATTCAATGCACATCAGTTGTTTTACTTCTATTGTTCCAACAGCACAAACAGGGAAATTAATCATTCCTACAGAACATAAATATCAACTTGTTTTAAAAGAAGGAGATAATTATACAGAAGGTGGCGGATTAGTTGGCGGTCAAAATGACTTTACGGCATATGTGGCTAAAAATGCAAGCAGCACCAACGGTTACCTTTCTGTAAACCACGAAACAAATCCGGGTGGCGTTACTATGGCGGAAGTTAACTATAATGCTTCAACAAAGCTTTGGCAATTAACAAGATCAAGAGCGGTAAGTTTCTCGGCACCAAGCTTGGTACAAACGATCAGAAACTGCTCTGGAGGGGTTACACCTTGGGGAACGGTTGTTACTGCTGAAGAATCTGTAACATCAAATGATTTGAATGGGGACGGAATGAAAGACTACGGATGGTTGGTAGAAATTGACCCTGCTACGGCTCAGGTTATTTCTAAAAATGCCGATGGGTCTAAAGGAAAACTATGGCAAATGGGTATTATGAACCATGAAAACGTGGTGATTAATAATGCAGGAACAATTGCTTATTATGGGGAAGATGGCGGAACTCACATGGTTTATAAATACGTTATGGATACGCCAAACAATCTTTCTTCAGGAAATCTGTATGTGTTAAAATTAGATCAGGGATTAAGCACAGGAGGAGATCCTGTAGGAACTACTGCAACGTGGATTCAGGTTCCTAACAAAGAAAAAGCAGATCAAAATAATACAGCTACACTTGCTCAGTCATTAGGTGGAACAAGATTTAATGGAATAGAAGATGTAGATATCAGTCCATTAGACGGGAGAGTATATTTTACGGCAAAAGGATTAAACAAAGTATATCGTTTACAAGATAATGGAACTACCGCTTCCCAGGTAGAAACTTTCGTAGGAGGACTTTCTACTGTATATTCTTTCACAACAGCGCAAGGAACGAAATCTGAAGCTTGGGGAGATGGTAATGACAATCTTACTTTCGATGAATTAGGAAATCTTTGGGTTCTACAGGATGGTGGTAAAAACTACATTTGGGTAATTGCTCCTGATCATACACAGGCTAATCCAAAAGTAAAATTATTTGCTTCTATGCCGGCTGGTGCAGAACCTACAGGTCTTACATTTACGCCAGATCATAAATTTGGATTCTTCTCTATCCAACATCCGGATTCTACAATTCTTACGGATGTAGATGCAACAGGAAATACAATTGATTACAGAGGGAAATCTGCAACTATCGTAGTGGCTCTTAAAGATAATCTAGGAACAACAGGCTCTTTAGGAACAATTGAGCATGTTGCAGAAAATACAGTGACAGTTGCTCCGAATCCAACTTCAGGAATGGTGAAGATCAATTCAGCAAAAGGACTGAAAGATATTTCTGTAACAGCATACAGTATGGATGGTAAAATTGTTTTCACAAAGAAATTTACAGGTTCAAACAAGTCATTAGATCTTGATTTCACTTCACAACTTGAAGTTTCAAGAGTGTTGATTTTGAATATTGAAGCAGAAGGTTTCCAAAAAACAGTGAAGCTTCTAAAAAAATAGTTATTTATAATTTTTAGCTGCCGGTAATTTATTATCGGCGGCTTTTTATCTTTTCCTCATTAATGATGTAAATAAAAACAAAAATAAGATACTTGCTAGTGGGTTTCTAGGGGGGATTTTTTAGTTCTTAATATTTAATTTCGCATTAGTTAATGTTTATTTAAAGTCATATAACCGGCAAATCCGATTAAAAAAAATATTTTTGTAGGGTAAAAAATCTACAAATGAAGAAAAAATTATTAACGCTTGCAGTGCTTGCAATTGCAGCAAGTCCTGTACTTAATGCGCAAGCATTTATTTTCGACAAAAACTCGCCCTGGAGTTATCAGGACAACAATCAGGCTCAGCCAAATCAATGGAAAGATAAAACATATGACATTACTTCCTGGGCTGTAGGAAACGGGCCTCTTGGTTATGGAGATCCTGTAACAACTACCATTAATTCCGGGCTTATCTCGGCATATTTTGCAAAAGATATTGATGTGGATTTATCTGAACTTACAGATACTCTAGAATTGGGAGTCATGAGAGACGATGGCATTGTGGTATATGTTAACGGACAGGAAATACTAAGAGATAATATGCCCTCCGGTCAGATTGCTTTCAATACCAGAGCAAGTAGATCTATAGAGGGTGCTGCAGAAAACATATACAATGTGTTTTTAATTCCTAAATCAAAATTTATTAACGGTAAAAACAGAATTGCAATAAGACTTCATAACAGAAGTGTTTCAAGTTCAGATTTAAGAATTGATGCCTATCTTAAAACTACCAATGTTACGGTAGATCCTATTAATTGTAATGCCAACCATATCAGTTGTTTTACCTCTATTATTCCAACCTCACAAACCGGAAAACTAATTATTCCTACAGAGCATAAATATCAGCTTATTTTAAAAGAAGGAGATAGTTATACAGAAGGTGGCGGAGTTGTTGGAGGACAGAATGATTTCACAGGATATGTAGCAAAAAATGGCAGTTCTACAGACGGATATTTAGCCGTAAATCATGAAACGAACCCTGGTGGAGTTACTATGGGAGAAGTAAACTATAATGCTTCTACAAAACTTTGGCAGTTAACTAAATCAAGAGCGGTAGATTTTTCTGCACCTAGTTTGGTTCAGACCATCAGAAACTGTTCAGGAGGGATTACACCATGGGGAACAGTTGTTACTGCTGAAGAAAGAGTAACTTCAAATGATGTAAACAATGATGGCTATAAAGATTATGGATGGTTGATAGAAATTGATCCTGCAACGGCTGAGGTTATTACCAAAAACGAGGATGGTTCAAAAGGAAAGCTTTGGCAGATGGGTATTATGAATCATGAGAATGTAGTCATTAATAGTACAGGAACAACAGCTTATTATGGAGAAGACGGAGGTACCCACATGGTTTATAAATATGTTATGGATACTCCAAACGATCTTTCTTCAGGAAATCTTTATGTATTAAAATTAGATCAAGGGCTTAGCGGAGGAGATCCTGTGGCTACTACAGCGAGCTGGATTCAGGTTCCGAACAAAGAAAAAGCAGATCAGAATAATACACCAACTCTTGCTCAATCTCTTGGAGGAACAAGGTTTAGTGGAATAGAAGATGTTGAAATTAGCCCAATTGATGGTAAAATATATTTTACAGCAAAAGGATTAAATAAAGTTTACCGATTAAAAGATGATGGAACCACAGCTTCAGAAGTTCAAACTTTCGTTGGAGGAGCTTCTACGTCGTATTCTTTCATGACTGCACAGGGAGCAAGGTCTGAACTTTGGGGTAACGGAAATGATAATCTTACTTTTGATGAATTGGGTAATCTTTGGGTATTACAGGATGGTGGTAAAAACTATATCTGGGTAGTAGCCCCGGATCATACACAGGAAAATCCTAAAGTAAAATTATTTGCGTCAATGCCAAGAGGTGCAGAGCCAACAGGTCTTACTTTTACTCCGGATCATAAGTTTGGCTTCTTCTCAATTCAGCATCCGCATTCTACAATTTCTACAGATGTAGATGCAACAGGAAATACAATTGATTATAGAGGAAAGTCTGCAACAGTTGTTGTAGCTCTTAAAAATAACTTAGGAATTGAAGGTTCATTAGGAACTATTGAAAACAAAAAAGGAAATACAGTAACAGTTACTCCAAATCCAACTTCAGGAATTGTTAAAATCAATTCTCCAAAAGGATTGAAAGATATTTCTGTAACAGCTTACAGTATGGATGGTAAAATTGTTTTCAATAAAAAATTCTCAGGAACAAACAAATCTTTAGATCTTGATTTTACTTCTCAGCTTGAAGTTTCAAGAGTATTGATATTAAATATTGAAGCTGATGGTGGGTTCCAACAAACCTTAAAGCTTTTAAAAAAATAGTTATTATAATTTTTAGCTGTCGGTAATTTATTATCGGCGGCTTTTTATCTTTTTATATATGAAAAAACTTTTCTTTCTTATTTCTATTATATCGCTTCATCAGGCAAAAGCCCAGATTGATCCTGTGAAATATCCTACATATACCAATGTTGATGACGCGTTAAAAAGTAGAAAAACTGTTTATAGCATGAGCTTCAGAGAAAAAGGACTATTTAATGTTCCTCCTCAGATTAAAGATCTTAAGTCTATATTTTTCCTAAATTTAATGGGAAATAAACTAGAGAAAATGGATGCTGAAATATTTGCATTAAAAGAACTGGAGATTTTAAATGTAAATGAAAACAGCATTAGATTTATCCCCGATGAAATTGGTGAACTAATAAAGCTTACGACACTTTCAATTAATTTGAATAGCCTGACAAGTATTAATCCCAATCTTGCAAAACTGCAAAGCTTAAAAACAATTTATTTGGATGCCAATGATTTGAATGTTTTTCCGGAAGCTTTAATGAAAATACCTTCTTTGGAAGAAATCAATTTGCAAGGAAATCAAATTAGTTTTATTGCTGATGATTTACATCAAATTAAGAATTTAAAGTTTCTAAATCTTTCAGAAAATCAGATCAACGACTTAGGCAATCTAAAATTTCCAAAAGACATTAAATATTTAGAATTACAACAAAATACGATTGCCAAACTTCCTGAGAACTTATTTCATTCCAAAAATCTTGAATTTTTGAACGTAAGTGATAATAATATTCAGGAAATCTCTTCTAAAATAAAAGGCTTGAAAAATGTTGTAAGTATAAATTTAGCGAACAATAATTTAAAAGACCTTCCAACAGAAATTAAACATTTGAAAAATCTTAAAACATTGATCTTAACAGGAAATCCAATGACAAAAAACAAAATTGAGGAGCTAAAGACTTTACTTCCTCAGGCACAAATCTATTTCTAAAAATTATCTGAAAAATAGTAACCACAAAAGATGCAAAAACTCTTATTGGGATTTAAAATCAACTTAAATACTAAGGTGTAAATCTTTTGTCACTTTTGCTGTAAAGCAAAAGTTTAAAGTATTTTTAATTCTCTATTTAAATGTAAAACTATCCGCCGACTCTTTTAGTTTTATATCCCATTTCTTTAAGGATATCCATTATTTTATCACGATTATCTCCTTGAATGATAATCGTTCCATCCTTTTCAGAACCACCTATTCCTAGTGTGGTTTTTATTTTTTTTGAGATTTTCTTTAAATCTTCTTCACTTCCTTCCCAACCTTCAACAATTGTTACAGGTTTTCCGTTTCTTCCTTTTTTCTCAAACTTACATACCAAAGGCTCTTTCTGCTTAAATTGCTCTTCAGGCATTTCAAAATCCTGCTCTTCGTGAGTCGGAAAAAGGTTCTTCAATTGATCTCGTAAATCCATAACGCAAAATTAATAATTATTTTTATTCCAAAGCGGGTAAATAAAAAGATTGAATTAAAAAATATACGCAATCATCTGCGAAAATCTATGTAATCTGCGGGAGAAAATAAAACTCAATCCTAGCATTCGTGAAAATTTGTGTAAAACATTTGTGAAATTTGTGTTTAAAATATTTCACATAGATTATATTTTAAATTTAAAAATCTGCTTAACCTGCAACATTAGCAAGAGAATAAACAAAATCTTTTAATAAAAATTTAAGTCTTTCAAATTCTTAAATTCATTCTAAAATAGATAAATTTGTAATATAAAAGTTATAAAATAATGTCAAAAAAAGCAATATTAGCGATCCTTGACGGATGGGGATTAGGTCTGAATCCGGATGTTTCAGCATTAGATAAAGCAAACACACCATTTATAGATAGTTGTTATACAAAATTCCCGCACACAACGCTTGAAGCGAGTGGTTTAGCAGTTGGTCTTCCTTTTGGGCAGATGGGGAATTCTGAAGTAGGGCACATGAATTTAGGAGCAGGAAGAGTGGTTTACCAAAATCTGGTTAAACTGAATATGGCAGTTGAAAATGGAACATTAGGTCAGGAGAAAGTTATTCAGGAAGCGTTTGAATATGCTAAAAGAGAAAATAAAAAAGTACACTTTATCGGGTTGGTTTCTAATGGAGGAGTACATTCACATATCAATCACTTAAAAGGATTTTTAACGGCAGCACAAGAATTTGGATTGCATGATAATGTTTTCGTTCATGCTTTTACTGATGGTAGAGACTGCGATCCGCATTCAGGATTTGGTTTTATTGATGAACTTCAGAAACATATGGATGCTACAACCGGAAAAATTGCTACCGTCGTGGGAAGATATTACGCAATGGATAGAGATAAAAGATGGGAGCGTGTAAAATTGGCTTATGATGCAATGGTTAATGGTGTTGGACTAGAATCAACAGATGCTTTAGCTTCAATTAAAGCTTCTTATGAGAACAGTGTTACAGATGAGTTCTTGAAGCCGATCATTATGGTTCATACTACAGAAACCGGAAATGTGGTTCCAGTTGCAAAGATTACAGATAATGATGTGGTAATTTCTTTCAATTTCCGTACAGACAGAGGCCGTGAGATTACAGAAGTACTTTCTCAGCAAGACTTCCCCGACTATTCTATGCATAAGCTGGATCTTTATTATGTAACATTGACCAATTATGATAAAACGTACCAAAATGTACATGTTGTTTTTGATGAGAATGTTCTTCAAGATACAATGGGAGAGGTGTTAGAAAGAAATCATAAGACACAGATTAGAATTGCAGAAACAGAGAAATATCCTCACGTTACGTTCTTCTTTTCAGGGGGTAGAGAAGAGGAGTTTGTTGGAGAAAGAAGATTGCTTTGTCCAAGCCCGAAAGATGTTCCTACGTACGATCTAAAACCAGAAATGTCAGCGTACGACATCACGAATGCGATTGTTCCTGAACTTGAAAATGGAACAGCGGATTTCATTTGTTTAAATTTTGCCAATACTGATATGGTTGGGCATACAGGAGTTTTCGAAGCGGCAGTAAAAGCTGCTGAAACGGTTGATAAATGTATTGAGAAGGTAGCAACGGCAGCTTATGAAAACGGATATGCTGTTTTCATTTTGGCAGATCATGGAAATTCAGATGTAATGATCAATCCGGATGGAACTCCAAATACACAACATTCAACGAATTTAGTACCATTCATCGTGATGGATAAGGATCATACCTGGAACCTAAAACCTGGAAAACTAGGAGATGTGGCACCAACTATTCTTACTGCTATGGGAGTAGAGATCCCTGAAATCATGACTGGAGATGTTTTAATTAGTTAAAATCAATAATAAAGTTAAAAAAATACCGTTATATTTATATAGCGGTATTTTTTATGATTTTTATCAGATGTTATGAGTCACATATAGTATTATGCGCCAAATAATAAATAAATCATATCTTTGCAAATTAAAATTTAAATAGTAAAAATGTATCAGAAGCTTGTAAGGAGAGAAGTAATGGGAATTTTAGAAAAGGAAGTAGGTTCTTTTCTAGATAAATTTTTGACTCCAATTGAAAAAATTTGGCAACCATCAGATTACCTTCCGGATCCTTCAAGTGCAGATTTCAAACACGATTTAGAGGAAATTCAGACTTTTGCTCGCGAGATGCCTTATGATCTTTTCGTTACATTAATCGGAGATTGTATTACTGAGGAAGCTTTACCATCTTATGAATCTTGGTTAATGGGAGTAGAAGGAATCAATCAGGAGGAAGACAAAGTAGGTTGGGCAAACTGGATCAGATCTTGGACAGGTGAAGAAAACAGACATGGAGATTTACTAAATAAATATCTTTATCTATGTGGTAGGGTAAATATGAGACAGGTGGAGATCACTACGCAATATTTAATTAGTGATGGTTTTGATATAGGAACAAGTATGGATCCTTACAGAAACTTTATCTATACAAGCTTTCAGGAAACAGCTACCAATATTTCTCACAGAAGAGTAGGAACATTGGCAAAGCAGTCTGGAAACGGGAAATTAGCTAAAATGTGTGGTGTAATTGCTGCAGATGAAGCGAGACACGCTAAAGCTTACAAACATTTTGTTGCAAAAATTCTTGAACTGGATCCATCAGAAATGATCATAGCATTTGAAGATATGATGCGTAAGAAAATTGTAATGCCCGCGCATTTGATGAGACAATCTGGCCAGAAGGCAGGTGAACTTTGGGGGCATTTCTCGGATGCTGCACAAAGATGTATGGTGTATACAGGTCAGGATTACATCAATATTATGAAAGACTTATTGGATGAATGGAAGATTGAGCACGTAAAAGGTCTTAACGAAAAGGCAGAAAAAGCTCAGGAATATCTAATGAAATTACCGGGAAGATTACAGAAAATTACAGACAGAGTTTCTACTCCGGATCTGCAATTTCAGTTTAGCTGGGTAAAAAGTTAGTTCCATATTATCATTAAATTATAAAGTAAGAGTGCTCAATGTTTTTGGCACTCTTTTTATTTCTTATCTTTGCACTTCTAAATCATAAGGGAGCATGATGAACAATAAAAAAATTGCTGTGGATTTTGACGGAACTATCGTAGATGATGCATATCCAGCAATTGGTAAGGCGAAAATTTTCGCTTTCGAAACACTAAAAAAATTACAAGGCCAGGGATTCAGATTAATCCTTTGGACATACAGACACGGAAAAACGCTGGATGAAGCTGTAGAGTTCTGCAGAAGCAATGGAATTGAATTCTATGCAATAAATTCTAGTTTTGAAGGTGAAGTTTTTGATCCTCAATCACAATCAAGAAAGCTGGATGCCGATTGGTTTATTGATGATAGAAATTTAGGTGGGTTCCCAGGTTGGGGTGAGATCTATAATATCATTAATGAAAGAATAGAATTCCGTGTGGAAGGAAAAGAAGTCTTAGCGTATTCTAAGCTTAAAAAAGAAAAGAAAAAAGGTCTTTTCTGGTAGAAATAATTTAGAAATTAGAAGTTAGTTTTTAATACTACTTTTAATTTTATCATAAGAATATAGATGTCGGAAGTTTCAATTAACTTAAATATTCATTAAGTTGTAAGTCTAATTTCTAGCATCTAATATCTAACATCTATTTAAAAATGATTCAATTAAAAACAATAGACGAGCTTCGTCTTATGAAAGAAAGTGCTCAGTTGGTTTCCAGAACATTAGGAATGTTGGCGAAAGAAATCAAACCTGGTATCACTACTTTATATTTAGATAAATTAGCACATGATTTTATTAAGGATCATGGTGCTGAACCTGCATTTTTAGGATATGGAGGTTTTCCAAATTCTTTATGTATCTCTCCAAACGATCAGGTAGTACATGGTTTTCCAAACAATGATATTGTGAAGGAAGGAGACGTACTTTCTGTGGATTGTGGAGCTATTTTAAATGGTTTCGTTGGAGACCATGCCTATACTTTTGAAATCGGAGAAGTAAAGCCGGAAGTTAAAAAACTTTTGAAAGTTGCTAAAGAATCTTTGTATAAAGGGATCGCGCAATGCGTAAGAGGAAAAAGAATCGGTGATATTTCTCACGCTATTCAGGCTCATTGTGAAAAAGAAGGATATGGAGTGGTAAAAGAATTGGTAGGTCATGGATTAGGAAGAAAAATGCATGAAGACCCTCAGGTTCCTAACTATGGAAAACAAGGAAGTGGTAAGGTGATCAAAGATGGTTTAGCCATTGCTATTGAGCCTATGATCAACCTTGGAACAGAGAAAGTAAAATTCCATAATGATGGATGGACGGTTACTACTTTAGATAACTTGCCTTCTGCTCATTTCGAACATGATGTTGCGGTAATCAATGGGAAGCCGGTATTGCTTTCTACTTTCAAATATGTTTACGAAGCTTTAGGAATCGTAAGTAATGAAGAGGAGCCTTTCCAAATGGTTTTTTAATGAAAAAAGTAACGAAGCTTTTATTAAATAAAATTCCGCGTCCGATGCTTATTAAGATGAGTATCTGGGCAAGACCTCTTATTTATCAGTTTTTTAAAGGAGAAAATTTCTATGATCCTATCGACGGAAGATCTTACCGAAAGTTTCTTCCTTATGGCTATGGAAATCAGAGAGAAAACGCTCTTTCTCCAGGAACGTTAAGTTTGGAAAGACACCGCCAAATGTGGCTGTATCTTCAAAATGAAACTGATTTTTTTATTAAAAATGCTAAAGTTTTACATATCGCTCCGGAGCAAGAATTTTTAAGGAAATTCAAAAAAATGAGTAATCTGGATTATATTTCAGCCGACTTATTCTCTCCAATTGTAGATGTAAAAGCAGATATTCTGGATTTGCCTTTTGCTGATGAAAGTTTTGATATTGTCTTTTGCAATCATGTGTTGGAACATATTGAAGACGATGCAAAAGCTATCAGTGAATTGTATCGAGTAATGAAGCCTGGCGGATGGGGGATCTTTCAGGTTCCGATGAGAAATTCATTGGAGAAAACCTATGAAGATTTCACGATTAGAGATCCAAAAGAGCGTCAAAAACATTTTGGGCAATATGATCACGTCCGTTGGTATGGAATGGATTATTTTGACCGTTTGAGAAAAGCAGGTTTTAAAACAGAACCTAATTTCTATTCTCGACAATTTACAGAAGAAGAAATTAAAAAATATGGGTTAAGACAAAATGAGATTTTGCCTGTAGTATATAAATAAAAACAAAAACGTCTTCAAATTTTTGAAGACGTTTTTGTTGATAGAGAAGTTTATTCTTTGGTAAATTTATAGGGAGCATAATTTTCTACAGCTACAATATATTGCCCTTTCTGTAAACTGATTGTTTCAATTTTTACTTTTTGATCATTACTTTTTGTTTCAAGAATTAATTTTCCTGATAGATCATATACTTTTATAGAAAGGTTCTTATCAATATTTTCAATGGTTAGGCTTTCTTTTGCGGGATTTGGGTATGCTTTGAATAATTTTTTGGATTCATTTGTTTCATGTGTATTCAAGAAAAAGCTATTATAATGAATTTGATTTCCTGAAGGATCTGTAATGATTAACGTCTTCCCAGAACCGCTATTAGTTATTTGATAATTATATTGAGTATTGGAAGGTGTATTAACGTAAAAATCACAATTTTTTTGATCATAAGGATTTACATTAATAGCGTTTCCACCGTTATAATACCATAAAGTACAGCCTGACCCAGCTTTTATAAAAACATTATTATTAGGTATGAACTCAAGTGATACTGGTGATGAATTGTAATATCTTGAAGTAAAAACATATCCATTTGTCCCTGCTGTATTAAATGTTGATGCTGAAAAGGATGTATCCATAACAGGGCTATTGGTAGATTGTCCGTTTACTACTATTTTAGAAATATACCAATTTGTGGAAAGTAAATCAGATGTTTGAGCGGCTAATAATCCGCTTGTTAATAAAAGAACGAAAGCTTTTTTCATATGATTAATAGTTTTCCCAAATATACAAAAAACAGCTGCTGTAAATCTAATTACATAGCCTTATAAGTTTATAATTAAAAATATAGGGTAAGAACAGAACGAGATTTTAGCTGTAGTATATAAATAACAAAACGTCTTCAAACTTTTGAAGACGTTTTGCTTTTTATCGATAGGGAAATTTATTCTTTGGTAAATTTGTGGGGATTATAATTTTCTACAGCTAAAATATATTGTCCTTTCTGTAAACTGCTTGTTTCAATTTTTACTTTTTGATCATTACTTTTTGTTTCAAGAATTAATTTTCCTGATAGATCATATACTTTTATAGAAAGATTCTTATCAATATTTTCAATGGTTAAAATATCCTTCACTGGATTTGGATAAGCGATAAACGATTTCTTTTCTACTTCACTTTCTTTAGTACTTAATTGAGAAGTATTATTATAGTATACTTTATTTCCTGAAGGATCTGTAATAGCTAATGTTTTTAAAGTACCATTCGTTGTTATCTGGTAACTATATATTGATGAATAGGCTCCGTTACCATAAATATTACAATTTCTCTGATCATAATTTCTAGCAGCTATGGCGTTTCCTCCATCGTAAACTGCCAATGTACATGTGCTGGCGGTTTTTATAAGATTTGTAGTGCCCGGCATAATTCCAAAAGCCATAAGAGAAGTATTATAATATCTGGAATTAAAAACATAGCTTGTACCTCCTGCTGAGTTAAATGTAGAAGCAGGAACACCACTATCAATGAAAGGAGTATTTGTTGTCTGTCCGGTACTTGTTACCATCTTGGAAATATACCAGTTGTTAGAAAGTAGATCAGAAGTTTGTGCAGTCAGTAAGCCACCCGTTAATAAAAGAAATAAAGCTTTTTTCATAATGATTAATAGTTTTTTCAAATATACAAAAACATTTATAGGAAATTACTTGCAATCTAATCGCATTGTTTTATCAGTTTAGATTTAAAAAAAATGAGTTGATGTATGTAGTATATAAACAACAAAAAACGTCTTCAAATTTTTGAAGACGTTTTGCTTTATAAAGATTAAGTTTTCTAATTTTTATTAAAATTAATGAGATACTGCTTTCAATCCAATCACAGAACCAACCAAGGTTACAATGAAAAATATTCTCCAAAAGCTTATAGGATCTTTAAAAAAGAAAATTCCCATTAATACAGTTCCTATGGCTCCGATTCCTGTCCAGACTGCATACGCCGTTCCTATGGGTAAGGTTTGAGTTGCTTTAATCAATAGAAGCATGCTTACTGTTAAAGAAATCAAGAAACCAGCAAACCAATAGTACATAGTGGTTCCGGTTGTTTCTTTTACTTTTCCTAAACAAGATGCAAAAGCAACTTCAAATAATCCTGCGATGATTAAGATAATCCAATTCATTTTTTAATTTTTCTGCTGCAAAGTTCTGCATTTATCAGCATTTAAAATTTTACAAATGTTAAAAAATGAAAATAAATAATAAACTATTCATAGTAAGACTTGATCACTTAATTTCCGCTCGAATTCTACTCAAGCTCACTTGCGTAATTCCTAAATAAGATGCGATATAGCCTAATTGAACTCTTTTTAAAAGGTCAGATTTATCCCGCATTAAATCTTTATAGCGTTCCAATGCTGTTTTAAATTGCCTTGAAATAATGAGTTCTTCTGTTTTTACCAATTCTCTTTCTGCGAACTTTCGTCCCCAATTGGCAATGTGAATGTCTTCGTTAAATAAATTTCTTAAATTTTCTGTTTCAAGCTGATATAATTCGCAGTTTTCCAGCAACTCAATGTTTTCATATCCCGGTTTATCTTCAACATAACTTTTCATTGAGATTATGGTTTGCCCTTCAGTTCCGAACCAAAAGGTAATGTCATTTTCAGCGGTAGAAGCGTATGCACGAACAATTCCTTTTTTTATAAAAAAGATATAAGGGATTATTTTACCAGCTTCCATCAGGCAAAAATTTTTCGGATGTGAAATCTCTGTAATATGTTTTTTCAAACTTTGTCGTGAGCTTTCCGGTAAGGGGTAAATTTGGTCGAGGATTATATCTATATTCATAAAAATGAAATGTAATGCACCAAAATTATTAGTTTAAAAGGATATTTTTATCAAAAATATAATTATTTTATAAATATATTAAATTTTAACAAGATAAACGTTTAACCAAAACTATATCTAGTTGATGCTGTAAAGAATTGATGTTGAGTTAATATTAAATTAACATTAAGTTTTGTTATGACTAATGTATTGAGGTTTAGTGGTTTGGTGTTTGTGCTCGGCTGATTTTTAAAAAGTTGCGAAAATACAATAATTTTCCAATTGACCAAAAAAATGAGTCTATTGTTTTGTTTATATTTTATGAGATACTTTTGCAAACTAAATTATAGTATGAAACGAGCTTCCATAAAAGACATAGCGAGAATTGCAGGTTTTTCTGTTGCAACAGTTTCCTATGTTTTGAATAAAAAAGAAGGAAGCCGAATAAGTGATACTACCAAAGAAAAGATCCTTGAAATAGCTGAAAGCATCAACTATATTCCCAATAAAATTGCAAAAAGCCTGAAAATGAGTAAAAGTAAGTTAATAGGACTTATTCTTGCTGATATTTCGAATGACTTTTACTCAAATATTGCAAGACATATTGAAGATGAAGCCATGAAGTTTGGCTATACATTGCTTATTGGAAGTTGTGATGAGAATCCTGAAAAATTCAGAAAACTTACAGAACTTTTCTCTGAACAACAAGTGGACGGAATGATTTTAGCACCCGTAGTAGATTCTGATGAAGCTGTATTAAAACTGCTGAAAGAAGAATATCCTATTGTAACTTTCGACCGCTATCTTAAGAATATCAATATTCCAGGAATTATGATTAATAATGCTGAAATATCTGAGAGTATTTGTGAGTTTCTAGTTGAGAAAAATTTTGAAGAAATTATCTATGTAGGATATGACACCAAACTTCCTCATCTATTAGATAGACAAGAAGGATTTGACAAACGTATTTCTACCGCCGATATTCAGTACAAGAAATTACTAATTGGAATTCATAATATCACAGAAGAAATATATAACGGACTTGAGGAAAATTTAAATCTTTCTAAAAAAACAGCGTTGTATTTTTCGAGCAACAAATTGGGGATTGCAGGATTGAGTTATTTAAACCAGAAAAATATTAAAGTTCCGCAGGAAGTATCCGTAATTGCTTTTGATGAAACAGAAGCATACAGCCTTTTTCCTACAGAGATTAGCTATGTGCAGCAACCTTTAATGGATATGGCGAAAGAAGCCGTAAAAGTTCTTGATGCTCAGATTCATAATTATACTCTTGATGGAAGAAGAATTAGCTTTCCGGCTAAACTAATCAATAAAAAATCAGTACAGTAAAAAATTTAACAATTAGCTTAAACGTTTAATCTTATGATAAAAGAAAATTCTTATGTAGTATGTTTTGGTGAAGTTCTTTGGGATATATTCCCTCAAGGCACCAGAGCAGGGGGAGCACCTTTCAATGCTGCATATAACATTTCCAAAATGGGGACTGCTGTGAAAATGCTCAGTAGAATAGGGAATGATGAACTTGGTGAAAAATTAACGAACCAGATAAATACTTGGGGATTAACCACAGAATATATTCAGGTAGACAATGAACATCCTACAAGCACGGTTATTGCAAAAATAGATGAAGATAATGAAGCAACGTATGATATTGTAAATCATGTAGCTTGGGATTATATTGATTTTTTGCCGGAACACGAAGAGTTGATATCCAATGCGGAAGCGTTTGTTTTCGGAAGTCTTTCTGCAAGGAATCCGAGGTCAAGAGAAACATTGCTAAAACTTTTAAAGTTTGCTAAACTTAAAATCTTTGATGTTAATTTCAGACCTCCGTTCATTGATCTTGAATTAATTAAAGAACTTCTATTCCAGGCAGACATTGTAAAAATGAATAAAGCTGAAATGAGACAAATCATGCAGTTTTTCAGTGAAGAATATAAGAGCGAAGATGAGAGTGCTGCGTTTATTCAAAATCATTTTAATATCAAGGAAATCGTTCTTACGAAAGGGAGCAAAGGAGCAAGATATTTTGTAGGAAATCAAAATTATGGCTTTTCCGCGGTTCCTATAGAAATTGCCGATACAGTAGGAAGTGGAGACGCTTTTCTTGCAGGGTTTATTTCTAAAAGAGTTCAAGCAAAAAGTCCAGAAGAAATTATGACTGAAGCAATTTCTCTTGGTGCATTTATTACTTCAAAAGCTGGTGCTTGCCCAGATTATGAATATGAGGAATTTCAAAAATTTAAAAATTAGAACTTATAAATAAACCTTTAACACGTTAAAAACACACTTATGAATTCAGCCAAATTTACTGAGAAGAAGTACCTTGTTGTATTCTCTTTCGTTATTTCCCTGTTCTTTTTCTGGGCTATTGCCCTAACAATGGGAGATGTATTGAACAAGCATTTCCAAAATGTGCTTAGTATTTCCAAATCAAAATCCGGATTGGTACAGCTTTCAATTTTTGGAGCGTATGCTTTAATGGGAATTCCTGCGGGACTTTTCATGAAAAAATTTGGCTACAAACTAGGCGTAATTTTGGGACTGGTATTATTTGCGGGTGGATGTTTTCTTTTTATTCCCGCTGCTGAAAATAGATCCTTTGATTTCTTTAGACTCGCTTTATTTATCCTTGCGATGGGAATGGCAACCTTGGAAACAGTGGCTCATCCTTTTGTGGCAGCTTTAGGAGACGAAAGAACCAGTGATCAGAGAGTAAATTTTGCACAGTCATTTAATGGATTGGGAGCGATTATTGGTCCGTTACTTGGCGGATTCTTCATTTTTGGATCTGGTGGAGATGCTGGTAATTCTCTAGATTCCGTAAAAAGCCTGTATGCCTGTATCGGAATTATTATCCTTACCATTACTATTGTGTTCTTTTTTATAAAAGTTCCGAACTTAAAAGATCCTCATGCAGAAGAAGTTGAAATCCTTGAACACGTAACAGGGGAAGATCATCATCATGACAGCAATCCTAGTGCGCCGCTTTGGAAGCAGAGACATTTTATTTTTGCAGTTATTGCTCAGTTTTTCAATATTGCAGCACAGGGAGGTACATGGGCATTCTTCATTAATTATGGGGTAGAAAAAATGCACCTTCAGGAAATTCAGGCTTCTTATTACTTTTCGTTAAGCATGGCGATGATGATGATTGGACGCTTTGTGGGAACCTTTTTAATGAAATATATTGCTCCCAATAAGCTGTTAGCCATCTCAGCAGTTTCTAATATTGTGCTTTGTCTTATAATTTCTCAAAGCTTCGGTTGGGTATCATTCATTAGTTTAATTATGTTGAATTTATTCTTAAGCATTATGTATCCTACTATTTTCAGTCTTGGACTTAAAAGGTTAGGGAATAAAGTTCAACAGGCTTCATCTTTCCTTGTGATGGCGATGTTTGGAGGAGCGCTTTTCCCGCCAATTATGGGAAGAATAGCAGAAACAGATGTTGCTCATGCTTACTTACTGCCAATTATTTGTTATGTGATCATTATTGTGTTTGCTTTAAAATTCTACAAACCAAAAACGTTGAAGTAGAACATGAACACAAATGTTTTTAAATATAGTTTTTGGCTTTTAATTATTGCAAGTCAAATTTCAAATGCACAGATTATTATTACCAATAAAAAGTTTTCTTTTGGAACAACGGGTAGGATTGGAGCAGCGTATTCTCCAAATGCAGACGGGAAGACAGGTAGGCAATTAAACCTTAATAACCAAGGTTCGTTGGGAGGAAGAATGGATCAGGGAGACTATGTAGATTTTTTACCGGCTTTTCATTTCACTCCTGTTGCAGGTGGTGACAGTACAAAAAGCACTAAAATTGATATGCAGGCGAGATTAAGTTTTTATTCTGGCGGAACATTTTTAGGAAATGTAGATTCTAAATCTAATCACGGGATGATTGTTGCTTTACCTGAGGCTTTTGTTGAAGCAAGAAATATTATGGGAAGTGATTGGGATGTTTGGGCAGGATCCAGATGGCAGAGATATGATGATGTGCATATTGCAGATTATTTTTATTTCGATGACCACTCGGCTACAGGTTGGGGGTTTAGGCATAAAAATACACGATTCTCTATGTTTTTCCCTGCAGCAATAGATACTGCAGCTAGTAATTCAACACCATACTCTTATACCAATGTAATTAGCGGAACAAAAAATTTAATCTACAGGCAAAGAGAAGTATTTGTATTGGAACAGACCTTTCCGTTTAAAAATGACGATCATAAATTGAAGCTTCTCGCAGAATTTCATAATGTAGATAAATCAGGTAAAAACTCTATAGAACAATATCCATCAGATAAAGGCTGGGTTTTGGGCGCAAAATTAAATTCAGATTTAAAAACAAAAATTCCGGGATCTTTTAACCAAATTTCATTACGATACGGAGCCGGAATTGCCAACGGAGGAGATAGCGGAAATACCCAGACATGGCGAACTTACGGAGCTCCGAATGAAGTTACAAGAACTTATAAAGGCGCATATTCTCTAACTGCGGTTGAACATATTTTGCTAAATCTTTCTGATAGATGGTCTGTAAATGCTTACGCAGTTTACACTCAAAGTAAGGGCGGGGCAGACAGCGATAATAAAGCAATAGATTATTATAACCGTGAAATTTTCAATAAAAAGTCTGAATTTAATACAGGTTTAAGAGCAACTTATTATTTCAATAATTGGTTCCATATTGTTTCCGAATTGCATTTTGCAACGAGGAAAGACGGAACTCAGGATTCTGCATCAATGACAAAATTGGTTTTGGCTCCAACATTGGTTCCTACTGCCGAGAGAAGCGTTTGGGCTAGGCCACACATCAGATTTATCGCGGAATTATCGAGATATAATGATCAGGCGATGAACAGCCTTTATTCTCCATTTTTACAACAATCGGGAGCGAAAAGATACGGAACTTACTTTGGTGTAAGAACAGAATGGTGGGTGTTTTAAATCAATAATTAAAAATGAATAAATTAAAATGAATATAAAATTTGGAGCTTCACTGCTTTCATGGATCACCCCAAACTGGAATCCTGAAGCCGGAAAGTATGCAATAGAAAAAACGGCAAAAGCAGGTTTTGATTTGATTGAGATTTTACTTCCTCCGTCAATGGAATTCAATACTAAAGAAGTTAAGCAGCAGCTTAAAGATAATAATCTGGGCGTGGTCTGTTCATTAAATCTTCCAAAAGAAGCTCATATTGCTTTCTACCCTGAAGCTGCAGAAAAGTTAATGAAACAGGCTGTAGACAAGACATCAGAGCTAGAAACCAGTTTTTTAGGAGGAGTGCTCCACGGAGGAATCGGAGTATTTTCAGGGAATCCTTTAACTGAAAACGAAACTGAAACTATTGTTGAAGTTTGGAGTAAAGTTGCAGATTATGCTGAAGAAAAAGGCGTAAGCATTGCAATTGAACCTATTAATCGTTACGAAACTTATGTTTGTAACACCGCAAAAAATGTTTTGGATCTGATTTCAAAAACAGGAAAAGATAATTTGTTCCTTCATTTGGATACTTTTCACATGAATATTGAGGAGAATAATTTTTATGATCCGATTATTATGGCGGGCAATAAACTTAAACATATTCACATGACAGAATCTCACCGAGGCATGCTTGGTGAAGGCACTGTAAATTGGGAAGAACTTTTTAAAGCATTAAAAGAAATCAATTTTGAAGGAAACTTAGTGCTGGAAAATTTTTCATCCTCGGTTTCCGGAATGCAGCAGATGGTTTCTTTATGGCAAAAATCTCCGTACGATGCTGAGGAATTGGCTCGTGGCAGTTTAGAATTTATGAAACATCATACCATTTAGTTCAATTTCATTTCCAGAGAAAGTCTTTCCTTAATTGGGAAGGCTTTTTTATTTTAAATCTTTTAACATTAGCTGTAAAGACCAGTTTTGTTTTAGTAACTTTGCATTTTGTAATATTATTTTTATGCACAAAGCAGGATTTGTAAATATAGTTGGGAAGCCCAATGCCGGAAAATCTACCTTATTAAATCAATTAATGGGTGAGAAGCTGGCTATTGTGACCCAAAAGGCACAGACAACACGACACAGAATTTTTGGAATTTATAATGAAGAGGATCTACAGATTGTATTTTCGGATACCCCTGGAGTATTAGATCCTAAATATGGCCTTCAGGAGAAAATGATGGATTTTGTAAAGGATTCTTTACAGGATGCAGATGTTTTCTTATTTATTGTAGATGTAACAGATAAATCTGAGCCATCAGAGTTTTTGATTGAAAAACTAAATAAAATCCCTGTTCCGGTTTTACTTTTATTGAATAAAGTAGATCAGACGGATCAAGCAGGTTTGGAAAAACTGGTAGAAGAATGGCATGCAAGAATTCCTAAAGCTGAAATTTTGCCTATTTCTGCACTGAATGCATTTAATACAGATATTATCCTTCCCAAGTTGAAGTCTATGTTACCGGAAAGCCCGGCGTATTACGATAAAGATCAGTATACCGATAAGCCTGAACGATTTTTCGTGAACGAGGCTATTCGTGAGAAAATTCTTCTAAACTATGATAAAGAGATTCCATATTCTGTAGAAGTTGTTACAGAGCAATTCAAGGAAAAAGAAGGAATTATCTTTATTGATTCTATTATTTATGTAGAAAGAGATACCCAAAAGGGGATTATCATTGGGCATAAAGGGGAAGCCATTAAAAAAGTAGGAACAGAGGCAAGATTAGATCTTGAAAAGTTTTTCTCTAAAAAAATACACTTGAACTTATTTGTGAAGGTGAAAAAAGATTGGAGAAAAAATGACAGAGATCTAAAGAATTTCGGATACAGATAAACTAAAAAAGTCAATATTCATCGTCATATTAAAAGAATTTTATTAACTTTATCTTTAAATTTTGATTGATGAATTATTTAAACTCAAAGTCTAATCCTATTTATGTAGATATTATCCTGTTAATTGTAAGGGTATTTATAGGATTTGCGATGCTTTCTCATGGCTTTCCAAAACTTCAAATGCTGTTGGAAGGTGGTGAAATTAAATTCTTTGATTTTCTGGGATTAGGTCCTACAATATCTTTGATACTTACAGTAGTCGCAGAATTCGCTTGTTCAATTCTCCTCATTTTAGGGCTTTTTACAAGAATATCATTAGGGTTTCTTATTTTCACAATGGTCATTGCCTGTTTTGTGGTTCACGGAGCAGATGGTTTTGATAAAAAAGAATTGAGTTTAATTTATTTATCAGTATATCTTCTTTTAATGGCGTATGGAGCGGGAAAATTCTCTGTAGATCATATGATTGAAAAAAGAAGAAGAGCATCTGATTGGTAAATTTTAATAGAAATATAAAAAAGTAAAAGAGCATTTTTAATGCTCTTTTTTGTTATACATATATAGGTAGTTTGATATAATATACACCGGAAGATGAAGAATTATAAATATTGGGAAAACTGTATTGCTCTTTTGGAAAAAGGTCAAATTCAAGACGCAATTAACTATGCTCTTGATATTGCAGTAAAATTAAAGGTTCCAAAAGAAATAATAGACAAAATCATGACGGTTAATCTAAAAGGATATGAGAATAAGATCGAACACAAAATGAAGGAGTGTATTGGGCTTGCAAATATTGAAAACGCAGAAGCCTTATGTTTATATTATAGTTTAGATGATGGTTGGCAAAGTACAATGTATATCTGTAAAGACTATACCAAAGAAAATAATGATTGGATTTTTAAAAGCAAAAATTGGGTAGAAATTGGAAAAGCAAGAGGTTTTTCAGGGATATATAAAAATAATGCTGAATCTGCCTTTTTTGCTGATGAAATGAGCTCAGGAATTTGTACGCTTTTAATGCTTAGAACAACCATTGCATTTTATACTATTGCAGAAAAGTTTTCGGATTGTGGATTGAAGCTTTGTATAACTGCTACTGAGAGTGATTTTGTTAGGGTTGTATAAAAGGATAAGATTAACAGTTAACAAACAGGTTAGGTTTGTTATATCATTTTTGAATTTATCTTTTTAGAATGATGAAATTCAGGTTATATATCAACTCATCTTAACTTCTATGAGTTGTGTGAAAGTATTTTATTGATGATGCGAGGTTTCATTTGTTTAAATTTTATTTTTTAACGCAAAGATCTTATTACGTACTTTTTATTTTTAGGAGACAAAGGCAAATAAAATTTGCTTTGCGAAGCTTGAAAATACAGCTTCATCAAATCAATTTGGTTGATTCTTCTTTGCTCACTTAAATAAATCATTCTGCAACATAAAACTTTGCGTCAAACAAACGGCTACATTATTTAATAAAAAAGAGGCATAATTCTTTGAATACTCTTTATATCAAAAGTCAAGACGAATTATATATTAAAAAATCATTAATTTCGTAGAAATTGAAATAAATATATAATGAAGATAAAATTAACGATCTGTTTGTTAGCGTTTCTTAATTTCTATGATGCTCAGGAAAATATTACCTACCAAAAGCCATCTGCTGAAATTCTTAAACTTGCGGATTACGAAAGACCACCAAGTGTTTTAATGAACAGTAAAAAAGACTGGGTTATTTTCGCTTACCGTCCGACGTACAAGACATTGGAAGATCTTAGTCAGCAGGAAATGAAGTTGGGAGGACTTAGGATTAATCCTGTAACCAATATTTCAAGTACAGCTACTTATTCAAACAATCTGAAGGTTAGAAAATTGAATGATAAGGCTGAAGTTCAGGTTAAAAATTTACCAGCAAATCCGAAAATCACCAATACTTCTTTTTCACCAGATGAAAAAAAGCTAGCGTTTACAAATACAACAGCTAAAGGAGTAGAGCTTTGGATCATTGATCTGGAAACCGCTACCGCAAAAAAAATAACAAATGATAATCTGAATGCCAATTTAGGAAGTCCGTATGTTTGGTATAAAGATTCTCAGAATGTGTTAATTAAAACACTTCCTCAAAATAGGGGGACTTTAATTGATGCAAGCAAAGATCTTCCAACGGGCCCTATTGTTTCTACAGCGGACGGAAAAGTGTCTCAAAACAGAACATATCAGGATCTTCTTAAAAATCCACAGGATGAAAAGAATTTTGAAATCCTAACTGCTTCTGATATTTACAACGTTGACTTAAACGGAAACTTGAAGAAAGTAAAAGAGCAGGATTTGTATTCTGGATTAAGCTTTTCGCCAGACGGAAATTATATGATGGCAACAACAATCAAAAAACCGTTTTCATATATCGTTCCTCTGAATAGATTTCCCATCACAACAACCGTATATGACATTAATGGAAATGTGGTAAAAGTAGTGAACGAAGTTCCGTTGAATGAAATCATGCCTAAAGGTTTTTCTTCGGTAAGAACAGGGAAAAGAGATCTGGGCTGGAGAAGTGATGCGCCTGCTACATTGGTATATACCGAAGCATTGGATGGAGGAGATCAATCTAAAACGGTGGATTACAGAGATGAGATCTTTACTTGGGAAGCCCCATTTAGCGCCAATCCAAAATCATTCTTTAAAACCAAGCAGAGATATGAAGACGTAAGCTGGACAAATGATCATTATGCAATCGTTTCGGAAGGTTGGTATGATACAAGAAATACAAAATCTTATTTAATCGACTTAAATAACAACGAGTCTAAAGTAATTGATGATAGAAATTATCAGGATGTGTACAGCGATCCCGGGAGTTTCAACACGACTAAAAACCAATTCGGAAGAACGGTTGTTGACATGAAAGGAGGGAAGGCTTATCTTATTGGAGAAGGTTTTACTAAAGACGGTCAACATCCATTCATCGACGAAATGGATATGAAAACGTTGAAAAAGAAAAGACTCTATACTTCAAACCTGAAAAACGCTAAAGAAGAAATTAAGGACATTCTGAATCCATCAAAAGGGGAAGTCTTAACCATTCAGCAATCGGCAAGTCAGTATCCTAATTATTTCAAAAAGAATATTAAGTCTAATAAAACAGAAGCAGTTACTAATTTTGCCAATCCTTTCGAAAGCATCAAAGATGTATATAAAGAAGTGATTTCGTACAAAAGAAATGACGGAGTTACCTTAACGGGAACACTTTATCTTCCGGCCAACTACGACAGAAAAGCGAAGAAAGAAAAGCTTCCTTTATTGATCTGGGCATATCCTACAGAATATAAAGATAAAAATACAGCAGGACAAAATACCCAAAACCCGAATGAATTTACCTTCCCATATTATGGTTCTTTTGTATACTGGACAACCAAAGGATATGCAGTATTGGATGATGCCGCTTTTCCAATCATTGGAGAAGGAAAAACGGAACCAAACGATACTTTTATCCCTCAGTTAGTGGCTAACGGAAGAGCAGCAATTGATGCGGTAGATCAGTTAGGATATATCGACAGAACAAAAGTTGCGGTAGGAGGTCACTCTTATGGCGCCTTTATGACGGCCAATCTTTTAACGCATTCTAAAGATTATGCTTGTGGAATTGCAAGAAGTGGAGCATACAACAGAACCTTAACACCTTTCGGTTTCCAGAGCGAACAGAGAAATTATTGGGATATTCCTGAAATTTACAACACAATGTCTCCGTTCATGAATGCAGATAAGATGAAAACGCCGTTACTTTTGGTTCATGGTGATGCAGACAATAATCCTGGAACATTCACTTTACAGACGGAAAGATATTTCCAGGCATTGAAAAACCTTGGAGCTCCTGTAAAAATGGTGTTACTTCCAAGAGAGGCACACAGTTATGTAGCTAAAGAAAATATACTTCACCTTCTTTGGGAACAAGATCAGTTTCTAGAGAAATGTTTGAAGAAATAACAACTTATCATACAACTCGTTCTTTTTAGAGCGAGTTTTTTTGTGATTGTCATTGCGATGAGCGAAGCGAAGAAGCAATCTCAGTCTAAGAAATAGAATTATTTATAATATCTAAAATTTAACGATTTGATTCTGAGTTTGATATTTAAAATTCAATTTCCAGTATTTAGTTAAATGAATCGTTTTTAAGATATTTGCAAAAAATTCATAAACAGAATGCAAGAAATAAAATTCAGAAACGCAAGCCCTCAAGATTTACCAAGAATTGTAGAAATCTATAATTCAACCATCCCATCAAGAATGGTAACGGCGGATACGGAAAATGTTTCTGTAGAAAGTAGACAACAATGGTTTAATGAACACAATCCTGAAACCCGACCTCTTTGGGTGATTGAAGATTTTCAAAACAATACGTTGGGTTGGGTGAGTTTTTCATCATTTTACGGAAGGCCGGCTTACAACGGAACCGTTGAAATCAGTATTTATATGGATGAAAGCTGTCGTGGCAAAGGCTTCGGCAAGAAAGTTCTTCAGTATTGTATTGATAACGCAGGAAAGTTTGGCGTTAAAACATTATTAGGATTTATCTTTTTGCATAATGAACCGAGTTTGAAACTCTTCAGACATTTCGGTTTCGAAGATTGGGGCACCTTTCCTGATGTCGCCGTTTTGGATGGTATAGAAAGGAGCTTGGTGATTTTAGGAAAAAGAATCAATTAGTCATTGCGAGGAGCAAAGCAAGCCTGTGCTGAGCCTGTCGAAGTAAAGCAATCTCAAAAAATATTGCTTATTTTCAGAAGCTATTTGACTACGTCGAATTGTAGTTTTAATTTTTTTTTGAAGCAATTTCCCGCTTTCCGCACTCGCTATTTTTCTTTTTGCAAAAGAAAAATGAGCTCAAACAAAGCTGCAATCGGGGCTAGGGTTTTTGTCGTTCTTTTCAACAGTCACAATCACCATAAAGTTTGTTATCCTGTAAGGATCTCAATATCAACATTCAAAAAGCGAGGTAGAGATTCTTCATTCCGCTGCGTTCCATTCAGAAGACAGTTTTGAGAAATATTTTAAGGAAAAAGAAGAAATCTACTTATTCACAATTATTCATAAACTCTCTCTTATACGCCTAAACCTCATAGGTTTTCAAAACCTATGAGGTTTGTTTTACTGCTTAGAAAAATTAAACTAAAAAATGCAAACATAGAATGTCTGGGCTAAGGTTTTTGTCGTTATTTTCAACAGTCACAATCACCATAAAGTTTGTCATCCTGTAAGGATCTCAACAGCAACATTCAAAAAGCGAGGTAGAGATTCTTCATTCCACTGCGTTCCATTCAGAATGACAGATTTGGGAAATATTTTAAGAAAAAAGAAGAAAACTACTTATTCAAAATATTCATCAACTCTCTAAACCTCATAGGTTTTCAAAACCTGTGAGGTTTGCGCTCTCTTTAAAAATAATCAACAACCAAGAAATTCCAAAACTTCATCAATCTTTTTTAATTCAAAAAAGTTTTCATGTTTCAGTTGTTGTGAATGTTGTTCATGAGCCCAAGTAACATGATAAGGAATATGAGCTGCAGTTCCACCCATTTCCAACACCGGTAAAATATCCGATTGTATTGAATTGCCTAACATAAGAAAGTTCTCAGAGCGACAATCTAGGTGTTTCAACAACTTTTCATAATCGCTTACTTTTTTATCACTCATGATTTCTATATGGTGAAAATAACTTTCTAACCCTGATTTTTTCAGTTTGCGCTCCTGATCCAGCAAATCTCCTTTTGTGGCAATGACTAATCTGTATTTTCCGTTTAAACTTTCTAATGTGTGCAGTACGCCGTCTAAAAGTTCAATTGGTTTTTGTAATAATTCATGTCCGAGTTCAATTGTTTTATTGACCAATTCTAACGAAGCTTTCCCATTGGAAACTCTACTGATGGTTTCTATCATACAAAGCATAAAACCTTTTACGCCATAACCATACAAGGGTAAGTTTTGCATTTCGATAGTAAATAATTCTTTTGATACTGCTTGTTGTGGTAAATAATCTTTGAGGAGAGCACAAAATTCTTTTTCGGTTTCCTGAAAATAAGGCTCATTAATCCATAAAGTATCATCTGCATCAAAGGCAATTGTTGTTATATCATTGTTCATATTCTATTCACGTTAATTTTTGTAATTTTCCGCCGACAAAATTCAGTATAAAAAATAAAAAAGAAAAGGACAATTGTCCCAAACAAGAATATGCTACGTACGAATCCACTATTTTTAGACTATCTGGAAGAACTTTATAACAAGCAGGAAAATAATAATATTATCCTGAGATCTTTTGAGAAAGGAGATAGGATATTAACACAGAATGAAATTTCCACGAAAATAATGCTCATCAAAAGCGGAATTACGAAATGTTATTTTGTCGAAGAAAATGACAAAGAATATATCGTAGAGTTTTTAGGAAAAGGCGAGATCATAGGGGAAATTGAAGTAATAAAAAATGTTTCCTGCCTTTGTAGCATTGAAGCGATGACAGAAGTAAGCGTCTATTCGATGACAATTCCTTATTTTCAATCATTGATTAAAAGTGATTTGACTTTAAATAACTTGTTGCTAGATGTTTTTGCGGAACGTATTGTTAATACTTCAAGCAGAGCTTCTTATCAGCAGCTTCATACCACAGAGCACACCTTGTCTCAACTTCTTGAATTAAAATCGAAAGAGATGGAAATTTCAAAAGAAGATATGGCCGCTTATTTGGGAATTACGGTAAGAAGTTTGAATAGGGCTTTGAAGGAAATAAAAGAAAATAACAGCGAAGAATAATTAATGTGTCTGGTCCTAAAAATTCGATACAGATTATAGGATAAAAATAATTAATTAAACCAAAGCAAAAATGTTTTTGCTTTGGTTTTTTGTTTTGTATG
>NZ_FRAV01000039.1 GCF_900142445.1 Chryseobacterium polytrichastri | reverse complement strand
TGCACCTGTCGTTTGCCATGGAGTAGAAGATAAAGTCTGTGATGGGGTCAGTTGTTCTTCAACGGTTAAATGATCATCGTCGTTCGAACAAGATACTGCAGTTGCAGTTAGTGTGAAAACTGTCAACAGATAAAATAATTTTTTCATTGTGTTCATAATTTATATTTTTAAATCTTTACAAACATATCCTTTCTGAAGATTAAAAATTTGTACGAAATATCTCTTTTGTTGTAAAAAATATCACTTGCTGTTAATGTTTTCTTAAATTTTCCATAAAATTTATATGAATTTAGATATTTGTACATTTGAAAGGCTAAATAGTGAAAAATTAAATGTTACGAATTGCTAGCCTTATCCTTGATAATGAAATAAAAGATTCTTTCCGGATTTCTAGATTAGACCATTCTATATATAATGAAGGTTCTTTGATAAGCGTTACCTATAATAGAATATTTATTATTCAGGAAGGAAAAGGCTCCGTTATTATCGATGATAAAGAATTTGAAATTAATAGTAAAGAGGTTCTATTGATCTCAAAAGGGCAGATATTTTCATTTTCCCCGCTTACCACATTATCCGGATTTGAAATAAGTTTTGGAGATTGTTTTTGGGAAAAGGCTCCTGCAAGTGCTTCCAATTGTAAGCTTTTATTATTCAACGATGCGGCACTTCATCAAAAAATATCTTTACAGGAAAAAGATTTTATTGAGCTTGATCCTATTTGTAAGATTCTTTTAATTGAATATCTCAGCGATGATTATCCAAATAAACTGGATGCAATGGCAGCCTATTTAAAAATTTTGATGATTAAATTAGCCAATCTTGCGCCTTCTTATAATGAAGGAATTGATGATTTTGATAATCAGATTTACCGAAAGTTTTTGGAGCTTGTAAGTACAGAATATCATCAGATGCATGATGTATTATATTATGCAGAAAAGCTTTTAATGACGCCTCGAAAACTTTCAGATATATCCAAAAAGAAAAGTGGAAAAGGAGCGAAGGAGATTATTGCCGGACAAATTATAGCAGAATCAAAACGATTGCTTCAGTTTTCGGCTAAAACAATTAAAGAGATTGCTTACGAACTGTCATTCAGTACACCCGAGCAGTTCAGTCATTTTTTCAAAAAGTATACAAATACTTCACCTTTAGATTACCGCAAGATCTTTGTAAATATTGGCAGGTAATGTGAAGATTCTGACATTCCTTTCAATCTTGAATGAGCCTACTTTTGTTATCATAAAAAATTAAAAAGTATGTCAGTTCAAAGATTACAAAACATTGCAGGAATCACCATTCCCGATAGTAAAATTGCAACAGAAGCAACCGAATTATTGTTAGAGCACGGAACCGAATTTATCTACAATCATTCTTTAAGGGTTTTCCTTTTTTCTTCGTTAAATGGTAAAAGAAAGAACCTTGCATATGATGAAGAGTTGTTATATGTGAGTTCTGTTTTTCATGATTTAGGATTGGTTCCACATTACAGCAGTTCAGATTTGAGATTTGAAGTGGATGGAGCCAATGCAGCAAGGGATTTTTTGAAAAGCCATGGAATCCCGAAGGAGAAATTACAGTTGGTTTGGGATACAATTGCCCTTCATACAACAATCGGGATTGCAGAACATAAAGAAAACGAAGTTGCTTTGATGTATTCGGGAGTTGGACTAGATGTGATGGGAGAGGGATATGAGCATTTAAGTGAGAAAAATAGGAATGAAATTATTCAAGCTTTTCCTAGAAATGATTTTAAGAATAAAATAATCCCAACCTTTTTTGATGGTTTTAAAAACAAAACAGAAACTACTTTCGGGAATATAAAAGCAGATGTCTGCGCCTTTATGATTCCTAATTTCGAAAGAAAAAACTTCTGCGACTGCATTCTTCATTCGCCTTGGAGTGAATAGTTAAAAAAATATTCTTAACCAATAAGTTAAGTTTTCATAAGTCATTCAATATGCATACACTTTGTCATCCTGAAAGGATCTCAACAGTTTTATTAATAGTTTGGATTCCTCAGGAATGAACCGAATAAATTCAGTTAAATTTTACACCGCAGTATTTTTTCTAAAATAGTGTTAAATCCTTATCATTGATAAGGATTTTTTATGCAGAACTGAAAATATTTTTTAATTTTGGAGAAACAACTCAATATGTTTATTAATAAAATTTCTCTTTTTGGATTGATGAGTGCAATCGGTTGCATTACTGCGAATTCTTTACATGGGCAAAATTCCATTCAGATTAAAAATACATTGGATTTTCCTAGAACAGAAGTCGTTTCAATTCCTGTTTCAAACCTACAATCTTTTTTAAACAAAAACAAAGAGTCTGATCTTAGAATCAAAGATAACGGAAATAAATATCTTCCTATTCAATGGATCGATAATGATGGAGATGGCAAAAGTGACGAATTATTATTCCAAGCCAATATCGAAGCCAATAAAACCAATTCATATACAATTGTAGCAGATTCTAAAGTTGCGGTTCCTGAAAGTAAATTAACCACTTATTCAAGATTGGTTCCTGAGCGTGTAGATGATTATGCGTGGGAAAATGATAAAATAGCTTTCCGAGTGTACGGGCCCAAAGGACAGAAGGAAGCGCTAGCGGGCGTTAATGGAAGTACCCTTTCTAGTGGAGTTGATATTTGGCTGAAAAGAACAGATCAACCAATCATTAATAAATGGTATAAAGGTTATATGACGGATCCTATGTATTACCATAAAGATACAAGAGGCGAGGGATATGATCCTTACCATGTGGGAAACAGCCGTGGAACGGGAGGTATCGGAATTTGGAAAAATGACAGTCTTCAGGTTTCTCAAAATTTTGTGACTTCCAAAACCATTGCAGAAGGACCATTGAGAACGGTTTTTGAATTAACCTACAATCCGTGGAGTGAATATGGAGTCAAAGAAACCAAACGTATTTCTTTAGATCTGGGTTCTAATTTCTCAAAGTTTGAATCTACTTTTGAGGCTGAAAAACAAGTTCCTAATTATACGATTGGAGTGACATTGCATAAAAATGAAGGCGAAGCAAAACTGAATGATAAAAGCGGATATTATCTTCATTGGGAAAAAATTGATGATGCTTTTGTAGGTGAGGGAATTGTTCTAGATCCTAAAATTGTTGAAAAGTCTATTGCCTTTACTTCTAAAACTCCGGATCAGAGCAATCTTTTAGTAGTTACCAAACCTCAGCGAAAACTGGTGTATTATGCAGGATTTGCATGGCAAAAAAGCGGACAGGTGCAAACACAAAAAGATTGGGAAGCTGTATTGCAAAAACAATCTAAGATCATTGCTAATCCTTTATTGATTAAGATTAAATAAATAAAAATGAATATAAAAATCTGTACTTTAATTCTGGGATTAGCGGCTGTACCTTATTCAGCTCAGATAAAAGATAGCTTAGCGGAAAAAATGTTGGTGTATCAACTTCCAAATGGCGGTTGGGGAAAGCAGCTCAATGATAAATCTGTGGTGAACTATAATTTAGCCATCGATAAAAATCTTTTAAAGAAAATCAAAGCGACGGGAGATGACCACGCTACGATTGACAATAATGCAACTTCCAGAGAGATCAATGCATTGATTAAATTATATAAAACAACAAACAATCCCGAATATCTAAAGTCAGCAGAAAAAGGAATTAACTATCTTCTTTCGATGCAGTATCAAAATGGTGGATTTCCTCAATATTATCCGAATACAGGATTATACAGAAAGCAGATTACATATAATGACAATGCGATGATCAATGCTTTAACGGTTTTGTATAATGTGGCGGAAGGTAAAAATGATTTTGATGTTGTGGATACTAAAGTAAAAGAAAAATCAAAGGTTGCTGTTCAAAAAGGAATCGACTGTATTTTAAAAACGCAGGTATTGCAAAAAGGGACTCCGTCAATTTGGGGAGATCAGTATAATGAAATCACAATGCAACCTGATAAGGCCCGGGCTTTTGAACCTATTTCTTTGGCGACTGGAGAATCGGTCAATATTGTGAAATTTTTAATGATGCAACCTGCCACTCCGGAAATTCAAAAATCGATAAAGTCTGCGATAAGCTGGTTTAAGGTAAATAAAATTGAAGGGTACAGTTATAATGTTACCAAGCAAAACGGAAAAGCAGTTAGGATTTTGGCTGAAGATAAAAATTCTATCATTTGGGCTAGATTTTATGATATCAATAACAATAAACCGTTGTTCGGAGATCGTGACGGAAGCGTAAAATATAATTATAACGATGTTTCCGAAGAAAGAAGAAACGGTTACAGCTGGTTCGGTGATAGTCCTGAAAAGCTGATTGATAAAGAATATCCGAAATGGGCACAGAAGAATAATGTGGTGTTTTAGGGCTGAAGACTTGGAACGTTTTAGGGTTTGAAAGTAGGAGAGTGAGAGTGTTTTAGGGTAGTGGAGTTGTCGTATTTTTGTGTCATTGCGAGGAGCAGAGCGACGAAGCAATCTCAATACATAATAGTAAGCATCACAGTTATCCACAAAGTTTGTCATCCTGGAAGGATCTCAACGGATGAAATACAATCTCAAGAGATAACAAAATAAGATTGGTTTACTTTGATAGGCTCAGAACAGGCTAACTATGCTTTACGTAATGAACCTAAATAAGATCTCTAATACTATGCTTAGATCCTTTCAGGATGACAAAATGAGTGTTGAAATGCATAGGTTGAAAATACGACTTCAACCCTAGCCCCGATTATAATGAAAATCCTTTTTTGAAAAAAAAGATTGTAATGGAAAGCGGGAAAAAGCTACTAAATAAAAAGTAAAAACTTATCTAAATAGAAAATGACTGAGCATTACACTCAGTCATTTTCGTCTACAATTTTAATTTTAACTTATAATGTATTGCAAATATTGCCTCCTAAAGTAGCGCCTGCATTGGCGGTAACATCAGCTTTTACGTCTGCAGCTGATAAAGCAGGAATTGAATAAGGCGGTGTAAATGCCGTTCCGCTTCCGGCTGTGTTTCCTGTTACGTTGGTAAAGATGCTTCCGGTTTGAGTAACAGCAGTAAATCCGCTCATTAAATTAATAGGCTCTTTTACGTTTTCAAAAACATTTCTGTCCACAAGAATATTCGCCTGAACTCCAGCTGCAATACATTTATTACTCGCAGAGCTGTTGAAATAACTGTTGATAATATGTATTTTTCCAAATCTCACTCTTGGCATACGCTCTTTACATCCGGGTGCCCACCAGCAACGAACAAACGTTACATTCAGTTTTCCTGCATCGGCAGTAGCTCCATCGCTTGATCCTATAAGATTCGAAAATCTGTGATCGTCTGTTCCTCCTGAACCTCCAGGTTTTGGTGTTTTCAAATAATGAAATTTAGTATACGAAACTGTTACAAAGTCAGATTTATTTTTGATATCAAAGTTCCCATCTACACCGTCTCTGAACTCACAATGATCAATCCATACATTTCGGCAATCATCTAAAATAGCATTGTCCCAACCGTCTGTATCATACGCTCCGGGTCCTTCAAAGATGAGGTTTCTGATAATGATATTGTCACATCTTTTAATATTGATAATTCCTGATCCGCTTGCAGTCTGATCCGTAGAAACCAACTTGGCACCACTTGCTCCATAAACCGTCTTTCCGGTTTGATCCTGAAGCGATAAACGCGTGGTAATAGTGATAGTTCCTGTTATCTTCACAACTTTTACGGCGGTGTTTTCGATGGCTGCTTTTAATTGTGCATAGGTAGTAACTGTAGTTTCGGCGGCTGTTCCACCTCCTGTAGTTCCCCCATTTTGAGAAGCCCATCCCGGAGCAAGACAGTTGGCGAGAGGAATAATGGCATTGGTTTCTAATGCGCCTAGATTAATGGTGTTTGGGCTTTCTTTCAATTCACTTTTGATGTCGTCTTGTCCGCAACCGATTAAGGCAAAAGTTGAACTTAAAGCTACCGTCAATAAAGCAACTTTGATTTTTGTTTTCATAGTTTAATATTTTTGTGATTTGGTGAGTTGTAAAATTATTAAATATGTAGTTAATTGTTTTATATTTTAACGTATCAATATTTATATAATTATAATGTTATTTATTTTATTAATTCAATCGGTTGCATTTTGATTTAATGTTAAAAATATTAAATTATTGTTGCTTGAATATAAAAATCCCGCAAATTTTACCAATTCTACAGAATACATCTGGCTAATTCGTAAAACCTGCGGGAGAGAAATATATATAAAGAGATTGAGTGTATTGTTTATTATTCCAACGTATTATGGAATAAGGAAATCTTCTCTAAATGGGGTGAATGCATCAATTAATTGTCCTTCTTCCAAGCATTTCACGCCATGAAAAATATTGGGCTGAGCGAAGAAACCGTCTCCTTTCTGTAGAATTTTCACTTCATCATTAACGGTTACTTCAAACTTTCCTGAAGCAACATATGTAATTTGGGAATGAAAATGCTGATGCAATGTTCCAATCGCATCTTTTTCAAATTTTACAATCACCATCATAACTTGAGAATTGTAGCCTACAAATTGTCTGCAAACTCCGCTTCCTAAATCTTCCCATTCAGAATTTCCGTCAAAGAAGGGTTCTTTTTTGAATTCCATTTTTCTATGTTTTATTGTTGGTTATTCGCAATGACGCAAAGGTTTTCAATTATTCAGTGTAAAATTTTATCGAAGATAAAATCCTTGCGTCTTAAAAAATATTTATAAGTTCAAGAATGCCTTGCGTCTTTGCGTTTAAAACTATTTAATATACTTCTCCAAGCCCGTTTTTAACGTTTTCAAAGACTGTACCGTCAATTTAGCAATAGATTCCGCCCCTAATTTTGATAAATGGGTATCGTCATCTTTTCCTTCGGGATAATAATCTATATCTCCTTTTTTATAATGCAAATGTAGCTTTTTCGAATTTTCAGGACCATAAGAAATTTCCATTTGCTCTGTCAATAACTGTAAATCTACAAAAGGAACTTTCAGCTCATTCGCAACCATTCTTACGACCAGAGGATATTCTTTATGGGTATCTACCAACACTCCATTTTCATTGAAATTTCTTCTGACAATGGAAGTCATTAAGATCGGAGTCGCTCCTTTCGATCTTGCTTCATTTACATATCTTTCTAAGTTCGCTCTGTATTGAGTATAAGGATTCGTGAAACGTACAGAATCATTTAGTTTTTGGTCGTTATGCCCAAATTGAATAATAACGAAATCCCCTTTTTTAAGCTGTTTCATTACTTTGTCCCATCTTCCTTCCGTTCTGAAACTTTTAGAACTTCTTCCGTTGGTTGCATGATTCTGAATTTCAATTCCTGAAGTCATTAATGGCGGAAGCATTTGCCCCCAACCATGTTCCGGGTTTTTATCAGGATTTTCCTTATTTGCCATCGTGGAATCACCAATAAGGAATAGGGTTGGTTTTTGTTGTGCAAATGTTATTATGGATAAGAGTAGAAATAGTAATGCAAGTTTTTTATTCATTGTAAATAGTTTTTTAATTAAATTTCTTTTGTCTTGAAACAAAAGAACCAAAAGTTCAAGACTTGGAAACTTCCGCTAAAAATTATTTCTGTTCTCTAAAAATTCTAAAACTCGCGCAAATTTGATATTTGTTCTTCGGTTCAATATTTGTGTTGCGCTCAAACAGTAGAGTTTTTTTAACGTTCACAGAATTAATTTTTTTAACGCTCCATTTTCCTATGTCAATTTAAAGATGGCTGTAATTACTCATTGCCAATTACTTATTACCTATGTTTAAGGTTTCCAGCCATTAAATATTTTTTCGACAGTATAATTTTTCAAATCCTTTTTTGTTAATTGATGTGACCAGCTTACACGCTTTGCTATATTTCCTCCTTCACCTTTGCTTCCGAATTCTGCATAGTAAGCGGTTTTTTCTTTATCAGGAAACATTTTGTCTCCTTTCCAGGGATTCCAGCCTTCAGGGACGATATGTTTTCCCATTTCGGTATTGATGAAAACTGTTTTAGCGTAAGGTCGCCAAGGCCTTCCTAAATAAACTTTTGTGATGCCTTCTTTCGCTATTAATTGGCAATCAATAAAAACAAAGCCGTATTGTCTGTCGGCTTCTGTAGCCGCCGCCGTGATATAAGAATCGGCTAAACTTTTAATGGTACAGTTTTTAAAAACTACGGTTGCCTGTCCGAAAATAAAATCAGTCGTTCCTTCGATATAACAATTCTCGAAATATTGTCTGCTATGATTCGTTGCAGAATAAAGGGTGTCCTGACACCCTAAAATAGTAGAATTTTTAATAATAAAACGGTCACCTTCCACATGAAGAGAAACAGCTTGTCCTTCATTGCATGAACTGTTTTGAATGGTTAGATTACTGATTTTAATATCATCAGCCATCACCAATACAGTATAAGAATTGAAGGTTGTCATTTTTTCATTGAACGAATCTGGTTTTCCTGAGAAATCATTATTGGTAATGATGGTGTTATCTTTATTTTCGCCTTCTAGCGTGATTTTATGTTTTGAAGTGGGAATAACAATCTTCTCATGATACGTTCCTGATTTAATAAAAATCAAAGCTTCTGCAGGACCTAAATCTCTGACTGAATTTATTGCTTTCTGAATGGATGTAAAATCTCCGCTTCCGTCTTTGGCTACGGTAATTTTGATGTACTGTTCATTTTCTGCAAACAGAAATTGAGTTATCGAAATGAAGAAAATTAATAATATTTTTTTCATAGGCTATACTATTTTTTGACGCAAAGTTTGTTTTTCTTGATGTTGATTTTTTAGTGAGCAAAGAGGGAATCAATAAATTGATTTTGATTAAGCGGACGCTGGACACATTACCATTAAGCTTCATCAGCGACTTGTCGCTTTCTTTGCTCTCTTAAATATTTAACATTATTGTTTAAAAACCTTTGCGTTTAAAATTATTATTTCAAAACTTTATCTAGAAAATCAACTGTGTAATTTAATGTTTCCGTGAACCAAGGTTCTGCTGACCAAAAAGAATGCGGTGTATCCTTGATTTCATGAAATTCGGTTGGAATATGATACGCCTTTAATTTTTTCATCATCTCGTCTCTTCCCGCATGAAATCGAGGTTGAGAACTGTTGATGAAAAGGGTAGGAGGTGTATTTTTACTCACGTATTCCAATGGTGAAGCTTCCGTCCAATTTTTGAGATTGGTATTTCTATCGCCATCCAGCCAATAGGCAGCATAGGTACTTTCTTCAGCTTCTGGGTGGATGAACGAAACAATTCCGTCAACATTCACGATGGCCTTAATGTTGTTCTTTGAGCGTACTCCAACCAAAGTGACCATCTGCGCGCCTGCCGATTCGCCCAATACAGCTATTTTATCTTGATCTAAAGAATATTTTTTTCTGTTTTTCTTTAACCATTTGATAGCAGTTTCAATATCTTCAACACCTGCGGGATATTTTGCAACATCAGCCAATCGATAACCGACTGCGATGGTAACATATCCTTTTGAAGCAAGCTCCATGGCCATATATTTTTCATTTTCCTTAGTTCCGGAAATCCAGCCACCGCCGTGAACCATTGCAATTCCGGGATGTTTTTTTGAGTTGTCGAGTGGATAATATACATCCGCTTTTAAGGAAAGTCCATTAATATTGGCGTATTCTACTTCTTTATCAATTCCAATATTTTGAGGTGTTGGTCGGTTAATTAGAGTGATGAAAGGATATTTTTTCTTTAATTTTTCATAGGTCGCTTCATTGGTGTAAGGAGTAGCATTCGGTCGTGGAACTTGCCCGAATGCTAATGTTTCTCCTACCCAAAAAATAGAAATATAAAAAAGTTTTTTATTGAAAATCATTCACTTGTGGAATTTTTTAATGCTGTTTTTGATACCTGTTTTTAATTTGTTGGTGAATCGCAAAGGCGCAAAGAATAATTAAAGGTACATGCGTTAAGGCGCAAGGATTTTATCTTCGATAAAATTTTACACTGAATAACTGAAAATCTTTGATTTTCTTGCGCCTTAAAACACGATCAAGTTTAAAAACTTTGCGCCTTTGCGATGACCAACTATTTAACTGCATTCTTAGTTACTTCTGTGCCGATAGAAAATGCATTTTTATCAGATGTAATTTCTTTCGGTAACATAACTGCTCCCGTTTTATTTCCTAATACCTTAACCGTTGGTTTATTCGCAGATTCAAATTTCACGGTTGAAAGGTTGATGTTTTTACTATTGTAAATGGTTGCGCCAGTTCCTTCCGTATATTTCAGGTTTACATTTTTCAAAGTAATTCCGTCTGTATCAACGATTGTTAAAGCTTTTTTTGTGTCAAACTGAGAATCTTCAATCACAATATTTTTAAGATTCATTTCTGCTAAACCAAATAAGGTAATTGCTTCGTAAGAGTTTGCCGCATTGATATTTTTAAAGAAAATATTTCTGAAAATAGGTGTTTCTTCTGTGACAGGATATGTTTTTTCAGGGGCTTTATTTCCTTCTTTTTTCTGTCCGTCTTCCAACACGGGAGAAGCGCCTTCATAGAACATATTGAAACCAATGGTCTGCGTTGGAATATTAATCATATCAATATTTTTAATGTAAATATTTTCAACAATTCCTCCTCTTCCGCGGGTTGTTTTAAAACGTAGCCCGATGTCTGTTCCAATAAACGTACAGTCTGAAACCTGGATGTTTCTTGCTCCACCGGACATTTCGCTTCCTACTACAAAACCTCCGTGACCGTGGTAAACGATATTGTTTTTAATGATTACATTTTCAGTAGGCATAGCTCTTTTTCTCCCATCTTCGTTTTTCCCTGATTTAATACAGATGGCATCATCACCCACATCAAACGTATTGTCGTAGATCAAAACGTTTTTACACGATTCCAGATCTACACCGTCACCATTTTGAGAAAACCAAGGATTTCTAACCGTAAGATTTCTTAAAATAACGTTTGTACACATCAATGGATGAAGGTTCCATGCGGGAGAATTTTGGAAAGTGGGTCCGTCTAACAACACTTTATCACAACCTACCAAACTTACCATAACCGGACGAAGAAAATCTTTAACGGTTGAGAGTTCTTCTTTAGAAATTTTATCAGGAACATTAAAGTTTGAACTACTTTCAAATCCTTTTTTATAACTTTCGGAAGGATACCAGTTTTTACCATCGGAAGATAAAATTCCGCCTGATGCAACGATTTCTTTCCATTCAGATTCTGCTACTTTGCTTTTTTTGATGGCTCTCCACGCATCGCCGCTTCCATCAATTACCCCTTTTCCAGTGATGGCAATATTGCTTGCATTTTTAGCAGAGATTGGAGATTGACAACGGATGGTATTTAATCCTTCAAAACTTACATCAACCAATGGATAGTCTTTTTTATCTTTGCTGAATATAATGAATGCGCCTTCTTCTACGTGAAGATTGATATTGCTTTTTAATTCGATAGGACCTGTAAGCCACATTCCGCGGGGAACAACTAATTTTCCACCTCCTTTTTTGGAAAGATCATCGATTGCTTTTTTAAAAGCTTCTGTATTTTTTACGTTACCTCCTGCAACGCCTCCATATTGAGTGATAGAAACGGTGTTGGCTGCAAAAGAAGTTTCTGTAACCTGAGGCATTTTAAACTCAATATTTTTATAAATATCCAGATTCTGAGCATATATCTGCCCTGAAAACATCATTGCTGCTACTAAACCAATAATTTTAAGAGACTTCTTCATTTTATTTTTTTTGAGTTTTAATTACTTTTTTAAATTCTTGATAAACCATAGATGCTACAACTTTTGCTCCTTCCGGTTGGAAATGAGTATTGTCTTTTTGACCTTTAGGATACGCTTCATACACATTCTCAGGAAGATTCATGAAGTAATGATTCGTGGTGAAATCCTGTCCTTTTTGGGTAAAATAATCCATAGATAATTTGTTTAAATCAATATAAGGAACCTTCATTTCCTTAGCGATATCAATAGGAGCCTGCCAATATTCTCCGTGTACATTTTCTAATTTCCCGTCTTTCCAAGGATAGTTTCTTGCAACTGGGGTTAAGATGATCGGGTTTCCTCCTTTCTGTCTGGTTTGGGTAACGAATAATCTTAAAAATTCTTTATACCCCTGAATGTTTACATAACGATCCGGATGTTTTTCTGAACCGTCGTTATGACCAAATTGCATGATCACATAATCGTTCGGCTGTACATGTTCATACACATATCTCCATCTTCCTTCCTGAAAAAAAGTTCGGGTGCTTCTTCCGCCATGAGCCCTATCAATCACTGCAACAGAATCTGCTGTGATGGCAGGTTGTAAAGATGCCAAACTATCTTTCACAAAAAACGGGTGAAAAACCTGTCCCCAACCTGTAATTGGGTAACGAACTTTCATATAATCTTTTCCGGGCTCGTAATCTCCCGTATAATCTGCCATCGTGGAATCTCCGATGAGGTAAATATGAGTGATTTTTTTATTCTGTTTTGCCATTGTCTTTTGCGCATGACTTTGGGATTGACACGCAGACAACAGCAAAACGCTGAATAAAAACGAAATGATTTTCTTTATTTTTTTCTTCATGACTAATATATCTTGTTGGTTATCGCAAAGACGCAAAGTTTTTCAACTTGATACTGTTTTAAGGCGCAAGAAAATCATAGATTTTCAATGAATTTTGAAGTATTAAATTTTATCGAAGATAAAATCCTTGCGCCTTAAACCATAAACTTTGTAAATATTCTTTGCGTCTTTGCGATTCACCAACGTATTAATTTTTAGTTATTCTAAACCAATCAAAATCTGCATATCCACCGCGAGGTGCTTTAGCTGTGCTTATGCTATATAAACCTACTTTTGTACCAATCCATTTTCCTGGTTTTGCCTGAAAAACATCGCCTGCTTTAATGAAATTTTTTCCGTTTTCACTGTAGCTGAACTGACATAAACCATTTGGTTCATTGATGTTTACTTTTAAATAGGCTTCATTAGCTTTTAATTTTGTTTCAAATAAAATCTTTTCTTCACCGCCTTTGTCTGCTTTTTCAGCTCTTCTTAACTGAAGATAATATCCGTCCGGTTTATTGGTAATGACAATAGATTCATAATCTAAGCCCATTATTAAAAGTCCTGCTGTTTTTCCTTCTTTGGCATCTTCGGGAGTTAATGTCACTTTTGTTGATGCTGCAAAATTTGGAGCAGGGAATTTTTGAGTTAATAGATTCGGAACGTTCCAAAGATTTTTTTCTCCTTCAGGAACTTTCATAGAGAATAATCTTAGAAATTTCTGTCCCGGAAGTTTGGATGACCAAACGATATTTTCGTTGGCACTCCATTGCCATTGCAATCCTAATTTAACTCCATCAAATTCATCTGTTTCTGGCGGAGTAACGATAGGGTAGGATTTGCCTACGTTTGGTTTTTTATAAGTTAAAACAGGTTCACCGATTCCGTTTTTATTATGGTCGATACCGATGATGGGCCAATCTTTTTCCCATTTCATCGGTTGTAAGTGGACAATTCTTCCCCCAGCATCTACATCCTGAAAATGATAGAACCAATCTTCTCCAGAAGGTGTATCAACCCAGGCACCTTGATGAGGTCCGTTGATTTTTGTGGAACCTTGTTCCAACACGATCTTTTCTTCGTAAGGACCGTAAATATTTTTTGATCTTAAGACCAATTGCCAACCTATGGTCACTCCTCCTGCGGGAGCAAAAATATAGTAGTAGCCATTTCTTTTATACATTTTAGGACCTTCAACCGTCGGATGATGATCGTGACCATCAAAAACATGAATGCCTTTGTCTAAGACTTTAGTTCCTTCAGAATTCATTCTATTGATGGATAAAATACTTTTTACTCCGGCACGGCTTCCTGCCCAACCATGAACTAAATAGGCCGTTCCATCTTCATCCCAAAACGGACAAGAATCTATTAAACCTTTTCCTTCCATCACCAAAACTGGCTTTTCCCAAGCTCCCAACGGATCTTTGGTTTTCACCATATAAATTCCGAAATCGGGATCTCCCCAATAAATGTAGAACTCTCCTTTATGAAATCTGATGCTGGGTGCCCAGACTCCGTCCCCTCTTTTGGGAGTGGAAAAATGTTCGTTAGGAAGAACGTCCTGAATAGCGTAGTTGACCAATTTCCAGTTGACCATATCTTTTGAGTGAAGAATAGGCAATCCCGGAGCTTCATTGAAACTTGAAGCGGTCATATAATAATCATCTCCAACACGAATGGCGTCCGGATCTGAATAATCTGCATATAAAATGGGATTTCTAAAGTTCTTTCCCTGATCAGCGGTCCATACTTCAGAAACGTAGTTTTTTTCCTGTGCGCTCAAATAGCTTGATGCAATGGAGAAAATGGTGATTGTTGCTATATTTAAAATTTTTCTCTTCATAACCAGATTTTTGATCTGTTTAATTTTTTAACGCAAAGAGCGCAAAGATTTTTTTAAACTTGATGTATATTTTTAAGTTTGCAAAGGCGTTTCACTCAGCAAAGGTTGAATGTTTAAAATTTTCACCATTAAGGTTTTTATTAAGGAATTTAATGTAATTAAGTTGAGCTTCGTTCTAAGTATTAACTTAATAAGATCTTAACTCCTTAATTTTTCTTAATGGTTTAAAGTATTATTTTTCAAACTCCAAACTTGCCAAAATAAAAGGTCCGGTTCCTTTTGGATCGTTGGAACGAATTTCTTCATTCACATAATATTCATATGAACCACTTCTGTAAGGCGTTCCGCCCAAACCTGCCACAGCGCAGCATTGATTTAAATTCACAACACCGTTTTCATCCACAGAAATTAAATTTTTAATAATTCCGTCGTAGCCTTTTTTAGCATATGCTTTATAAGAGGTTGGTAAATATCCTTTGTTGACAGATTTCATCATCACATAGACAAACATCGATGAACCTGTAGCTTCCAAATAATTTCCTTTTTCTGAGCCTTTATCCAGTACCTGATACCAAAGTCCGGTTTCTTTGTCCTGAACTTTAATAACCGCATCGGTATACGATTTTAAGTATGAAATTAGCTTTGCTCTTCCGGGATGGTTTTGAGGTAAATAATCTAATACATCAACCATTGCCATTCCGTACCAACCCATTGCTCTCGACCAGAAATTAGGTGAAAGTCCGGTTTCTTTATTGGCCCAAGCCTGTTCTTTACTTTCGTCCCAAGCATGATATAACAACTCTGTTTTTTTATCTAGCAGATGTTTTTGAATAAGATCAAATTGATTAACAATATCATCGTAAGCCTTTTCTGCATCGGCTCCTTTTGAAAATTCGTGGGTGTAATTGGCATAAAATGGTTCTCCCATATAAAGGCCATCCAACCACATTTGATTGGGATAGATTTTCTTATGCCAGAAACCACCTTCTGAAGTTCTCGGCTGCCCGTCAATTTGTGAACGAAGTGTTTGTAGCGCTTTTAGATATTTCTCTTTCTTCTCTTTTTCGTAGAGATAAAGAAGCACATTTCCACAATTCAGCATATCGATATTATACTTTGAAAGATCATAGGAAACAATGGTTCCATCTTCCTTTACCATCGTTTCGCCGAATTTGGTGATGTAGTTGTAATACTCTTTATTGCCTGTTTTTTCATACAGTTTTTCTGCGCCTTCCAAAACGATAGCAGTGGGATAACTCCATTTTGGATTTTTGTTGTAATCTAACATCCAGGCTTCAGGGAAACGTTTAATCTCAGATTGTAGCATTCTTTGTGACCAGGGAAGTTGTGTTGAAATCTTTCCTTTTATTTCTGATTTTACTTCTTTTGAAGCAATATGTAAAGGCTTTTGTGCGCAGGAAAAAAAGATTCCGGAACATAAAGCCGTGAATGCGTATATCTTAATATGATTGTTGATAAAGTTCATACGTTTAAACTTTAAAGTTGATTATTTTTATCTAAAATGTCCAGCTTTTTCTCTAGATCTTGGTAGAAAGATTCTTCAGTTGTCAAGCCATTTGGTTCTAAAGACCACGCTCCCAAAAAGTAATAGGAAACATTCTTTGTTTTCTTGAAAACTACTGTATGAGTAGATTTTGTTTTCACATATTTATCAAAACTTTCAAGAGGGTAGAAGATTGCCATTCCCAGATTGTCTTCTTTTTTGGTTTCTGTCTGATTTCCGTAGGTGGCCATGTAAGCCCATTTTTTATTTTTACTGATTCCCTGTTTTAGCGGAATGTTTTTAATAGCAACAATTCCGGTACATAATCCGGATAGGGTATTACTCAAATTCAAATCTACTTTTACAAAACGGTCTTTGTTGAAAATCGTTAGTTTTGATTGTAGATCTACTGCGTCACCCCAGGTTTTCCAGCCTTTGTAATCGATGGTTGCTGAAGATTGATCTTTTTCATTGACTACTTTTGCGGTTGTATTTTTTACGATTTTAAAAGTTTCAACATAATCATTTTGCTCGTCATATCTTCCATAAGAACCGACACCGATGGTACGGCCGGATTTCAAAACATCCTGTCCCCAAGGAGCATCGTGATGATATGATTCAAAGCCGTCTTGTCCAACTTCCGGTAAAACCAGCATGTTTATTTTTTTACCGAAAATATCGGTGGCATTTCGCCAATCTAAATATAATCTGTAGCCAATCTGATTATTTTCCAACCCGATGCCTTCATATCTGATGTACGTTGAATGGTCGGTGTGCGCTGCTGGAATTGTTAATTCCTGAACATTTTTAAAAGTTCCGCCAATGTATTTATCGCCTTCCCATTTCCCTCCTTCTTTCACAGAAAGTTCTGCGTAGGAAAAAGGAGCTTTCGGATTTTTTTTAATTTGAGCAATCACAGAAGTCTGAGCAAAACTGATTGTTGAACTTATTACTGCTCCCGCTACCCATATTTTATATAAATTGAATTTTAATGTTGACATATTACTTTTTATTATAATTGATGTTTTAAGCCTGTTTAAATTAATTGAAAAATTAAACTGCAAAAGAGACAAAAGCTATTATTAAATCATTTAAAGTTCAGCTATTTTAAAAACAAAGCTTGCAAAAGAATAAAAATCAAAGATTTTTTTACTTATGTGTTCTTGTTTGCACTTTATGATGAACTTAAATAGCTCAAGTGTTAATCTCTTGTCTCTTTTGAGGTCAAAATAAAAAGTTTAAACACAAGTTCATTAAAAAGTTTTCATGGTTATTAGTCTTGTTCTTCAGTTATTTTTTTAACAATATCATTGAAATACACTTCGATATTGTCGTAGTTTTTATCTAAATCTCTTCCGTTGGCATTGGCTATTTTTGGATTTAATTGATGCTTGATTTCCCATTCATCTGGCATTCCGTCGTTGTCTGAATCGAGTATAGGTTTGCCTTCGTTCAATTTTGGAAATCCTCCAACATCCAATTGAGAGTCGATGATTCCATTGGTACTTCCTTTTGAACCTTTGTAGGTGAAACTTCCATTTTTGACATCTTTCAATACATGTACATCAACAGCATCTCTCACTAAACTTGCACCTCCGATCTGTAAGATTTTCTCATAAGCTTCTTTTGCAGAATGTGTTTTTACATTATTCTGAATATCATGAGGCTGATTGATTTTAATCTCATTTTTATCTTTATCCGTCAGATGATAAGAAGATTTCATTTGACTGAAAACGCCTTCCGTCCAATTGTCTTTAGTTACTTCCGGGCTTCCTTCGACTACATTTCCATTGATGTAATATTTTCCCCAAATGTTGTAGACTTCAGTTTGAGGTTTTTCATTTTTATCAATGGCAACAATTCTTTGTTTTGTTGTCGTAGCCGGTCCCGGTTTGTAATAATTATTGATGAGGTTGACGTTCATTCCTTCACCTCCATATATATTATTGTGTCCCCAATTGTAAATCACATTATTCCTAAAATCAGTAAGGTCTGTTAATGCAAATTTACTTCCTGCATATTCTCCCAATCTTGGATTCCTGCTGTCGTGATGGGCATATATATTATGATGGAAAGAGGCAAATTTTCCTCCGGCAATTCCGCCATATCCGTGAGCTCCTTTTTGATGGAAAGAGTTTCTTAAACTTTCTGCAATCACACACCACTGAAGCGTTGTATTTTCGTTCGCATAAATGGAAACCGTTTCATCTGTTGACCAGCTCATCGAGCAATGATCTACGATTAAATTTTTGATAAATCTTGCGCCCAAAGCATCTCCTTCAAATTTTTTCTGATCACCCATTCTGAATCTCATGTAGCGGATAATTACATTATCTGCCGCGACAAAAGTTTCATAATTGGCAATGGTAATTCCGTCTCCGGGAGCAGTTTGTCCCGCAATGGTAACATCGCCTTGCTGTATTTTCAACGGTGATTCCAAATAAATGGTTCCGCCTGTTTTAAAAACAATATATCTCGGACCTTTTTGTTTTAAAGCAAACCTCAACGTTCCTTCTGATCCATCGTCTGTTAATTTGGTGACAGTATAGAGCTTTCCGCCACGTCCACCTGTTGTATATCTGCCAAAGCCTTCTGCACCAGGGAAACTTACCACATTTTGAGCATCAACGAAAGTTGAAATTCCGCATAAAATGCCTATCGTTAATAATTTTGTGAAATGCTTTTTCATAATTGAAAATTATGTGTTGTTGATGGTTTTGCTTAAAGTTTGGTTAGATTTTAAAAATTTTGTCTTTATGATATGAATAGTTATTATTTTTATCCTTTAATTTTTACCATTAAGATGTTCTTAAGAAGTGAAGAGCATTAAGTTTAGCTTTGCTTTAAGCCTTAAAAATCTATTTGATTTTTCTTAATTAAACTTAACTTCTTCAGTGTCCTTAATGGTTTAAATATTTTTAATTTATTTTAAACTCTTTTTCGGATTCCAGTTATCGTTTCCTTTGAGTATGTTTTCTGTAGTATATTTTTTTCTTTCTTCTTTGGTTAATTGATGTGACCACGAAACTCTTTTAGAAATATTTCCTCCTGTTCCTTTTGAGTTTGATTCGGCGTAAGATGTTGTCTTTTCTGCATCGGGCTTGCTCCAATTATGCCATCCTTCGGGTTTTATGGTTGAATTGATTTCACAATCAATGTAAACTGTTTTAGCAAAAGGTCTCCAAGGTCTTCCTAAATACACTGAATTTTCTTTAGCATTTCCGATAATTTTAGATTGAATAAAAACAAATCCAAACGTATTTTCTTGTGGAGTAGAAGCGGCAGTAACGTAGCTTGCATTTTCTTTGGAGTAAATGGTACAGTTTTCAAAAACGGCTGTTCCGGCTCCGAAAATATAATCGGTTGTTCCTTCGATATAGCAATTTTTAAAATAATTTCTTGAAGGTTTTGATTTATCTGCTAAATCCTGGGCGCCTTTTAAATATAAAGTATCTTGATTTCCTAAGAATCTGCAATTTTCAAAAGTGATTCTGTCACCTGAAGTCAAGACTGCAACGGCTTGCCCGACTCTTCCTGAACTGTTTTCAAATGAAATATTTCTTGCCGTAAAATCATTTGAATAAATAAAAATGGTGGATGAATTGGTTGTTCCAATATCTTTTCCTTCCGAATTCTTTTTTGAAGCAAAATCATCATAAGTGATGATGGTGTTTTCAGGATTTTCACCTTCCATTAAAATCGCTCCTTTTGTTTCGGGAATGATGATCTTTTCTTTATAAACTCCGGCTATAATTAAAATTTTTGTTCTTGCTGAAGTCCCTTTTTCAACTGCGTCAATGGCTTGCTGTATGGTGGTGAAGTTACCTTTTCCGTCTTTCGAAACTACGATTGTTTTATCATGAGCTTTGAAAGAAAGGAGGCTTAAAAGTATTACAGCAAAAACAGAAAACAGAATGAAATTTTTATGAAAAGAGGAAGCTTTCATTGAATTTTATTTTGGATTTTTTTAAAATACAGACTTATCTCCTGTTACAGAGTAAGTCTGTATTTAAACTAAATATGAATGTATTTTTATATTCCTAGTAACCGTAATCTTGGGTAAGATTATAATTAGAGTTAACAACATCTAAAGCTAATGGAAGTAATTCTCTTTTGTTGGGCTGGAAATAATATGCATAACTCTTAATGGGGTCACCACTGATGTAGGGCTGAGTCATCGCAAGTCTCCAGTTTACTTTTGTATATCCGGAAGGTGTTGCAACGCTTTGATTCGGACTATAGAAAATGTCTGCTTTGGCAACTCCTGTTGTAGTATAATAATCCATATCTAAAACATTTTGCTGAGCTGTTTTTGTAGGTGTATAGGTTGCTTTTTTATAGAAAATATATTCCGGAACATTAGCATAATCTCCTGTACCATTCATAAACTGGGTAAGCTTCTGTCTTGTTTCGTTAATTTTAGTTTCTAATAAATTCCAACGAATCAGGTCATACTTTCTAAGCCCTTCTCCACCAAACTCCAATTGTCTTTCTTTTACAAGATAATTAAAGAATGCTGTTTTGCCTGTAGGAATAGTTCCCAGCTGTCCTAAGTTTCCTGCATAAGCTCTTTGTCTTACCGACATAACGGCGTTAATAGCATCTGCAGAAGGCCCGTTGTGAAGTTCGTTATCTGCTTCAGCAAACATTAAAAGGATATCGGAGTATCTTAACAAAGGCCAGTCGATCCCAAGGTTTTGAGAAGTCCCTGTGATGGATGACCAAGATTTTCTGAACTTACCATCATTCCAGTTGATAGAAGTCTGAAGTTCTTCCTGTTTTGTAGTGCTTACTCTGAAGATGGCAATGTTTATATCTCTTCTCAAATCATATTTTGTGAACTCATAGAAATAAACAGGGATTGCGCTAATTCCTCCTGAAGATTTCCAGTCTGTATCATCATGTCTTAACCCATTATAGTAACCAATTTTACTGTCTGTTCTTGAATTTCCTCCGAATGCTCCGATGGCATAAATAACTTCATTTGTTGCATCTTGAGTATTGGTGTGTAATGATCTGAATAATCCTTCATAGCTTGGGTTCAACTGATGTTGTCCGGAGTTGATGATGTCTTTACATTCATCATAAGCAATTTGATAATACTTCTGCGGATTAGAACCCTGTAACATTTGCTGCGGAGCTCTTCGTAAAGAATATCCGGCTCTAGCCAATGCGATTCTTGCTCTTAAACCTTTTACAGCCCCTTTAGAAATTCTTTGTGCTGTTGTAGCCCCTTCAGATCTCCAAGGTACAAGGCTTTCTGCTTTTAGTAAATCATCAAGAATTTTATCATAGATAATGTCTCTGTCTGTTTTTGCAAGATATAAATCCGTAAGATCTGCCGATGGAACATCCTGAAACGGAACATCTCCCCAGTTTTTAATAAGGTCGTGATAAAAATGAGCTCTCAGCGTTAAAGCTTCACCCAAATATCTATCCATTAATTTTTTATCTGCAGCAGTACCTGTTTGATAAACCGGAGAAATTGGGATGTTTTTAATCACAAGGTTTGCTCTTTCAATCCCTGCATACGTATCTAAGAAAGGTCTTAAAAGTTCTGTATTTGTAGGTATTGCACCGAAGCAACTTATTCCTCTTCTGTCATTAGCGTTATAATCCCCGGAAGTTCTCATATCGTCTCCTGATTGTGAAAGGATAAGATTCATTCTTTGACCATAGGTATTATCACCCATCGTACTGTTGTAAACTCCTACCAATGCAGAGAAAGTATCTGAGGCGGAATCAAATTGCTGTTTTTCAGCAGTATTAGATAAGCTTTCTACATCCAAATAATCTTCACATGAATTTAAAGATAGTAGTCCTACAATAGAAAATAGAATAGCTAAAAATTTATTTTTCTTCATAATATTAGATTTAAAAAGTGATATCAACGCCTGATAAAATAAATCTGCTACGTGGGTAAGCTGCATAATCTACACCAGGTGTTAAAGGATTTCTTCTTGTATTAGCCTCTGGGTCATATCCTGAATATCCTGTGATTGTAAATACATTGTTCATTGTGAAATACAATCTGAAATTTGATAGACCTAGCTGCTTTGTAAATTCTTTTCCAAGAGAATACCCGATTGTTACATTGTTTAATCGTAAGAAAGATCCATCTTCAATAGCATAGGAGTGTAAGAAATAAGCACCTGCAGGAGGAGTCCATCCTGTTGTATTGGCATTTAATGCTGCTAATGCAGTTGGGTCGTTTACCTTTACACCTGCATCATCAAACCATCTCCATCTGTCAGCTACTTCGGCTAACATGTTATTGTCTTTATATAAATATTGTGTTGAATACTCAACTTTGTTGGCGTTATATACTTTGTTCCCAACAGAGAAGTTGAACATTAAGCTCATATCCCAGTTTTTATAACGGAAAGTCTGATTGAACCCACCGTAGAATTTGGGTTGGGCATTTCCTAAATCAGTCATGTCTTTATTATCAATAATACCATCGCCATTCAGATCCTGAAGTTTAAGATCTCCTGGCTGTACAGCTTTTGCTCCATTGGCAGCAGCTGCAGAACTTGGAATACCTGTTTTTAAGGTGTATACTTGCGTTGCTTGGTTATAATCAAAATCACTTACCTCGTATCTTCCTGCTGTTACATATCCCCAATAAGTACCTACCGGTTTACCAACCTGTACCAAGAAGTCATTTAAATTGTTTTGCCAACCAGAAGGATAGAGATAAGAATTAGCACTTGCTGAGGCATTATTTCCTAAACTTTTGATGGTATTTTTGTTTGATGAAATATTTGCATCAATTTTCCAAGAGAATTTGTCTGTGCTGATGATTGTACTTCCTATAGAGAATTCAATTCCTTTATTTGTAGTACTTCCAGAATTTTGATATTGGTATTCATATCCTCTGTCTTTAGGAATTTGTGCTAAAAGCAATAGGTCTTTAGTATCTGTTTGATATACATCAAGACTTCCATATACTTTACCTTTAAATAACCCAAAATCTATACCTATATTCTTAGACGTTGCTGTTTCCCATTTTACATTTTTATTTGCTAAAATATTCCCGGTAGTAGCACCTGGTGTTACGTTTGTACCAAATGCATATCCGTAGTCAGACGATGTTGTAAAGAAGGTGTCATATAAAAATGACCCAATTCTATTGTTTCCGGATAAACCGTATCCTGCACGAAGTTTTAATTCGCTAATTGTTTTACTGTTTTTTAAGAAGTTTTCTTCAGTGACTTTCCATGCGGCAGAAGCTGCAGGGAAATATCCCCATCTGTTTCCTGGACCAAAAACACTTGATCCATCTGCTCTCATAGAAGCTGTAAAGATGTATTTATTTTTGAAAATATAGTTGGCTCTACCAAAAAACGAGGCTAATCGATCGGGCGATCTTCCTGCTTTTGGAGCGTCTTGTACCAAACCGGATGGTGGTGAAGCAGACTGAATATTGGCAAATGCTTCCTCAGCACTTATAGATTTCGGAAACCACTTAACCGTCATTGCCAATGATTCTCCATCTGTTTTTACAATTTCTTGTCCTGCTAATAAATCTAGCTTATGATTTCCAAATGTTTTTCTGAAATTTAAGGTGTTTGTATTTGTAATTCTTCTGGTTTGAGACTTGCTTAAAAATACAACCGGTTGGTCATTATTCTGTCTTGCAAGAGTAGTTACGGTACCAGAAAATTGATTGATATATTCATCCCTCTGCACATATCCAATTATACTTCTGAATGTAAAATCTTTGTTGATTTTATATTCCAAAGTTCCGTTTAATAACAAATCATTTCTGCCATTCTCTTTGATTTCATTATTAGCTAATAAAATTGGATTTACCAAGTTGGTTTGATCTGCAAATAGAGGATCAAATTCATCAACATTTACTGTAGAGCCTCCTTCAAATGGTTGGTATCTAACAGCATTTCTTAATCGGTTTGTACTTTGTGAACCTGTAGAAGATGTTCCGGCTCCGAAAATTGTTTGTCTGCTATATCTGGCATTCAAAGTCATGCTTACTTTCTTTGAAAGATCATAGTCATATTTGAAATTTGCCATATTTCTTTTAAACCCTGAACCAATCATAATTCCGTCTTCCTTTACATTATTCAATGATAATGAAAAAGATGAATTGTCTGATCCTCCTGTAACAGAAAGGTTATGAGTGAAGTTGAATGCTTCTCTGCCAAAAACTTCGTCCTGCCAATCTACTTTTTTAACATCTTTATATTTACCTAATTGGTCATAGGTTCCGTATCTCGTTTGAAAAGCATCAATATCAGTCTGTAGGCCGGCCTTATTGTATAATTCGTACTGATAAAGTACATATTGGTAAGGATCCAATACATTAATCGTATTCTGAATTGTTCTTACTCCTAAGAATCCGTTATAATTAATAGATGTTTTGGCTTTTTTACGGCCTCCTTTTGTTGTAATCAAAACAACGCCATTAGCTCCTCTGGCTCCATAAATATTGGTAGAAGATGCATCTTTTAAAACCTCAATAGATTCAATTTCTTTGGGAGATAAAATTGATAAGGCATTATCCATTTGAACTCCGTCTACGATATAGAGTGGGGCATTACTGCCTGTAATAGAATTCCCTCCTCTAATCACAATATCTACATCGGCTCCAGGTGAACCTTCGCTTAGCGAAACCTGTACTCCTGCCATTCTTCCTTGGATTGCTTCTGCAGCATTAGTTGAAGGCATATCCTTAATTGCGTCTGCTTTTACAGAAGAAACAGAATTGGTAACATCTTTTTTCGAAACTTTGGTATATCCCACCAAAACCACTTCGTCAATTTTAGCTTCTCTTTCTTTGTTCTTATCTTTTTCTTGAGCCATTGCAAGGACAGGAAGTAGAAAGACCGTTAAATATAACCACTTTACTGATTGTACTCTTTTATCCATTATTGTATCCTTATAGTTTTAATTCTTGGTTGAAAGCTTTTTTTTCAATCTTTGCTTTTTTTGGATTTAGTAAGTATTCTATTCTTTCTAGTGGTTAATATTTAAAAAATTTCACGCTTTATTCAAAGTGCAATCGATTGCGTAATTTTTCGTAAAAAATATCTTGGCTTCTAAACTAATATTATTTTCCAATACACAAAGAAAAAAATATTATTTATTCATTAATTTGATTGTTTAAGTTGTTAAATTTAAAAAAACATTCGTTTGGTATTTTAGTTTAATTTGTTGATAATTAATTGGTTATTCATTGGTTGGGTATGGGTCAAATTATTTTAAAATTTGGAGTAAATTTTCTTATTTAAAATTAAAAACTTAAAAAAAACTTAAAAAATGCTTGCTTTTTTGGTGTTAAAAATTCCCAAATCGAGTGCTCAAGAACAAAATTTCAGTGGTTTTACTGATTTTTGTCATCTTTTCTAGTTGAATTTTTGTACTGTTTTTCTTTAATAATAATGATTAAACTTAATACGCATCATATTTACATATAAACAAGGTTATTGTTAATGATTTTACAACTTGCCTTTTAGTGTTTTGTTTTGGCATGATTTTATTTAAAATCAAGACTTTGGATTCACTTTTGGTTAAAAAATTGCTAGAAAATATCATTAAAACTTCTCTATTTATTTTTGTTTTTTAAAATTATTGATCTGTTTATCAGTGTTTTAAAAATTAAAATTAATTTTTTGTTAACTAATTAAAGAATAATTATATATTTATCCCAACAGTAATTCTATCATATTTTAGTGTAATTAATGCAATCGATTACGCAAAGTTGAAAAGGTTTGAGAAAACCACAAAATAAAAGTATAAAAATCAAGTAGTATGACACAGTCAGAATTTCGTTACGCCCATCATCCTGAAGATGCAAAAAAGTATACCACTGAAGATCTTAGGAGGGAGTTTCTAATCAATGATTTATTTAATGAAGATAAGATAAAACTAGTCTATTCTATGTACGACAGGCTGATTGTAGGAGGTATTATGCCTTCAACACAAGCTTTGAAACTGGAACCAACAGATGATTTGAAAGCCGAACATTTCCTTGACAGGAGAGAGTTAGGAATCATCAACGTTGGCGGTGCAGGAAAAGTAACGGTAGATGGTAAAGTATATGAGCTTGGAAATAAAGAAGCTTTATATATTGGTAAAGGAGCAAAAGAAGTAATTTTTGAAAAGGCGGATCATGAACAACCGTATTTTTATATCAATTCAGCTCCGGCGCATCATACTTATCCAACAAAGAAGATCACGAAGAACGAAGCCGAAATTGTAGAACTGGGCGAAGAGAAATACGCCAACAAGCGTACGATCAACAAACTGATTGTAAATTCTGTTCTTGAAACTTGTCAATTACAAATGGGAATGACGGAACTTCACCCAGGAAGTGTTTGGAATACCATGCCTTCCCATACCCACACCAGAAGAATGGAAGCCTATTTCTATTTTGATTTGGAAGAAGGTCAGACAATCAGTCATTTCTTGGGACAGCCTCAGGAAACGCGTCATATTTTTATGCAAAACCGTGAAGCTGTGTTGTCTCCGGAATGGTCTATTCACTCAGGAGTCGGAACTTCTAATTATACTTTTATCTGGGGTATGGCCGGAGAAAATATGGACTACGGCGATATGGACGGTATCAAAACTAACGAACTAAAGTAATTTTTCTGATGAATTTATTTGATTTATCCGGTAAAGTAGCCGTTGTAACCGGCGGTACTCACGGATTAGGAATGGCAATGGCCGAAGGGCTTGCCGCTGCAGGTGCTGAACTGGCTATTACAAGTACAACGCCATCAAAATTAGTGGCTGCTTTAGACTATTATCGTGGAAAAGGATATAGTGCAACGGGGTATTTGTTTGATGTAACGGACGAATTGGAAGCCGCTCAGAAAGTAGCTTTAATGGAAGCTACCCATGGAAAAATAGACATCCTTGTCAACAATGCAGGAATCATCAAACGTGTTCCCGCAATTGAAATGGAGGTCGAAGACTTTAGAAAAGTAATTGATGTGGATCTTACAGGACCTTTTATCATGTCGAAATTAATCGGAAAATACATGATCAAAAGAAAATCCGGAAAGATCATCAACATCTGCTCAATGATGAGTGAGTTGGGTCGTGATAATGTGGTGGCTTATGCTTCTGCAAAAGGCGGTCTGAAAATGCTTACCAAAAATCTGGCGACAGAATGGGCAAAATATAATATTCAGGTAAACGGAATCGGTCCCGGATATTTTGCGACTTCTCAGACAGAACCAATCAGAGTAGATGGACATCCTTTCAACGATTTTATCATTAACAGAACTCCGGAAGGAAGATGGGGAAATCCGGAAGATCTTGCAGGAACAGCTATTTTCTTGGCTTCCGACGCAAGCAGATTTATCAACGGACAAATTATTTACGTTGATGGCGGAATTTTGGCAACCATCGGGAAACCTGCTAATGAGTAACAACAGAATTAGATTAGAATGAAACCTTTTATTACAGATAACTTTTTATTACAAAATAAATACGCTGAAGAATTATACTTCAAGTATGCAGAAAAACAACCGATCATTGATTATCATAATCATTTGATTCCTAAGGATATTGCAGAAGATACCGTTTTCGAAAATATCTCAAAGGTTTGGATTGCAGGCGACCATTACAAATGGAGAGCGATGCGTACGCTGGGAGTGAACGAAAAATTCATCACCGGAGATTCTTCAGATAAAGAAAAATTTGAGGCTTGGGCTAAAACAGTTCCTTATACATTGAGAAACCCTTTGTATCATTGGACGCATTTAGAATTAAAAAGATATTTCGGAATCGATGAATTACTAAATGCAGACAATGCATCTGAAATTTACGAAAACATCACCGCTCAGCTTCAGACGCCTGAAAAATCGACAAGAGGATTGTTAAAAATGATGAATGTAGAATCTCTGTGTACAACGGAAGATCCTACAGATATTTTAAATTATCACCAGGATTTAGCGAAAAGTGATTTTGACATTAAAGTAAGTACCGCTTTCCGTCCTGACAAAGCAATTTTAATTGAAAACCACAACTTCGCAGATTACATTTCAAAACTAGGCGAATCTGCCGGAATTGAAATTAATTCTTATCAGACTTTGTGTGATGCTTTAATTAAAAGAATTGAATATTTCCACGAAAATGGATGCAGATTGTGCGACCACGGATTAAATAATATTTCTTTTGAAGAAGCGACTGATGCAGAAGTAAGCACAATTTTCAAGGATAAATTATTAGGAAAAGTGATTGCTGAAAAGCAGGTGAATCAATTCAAAACAGCGATTTTATTATTCTTAGGCGAAGCTTATCACAAATTTGGTTGGGTTCAGCAATTCCATTTGGGAGCGTTGAGAAATAATAATGAAAGAATGCACAGAATTCTAGGTCCGGATACGGGTTGGGATTCTATCGGTGACTTCGTTCAGGCTGAAACTTTGTCTAAATTATTAAATACCTTAGACGGAAAAGATAAATTAACAAAGACCATTTTATATAATTTAAATCCTGCCGACAACGAGATTTTCGCGACAATGATCGGAAATTTCAATGACGGGAGTATTAAAGGAAAAGTGCAGTTTGGCTCAGGATGGTGGTTTTTAGATCAGAAAGACGGAATGATCAAGCAGATGAATGCCCTTTCCAATATGGGATTAATCAGCTGTTTCGTGGGAATGTTAACAGATTCCAGAAGTTTCCTTTCTTTCCCTAGACACGAATACTTCAGAAGAGTGTTGTGTAATCTTTTTGGTCAAGAAATGGAAAATGGCGAATTACCTGATGATCTCGAACTGATTGGTAAAACAATTTCAGATATTTGTTATCATAATGCTAAAAATTATTTTGATTTTTAAATTTCAAATGCTATAAATTTTCTCGAAGATTTAGCTGATTACGCAGATTTTTTTAAACATAATCATCTGCAAGATTTGCGAAATCTGCGAGAGATAAAAAAATTAAACCATTAAGATAAATATAGAAGTTAAGAATCATTAAGAAGATAAATCGAAGATTTTAAACTAATTAAAAAATTAAACCACAAAAGGTACAAAAGCTATTTTTTAATCATTTAAAGTTCAGCTATAAAAAAAAATAAAGCTTACAAAAGAATAAAAATCAAAGATTTTTTACTTATGTGTTCTTGTTTATACTTTATGATGAACTTAAATAGCTCAAGTGTTAATCTTTTGTAACTTTTGTGGTCAAAATAAAAAGTTTGAACAAGTTCTATTTGATCTAAACTTCAAAATTACTAAAGTGTTAAAAAACTTTTGGATCTTTTGTGGTTAAATAATGACCGGTAATTAAAAAAAATGAGCAACAAAATAGTCACATTCGGAGAAGTCATCATGCGACTTTCACCTCCCGGAAACAGAACCATGAAGCAAAGCCACGAAATGGAATTTTTTTTCGGTGGAACAGAGTTGAATGTAGCATCTTCATTGGCAACAATGGGGTGTGACGTGAGGCATGTCAGTAGTATTTCTGATGATTTTGTAGGTGAATCAGCAGTTTCTTTCATAAAAAGTTTGGGAATTGATACGACTTTCATCAACAAAAATGAACATCCTTTAGGATTGTACTTTTTGGAAGTAGGTTCATCAGTTCGTGCCAGCAGAATTGCGTACAACAGATTGAACGGTTCTTTTGCAAATATTAAATCTGAAGAAATCGACTGGGAAAAAGTATTCGAAGGTTGTAGATATTTTCACTGGACAGGCATTAGTCCGGGGATTTCCGAATCAGCGTATGAAACGTTGAAAGAAGGTTTGAGAACCGCTCGTGAACTGGGAATTGAAGTTACAACCGATCCCGCTTACCGATCCAACCTTTGGAAATATGGTAAAAACGGAAACGAGGTATTGAAAGAATTGGTTTCTTACTCAACAATTTTCATCGGTGGAGTGAATGAAATCAATGAAATTCTTGGAACTCAATTTTCATCAGATAAAGAAGGTTTCATGGAAGCCTGTAAAGAATTAAAACAACAAATTCCTTCTATTCATAAGATTTTCGACAAGATAAGAATTGGCGTTACGGCAAGTTCTCAGCAAACGCAGGGACGAGCTTTGGTGGATGATCATTATTTTGAAACTGAAGTATTGGAAGTCAATCCTGTGGTCGACAGAATCGGGACAGGTGATGCTTTTGCAGCAGGTTTGATATATGGTTTAATTAATTTCGATGATGAAAAAGCATTGAAATTCGCCAACGCGGCTTGCGCGATAAAACACACCATTTTGGGTGACATTAATTACAGCAGCGCAGAAGATATTTTGGAAGTCATGAACGGAAATTCAGGAGGAAGAATAAAAAGATAATTATGGCAAGATTTACGCGTATAGAAGTTGCATTAAAAGTGAAAGAAACGGGTATTGTTCCTGTATTTTATCACGCCGATGCAGAGATTGGCAAGAGAATTTTAAAAGCTTGCTACGACGGCGGTGCCCGTGTTTTTGAATTTACTAACAGAGGAGATTTTGCGCACGAAGTTTTCGTGGAATTGGTAAAATATTCAGCGAAAGAACTTCCTGAAATGATCTTGGGAATAGGTTCTGTAGTTGATGCCGGAACAGCGTCTTTATATATTCAAAACGGAACCAATTTCATTGTTGCCCCTTCATTAAATCCTGATGTAGCAAAAGTTTGTAACAGAAGAAAAATCTCATGGATGCCGGGCTGCGGATCGGTTTCTGAAATTTCTTACGCAGAAGAATTAGGCGCTGAAATTGTCAAGATCTTCCCTGCTACACAAGTTGGCGGACCGGAATTCATTAAAGCGGTAAAAGGCCCGATGCCATGGTCAAACATAATGCCTACAGGCGGAGTATTACCCACCAAAGAAAATATTTCACAATGGATTTCTGCAGGAGCATACTGCGTAGGCTTAGGTTCCCAGTTATTTGTGAAAAATGAAAATGGGGAGTATGATTACGAAAAAATTACAGAAACGGTCGCAAACTCAATTCAGATTATTAAAGAATTAAGGTAATTGTTTTTAACTAAAGATAAATGTAAATGCAAAGTTTTAATAGCTATTCATTATTTTAAGAAGGCAAAGAGTAGCGGAAAAAGTCACTGATTACACTGATTTTAATACGTCCGCTTCATAAAAATCAATTGATTGATTTCACCTTTGCTCACTCAAAAATAAGAATAAAGAGAATAAACCTTTGCGTTAAAAAACAACTAGAAATTAATTAAAAACAATTCTTAATAATATATTTTTCTTTGCTAAAATAGCTTAGAATAGGGGATTTACACCCCAAATTATTTTCAAAATCAAGAAAAAATCAATACGCTTAAAGATTGATATGAAAAAAGAAATATCCTCGAAACCGAGTAAATTTAGATGGACGATATGCTTCTTGCTGTTCATTGCCACGACCATCAATTATATGGATCGGCAGGTTTTGTCCCTTACGTGGAAAGATTTCATTGCACCGGAATTTCACTGGAATAATAATGATTACGGAAATATCACCGCATTATTTTCTATTTTCTATGCGATAAGTATGCTTTTCGCAGGGAAATTTGTGGATTGGATGGATACGAAAAAAGGGTTCCTTTGGGCAATCGCAATTTGGTCTGTAGGAGCGGTTTTACATGCTTTTTGTGGAATTGCTACAGCAGGAGTTCTTACCGGAAACTGGATGGTTGGTTTCCATGAATCTAAGGCGTTGATTGGTAAAGTTGATAATGTTTCAATGGTTATCAGTACGAGTGTAACATTGTTCATTTTCGCCCGTTTTGTATTGGCAGTAGGGGAAGCAGGGAATTTTCCGGCCGCAATTAAAACAACAGCAGAGTATTTCCCTAAAAAAGACAGAGCGCTGGCTACCAGTATTTTTAATGCAGGAGCAACGGTGGGCGCTTTGGCGGCACCGCTTACGATTCCTTTTATTGCAAAATCAATGGGATGGGAATGGGCATTTATTATCATCGGAGCATTAGGATTTGTTTGGATGGGACTTTGGGTATTTTATTACAAAAAACCTCATGAGCATCATAAAGTCAATGAACATGAATTAACCTATATTCAACAAGATCAGGATGATATTCCTAATACAGATTCTAGCATTCCTGAGAAAAAATTCACTTTCAAAGAATGTTTTAGCTACAGACAAACTTGGGCTTTTGCTTTCGGAAAATTTATGACAGACGGGATTTGGTGGTTCTTTTTATTCTGGACGCCGGCTTATTTAAGCTCAGTCTATAAAATGGATTCTACGCAAAGTGCATTGCCATTATTCGTTCTTTACATGATCACTTTATTATCGATCATTGGCGGATGGCTTCCAAAATATTTTGTGGAAAAAAAAGGAATGAACGCTTATACAGGAAGAATGAAAGCCATGTTGATTTTTGCATTTTTCCCTTTGTTAGCATTATTTGCACAACCTTTAGGCTCAATTACGTATTGGCTTCCGGTTATCATCATCGGAATTGCAGGAGCAGCGCATCAGGCTTGGTCGGCGAATATTTTCTCGACTGTTGGCGATATGTTTCCTAAAAAAGCCATTGCAACCATCACAGGAATTGGTGGAATGGCGGGCGGAATTGGTTCTTTTATCATTAATAAATCTTCGGGAGTATTATTCGATCATGCTCATAAAGCATGGACAACAGTGGGCGGAACGCCTTTATTGGAAAAATATCCACAATATATCAATGAACGTTTGCCGGAAGGATTTTTTGAACAATTGGAAAAATCAGGAGCCGTGATTTCAGACGGAATTGATAAAGGATACATGATTATTTTTTCAGCCTGTGCGGTGGCGTATCTAATTGCATGGAGTGTCATGAAAGCATTGGTTCCAAAATATAAAGTGATAAGTAAATAATTATATCTATCTAAACCTTCAGGGTTTGATTAAACAAAAAATAGATTCAAAGATTTTATACCGGTCTTAGCTGAGTGAAACGCCTTTGCGAACTTAAAAACAGTTAGTAGTCAAAAAATATTTGCGCCCCTTTGCGTTAAAAACAAACAAAATCATCGAGTTAAAAAAGATGGAAAATCAGATTAAACAAAAATTAAATCGTGAATTAAACGGTTCTCAGGAAAAGCTTCCCATAAAAATTGTACAGTTTGGAGGGGGAAATTTCATGAGAGGATTCACAGATTATGTGATTGATAAATTAAATAAAGAAGCAGGATTTAATGCAGGAATTGTAAACGTTCAGCCTACAGCAGGCGGTTCGGTTCACAAATTGGAAGAGCAGGATAATTTATACACGCTTTTTTCAAGAGGAATTAAAAAAGGAGAGATCATTGATACAAAACAGGTGATCTCGGCGATTCAAAAATCGATTAATCCTTATACAAATTACGATGAATTCTTAGCATTGGCAAAAGAAGAGGAATTAGAATTTATCTTCTCCAACACTACAGAAACAGGAATTGCTTATGATCAATCTGAGAATGATTACACAGGTCCTCACAAAAATTTCCCTGCGAAACTAACGGTTTTATTACACGAAAGATTCCAACATTTCAACGGAGCAAAAGACAAAGGATTAAGAATTATTCCTTGTGAATTGATTGAAGACAATGCTTTTGCTTTAAAGAAAATCATCTTACAATATGCACAACTTTGGAATTTAGAAGATGGTTTTGCGCAATGGATTGAACAATGTAATTGTTTCCACAATACATTGGTTGACAGGATTGTTCCGGGGTATCCAAAAGATGATGTAGAATCGTATGAAGAGCTATTGGATTACGAAGATCAGATGATGGTGGTTTCCGAAACGTTCTTGCTTTTTGTCATTCAGGATGTGGCCAATTTAAAAGAGAGAATTCCTTTTGGTCAAATCAACGAACAGATTTTGGTGGTTGATGATATCCAGCCATATCGTTTAAGAAAAGTGAGAATTTTAAATGGTGGTCATACATTAATGTTGGCTCCCGCAATTTTATCAGGGAAAGAAACGGTAAAAGAATCTGTTGATGATCAATTTTTAGGTAAATTTTTAAATGAAACGATTTTTAATGAAGTAAATCCTACATTAGGATTAGATGAAAATGAATTGAAAGATTTTGCTGAAGAAGTTTTCGATAGGTTTAGAAATCCTTTTATTAAGCATTATCAGGCAAGCATCGCGTTGTATTTTGTTTCTAAATTTAAAGTGAGAATTCTTCCGAGTTTGTTGGGGTATGTTGAAATCGACAAAAAATTACCGTTGAATTTAACCTTCTCTTTGGCAAGCTTAATCAGATTCTATCAGGGAAGTTTTGGGGAGAAAACATTACCATTGAATGACGAAGAATCAGTCATCAACAGATTCAAAGAGATTTGGAAAAATGAAGATTACAAGAAAGTAGCAGAATTGGCGTTAAGCGAAACGACTTTCTGGGATACTGATCTTACTGAAATCTATGGTTTAAGATCTGCAGTGGCAAAAGCATTGTGGGAAATTGATCATCACGATATGGAAACGGCTTATCATAACTTTATCCAATTTTATTCTTAAAAAATGATGCAAAAGAAAGTACTGAAAGTAAATCCCAAAGATAATGTAGCAGTGGCATTGGTAGATCTGAAGCAAGGGGAAACTGTTACTTTAGGTGATCTTAGTTATGATCTTATAAAGGATACGAAGGCGAAACATAAATTTGTAACCGAAGATCTTTCCACTGGTGATTCTATCATCATGTACGGAGTTTTGGTGGGAAAAGCGAATCAAGTCATCCAAAAAGGAGAGGTGATCACCACTGAAAACGTTAAGCATCAAAGTGCAAAAGTAGAGGGCAAAACTGAAACGACTTCATGGGCTGCCCCAAACGTTGACAAATGGAAAGATAAAACCTTCATGGGCTACTACCGTGAAGACGGACAGGTTGGAACAGAAAACGTTTGGTTGTTTTTTCCATTGGTTTTTTGTGAAAACAGAAATGTGGAGATTTTAAAAGATGTCTTTGAAAAGGAATTGTTGTTCGAAAAAGCAACCAAACATCAATTATTATTAAGATCATTAATCAATAATTCTGAAACAGAAAGTTTTGTTGAAGAAGATCATGATTCTCGGGTTTTTAAAAATATTGACGTAAAATTTATCACGCACCAAGGCGGTTGTGGCGGAATTCGTCAGGATGCGGAAGCATTGGGAAGGTTATTGGCTGGATATGTTAATAATCCGAATGTAGCCGGAGCAACAGTGTTGAGCTTGGGTTGTCAGAATTTACAGGTTCAGATTTTTACAGATGCTTTAGAAAAGATCAGTCCAAACAATAAAAAATCAATCATCGTTTACGAACAGCAAAAGTCTGGAACGGTGGATGAAATGCTGAATGGAATCATTAAAGATTCTTATGAATCCATCAAGCAAGCGAATGAAATCGAAAGAAAGGCGGCACCAATTTCTAAGTTAGTTTTAGGGTTGGAATGTGGAGGCTCAGACGGATTTTCTGGTATTTCTGCCAATCCGGTATTGGGACAATTATCAGATTTAATGGCAGGAATCGGAGGTTCAACTATTCTTTCTGAATTCCCTGAATTATGTGGAGTAGAGCAGGAGCTGGTAAACCGTTGTGTGAATGAAAACGATGCCGAAAGATTCTTACAATTAATGAAAGACTTTGAAGATTCAGTCGTTGCTGCAGGATCTGGTTTTGATATGAATCCGTCGCCGGGGAATATTAAAGATGGATTAATAACCGATGCCATGAAATCTGCAGGAGCGGCTAAAAAAGGCGGTTCGTCGCCGATAAATGATGTACTGGATTTTACAGAATATATCAAAGAACCGGGCCTAAATTTACTGTGTACTCCAGGAAATGACGTGGAATGTACAACGGCTTTAGTGGGCTCAGGTTCAAACGTAGTTCTATTTACGACAGGTTTGGGGACACCGACAGGAAATCCTGTTGTTCCCGTAGTAAAAATATCTTCTAATACTTCTTTGTCAGAGAGAATGCCAGACATCATCGATTTCAATACAGGAGATGTAATTACTGGTGAAAAGACAATTGACGAAAAAGCAGAAGAACTGCTAGAGTTTATCATTAAAGTAGCTAGCGGAGAGGTAAAAACCAAAGCAGCTATTTTAAATCAGAACGATTTTATCCCTTGGAGAAGGGGAGTTTCTTTATAGATATAGTTTATAATTATTAGGATTAAAAATGCTCCTTACGTTTGTGGGAGGCATTTTCTTTTGGTTAGAAAACCGTGTATATTTGAATGCTATTTTTAAAAAAATTAGAATCTTCTTTAATAATGAAAATCAAGCTATTATACATCATTCCAGTTTTTACAATATTTTATGGTTGCAATTTCATAAAAACGGAATGGCGAATTGATGAATTATATATGCAAAAAATTGAAGGCTCGTCAAAAGTTATTTATAATTTCAGTGCTTGGGGAGGTCTTGATTCAAATCCACGTGGATTTATTATTTTAGATTCTTTAGAAACTTTTCAGGTAGATGTAGAAAACATTCTTCCAATCTATCAATTATCTGATATTCCAACTAAATCGAATATTGATGGAATAACACATGATTGTTATGGAACTTGTGGAGATCCATATTACAATAGTGTTCCAATTTTCAAACCTATGGATTTGAAAAAATCAAAAATCGAAGATATAGAATTAACAAGTCGTATTTATCAATACAAAGGTTATTCAGAGCATGATAAAGGTTTAGAAAGATATGCTTTTGAAAAATTTAAAGAAACTACTGACAGTTTATTTTTTTATAATTTGGATGATGTGGAAAGTATGAATGGAATACATCTTGATGAATTGAAAATAAAAAAAGGAGAAATTTATATCCAACTTAATGAAAAAAAAGAGATTAAAAAGATCATTGCTGATGATGTAGTGATCAATTCAAAAACAAAATCAATTGAACAGATTAGACACATTTTTCTGACTCCAAAAAATAAGATTATTAATAGCGAAATATCAGAAAGAGGAATATTTAGAGAAGTGAAAATTCTTAATAAATAGATTTAATAAGGGCTAAAAATTCATTTAGCCAAAACATATGTAATAAAAACTTGGCTTAGATTCTTTCAGAATTACAAACTACACGGTGAATTGTTAATAACGACATCGGAAGCTGAAGCGTTAAGAAAATTAATTCTGAGAACGTTAAGAAAATTCTACTGTTTGAAGTGCGAGACAGATGTTAAATCAAAAGATAAACATTGAATTCGCACAAGTTTTAGAATTTTTAGAGAACAGAAATAATTTTTAGCATTCAGATTTCAAGTCTTGAATTTTTGTTTCTTTTGTTTCAAGACAAAAGAAATTTATTTCCTTTTCGAAGACTTCCTAATATAAAGCTGCGGTGCCAGCACTACTTTTTTCTCAATAGAAACCCCGGAACCATTCTCTTTGATACTTTCAATAAATACCTGTCCGGCCATTTTTCCCATGATAACAGGAGTTTGATCTACAGAACTCATTGGGAGTTCCATAAATTGAGTAAACGGTTCGTTAGAGAAACCGATAACAGCTACTTCCTGAGGTATTTTTATTTTACGTTTTTTTAATTCCTGGCAAGCGCCCAACGCTGCAAAGTCACTTGATGAAAAAATAGCATCAGGGATCGATTTTTTATCCCAAAGTTTTTTAACGGCTTCAATTCCTTCATCAATTGAACTTCCCGTTACAATAATATTATCCTCTTTTACTTGAAAGTTATAATCGATTAATGCTTGTTTATAACCGTTAAGACGATTTTGATAAATTTCAAGATTAAGATCTCCTGCAAAATGGCAAATGTTTTTGTATCCTTCTTGAATAAGATGCTCGGTTGCAATATATCCTCCTTTGTAATCATCAATTACTACGGTACTAATTCCCGGAATATCTTTCTTTCTATCGAAAAAAATAATCGGAGTATTGGTGGTATCTAAAATACTTTGGATATGTTCGGTATCAATAGTTGTTTTTGAAACCGACATGAAAATTCCATCTACCTGAGCATTTAACAACGTATTAAGATGTCTTTTTTCAATCATAACATCTTCATGACTCTGGCAGATAATAACGTGATAGCCGTGCGGAGAAAGTTCTTCTTCAATTCCACGGATAACGGAGGAGAAGAAGTTGGTATTTACAAAAGGAACAATAATTCCTACGTTTTTTGTTTCACCGCTTTTAAGAGCTTTCGCAAGATTATTCTGCTTATAGTTCATTTCTTTAGCAGTTTTCTTTACCAAATCTTTTGTTGCCTGGCTGATTCTCGGATGATCATTAAGTGCTCTGGAAACAGTAGCCACACTTACATTAATTTTCTTTGAAATATCATATATCGTGGCCCCTTTCTTATTCATAAATGTTTTTTCTAGCTTGTTTTTGTATATCAAATGGATATACGTTATTGACGTAAATTTAATCAAAATATGACTACTAAAAAGGAAATAATGTGTATTTTATATCAGTTTATGCAGGATTACATTTAAATGATGAATGAAATCTGTTTAACCATTTCGTTCTCTTTGTTTTAAGGTTGAATTTCACTTTAAATAAAAGTTGATATTCACTTAAAATCAGACTTATTTATGGTGTAAATTGATGTTTAAAGATGAATTTAAATGAGTGGAAGTATATTTCATTTAACCAAAAAGGACACCGAAATCGATGCCCTCAATTAACTAACTGTATGAAATTTTTATTTTCCCCATATCTTTTCTATTTCTTCTAAGGATTTACCTTTCGTTTCAGGAACCATTTTCCAAACAAAAATTAATGATAAGACACTCATCACTCCATAAAATCCGTAAGTAAAAGCACCACTGAATTCCATCATAAACGGATAAGTTGAGGAGATTAAATAATTGGCTGCCCATTGTGCGGCAACAGCAATGGCAATGGCGCTTCCTCGTATTTTATTAGGGAAAATCTCTGAAATAAGAACCCAACAAATGGGTCCCCAAGACATCATGAAAGAAGCGGTATACATAATAATAAAGACCAAAGTGGCAATCCTGATAATATGATAATAGGAGAAAATAGCAATGGCAAACATTCCGATGGCCATTCCTAATGAACCCACGATGAGAAGAGGTTTTCTTCCCCATTTATCAACCGTGAAAATAGCGACAATGGTAAAAACGACATTTACTAATCCCATCACAACAGTTTGAAGCATCGACGCATCTTTGTGAACGCCCATACTTTCAAAAATTCTGGGAGCATAATATAATGCGACGTTAATCCCTACAAATTGTTGGAAAACAGAAAGTAAAATCCCAATAACAATAACCGTTTTTCCAAATGCAAAAATTTCACTTTTATGTTCTGCAATCGTACCTTTTATTTCTGTGAAAATTTCTTTTCCACGAGCTTCACCGTTTATTTTAGATAGTATTTTCAATGCTTCATCGTCCTTTTTCATTAGAGTTAAATAACGTGGGGTTTCAGGAACAAAGAATAATAAAATTCCAAACAGAGCGGCGGGAATGGTTAATGATAAAAACATATATCGCCATCCGATTTGGTTGATCCATTCTAGACTTTTTCCGTCGGCAATTCCCCAATTCACAAAATAGACCACCAGCATTCCAAAAATAATGGCAAACTGATTGAGAGAAACCAATTTTCCTCGCACTTCAGCAGGAGCAATTTCCCCAATATACATTGGACAAACGGCTGAAGCCAAACCAACTCCGATTCCACCAATAATTCTGTAAAAATTAAAAGCGAGTAAAACTCCCATTGAATGTTCACCTTGCTTAAAGAATAAAAACTCAGGATACGCTGCGCCCAACGCACTTATGAAAAATAAAAATGCCGCCAGCATCAATGATCTTTTTCTTCCCAGTTTTGTCGAAAAATATCCTGAGACAGCACCTCCGATGATGCAGCCAATTAAAGCACTTGAAATAGTTGCTCCGTGAGCCAATGAACTTAATCCTAATGGAATGATTAAATATTCTTGAATCGATTTTTCTGCTCCAGAGATCACTGCGGTATCATAACCAAACAGTAGACCGCCTAGTGTAGCCACTAAGGTAAGCATGGTCACATAAACCATATTGATTTGTGCCTTTGTTCCTGAAGAATATTTCGGACCGTTATCTATTATCTGCATAGGTTGTATTCGTTTTAATTTTTTAATTTCAAAAAGCGCAATCGATTGCATTTTCAAGAGTAATACTTGATTATTAAATAAGCTTACGTTATCATTTTTTAAATATTATTCAATTATAATAATTGTAAGGCTTTAAATGTAATAATTTTAGACAATAGATGATATATTTTTGTGAATAATTAAATTTTGATGATAAGTATTTTGTTATTTGTTTAGGTAACACGATTTTATATTCTATTTTTTTATTGCTGTTTTAAGATTAGTCAAATATTCAGTGCTTTATTATGAAAATATGCACTCCCAAAAACTGGAGTTTGTTATTAAATTTTATCAATCAACTGTATTGAATAAAAGAGATGATCATATATTTAAGGCTAAATATTCTCCCAAATAATATATTTTTGAATATGAATAACAGGAATCGTGGGAAAAATACAGGTGATGACATTCTGTTTGGTCCTGACAAGCAAATTGATAAACTGAGGCTTGCCGTTCAGGATATACACTATTTATTGAGTAGAGGATATGCTGAAAGAGCGAGCTCTGAGCTGGTAGGAAATAGATATAAACTAAAGACCCGACAAATTCAGGCGATTCGCGCTGCGTCTGCTTCAGAAATTCAGATTGAAATTAGAAAATCAAAACAGATTGAAATATCAGATTTAAAAGATAGAACAATCTATTTGGATGGTTTTAATATTTTGATTTTGTTGGAAAGTTTACTTTCAGAAGCGTACATTTTTCAAGGAATTGATGGTTGTTACCGTGACCTTTCCGGTGTTCACGGTACGTATAAAAGAGTCAACCAAACACAAAGATCAATAGAATTGGTCTCTCAGTTTTTCCAAGAAGCCAACCTTCAGAAATTGATTTGGATTTTTGATAAACCCGTTTCCAATAGCGGAAGGATCAAACAAATCATTCTTGAATTTGCCGTGGAAACTCAGCTCAATTGGGAAGTTGAATTAGAATTTAATCCGGATAAATTTTTAGCAGAAAATGCAGAAATTACAGCGTCCTCAGATGCTTGGATCTTAGATTATTGCACAAAATGGTTTAACCTGATTGATTATTTAATTCAGCAAGAAAAGCTTTCTGTGAATTTGATTAGGATGGCTTAAAATAAATTAATAAAATTTTATAAATATTTTATTACTACGTAAAAAGATTGCGTATAAGACTGATACTTTTGTCATCATAAAATTAAAACAATGGATTTTTCTAATCAAAAATTTTCAGAAAAAGAATGGGAAGCATGTATGAAGGTATTGAATGCCTTGAAAGATGAACCTTTTCAGAACCCTGATAATAAAACCTTTTCAGGATTGATTACAAAAATTCATAAAAATGCTAAAAAGCAAAACCGTCAGGAAAGTTATTTCCAGATGAAAACTCAGGATTTGGAAATCAATTCAGAATCCGTACTGCTGAAAAAAGCTTTAGCCGGAGTTTCTGCTTTTTATGATGATCAAAAAGATGAAACAAAACTTACGAAGCTTCAGATTCCTAAAAACTGTTACTGTTGTAATCAGAGTTATGTATATGCGCATTCTTTTTACACAAGATTGTGCCCTAACTGTGCAGAACAGAATTATGAAAAACGCTTTGAATCAGTAGATTTGACAGGGCGAAATGTTATTCTTACAGGAGGAAGGGTAAAAGTAGGTTTAGCCATAGCTTTAAAAATATTGAGAAACGGTGCTAATTTGGTATTGACCACCCGTTTTCCTGCACTTGCTTTGGAGCAATTGCAGCGGGAAGAAGATTATAATGATTGGAAAGATAAGCTTTGGGTCTACGGATTAGATCTTAGAAATTTAAAGGCAATTCAGGAATTCATCAATTTTTATAAAGCAAATTTTGAAACCCTTGATATTCTCATCAATAATGCAGCACAAACTATCAAATATCCCGATGAATATTACCTTCCAATTGTAAAACGTGAAAATAAAATGCTGGTTGAGTTTAAAGATATACAGAATTTAATTTCCAATCAAACGCAAATTTCAAATGAGATCGGGAAATTAGAATATGCTCAAAATGAAGAAACAACTGTTGCTTTGACCCGCTTCGGGCAACCTGTTGATAACCGAGATAAAACCAGTTGGAATTCTACTTTGGAAGAAGTTTCAATGTATGAATTGGTAGAAGTTAACCTCATTAATCATATTGCTCCTTATTTTTTAATTAAAGAATTAAAACCATTAATGAGAAACTCTTTATTCAAAGAAAAATTTATTATTAATGTGACTTCTTCCGAAGGTATCTTTAGTTATGAAAATAAAACTATTTTCCATCCACATACGAATATGACGAAAGCCGCCTTAAATATGATGACACTCACTTCTGCAAAAGAATTTGAAAAAGATGAGATTTATATGAGTGCTGTAGATGTTGGCTGGATTTCTACAGGAGCAAAGGAAAGTTTAAGAAAGAAACAATTTGAGCAGGGATATATTCCTCCACTGGATTCTGTGGATGGAGCTGCTAGAATTTTGCAGCCTATTATAGAAGGTATTAAAGGAAATTATTTTAGTGGAGTTTTGTTGAAAAATTATAAAATTCATACTTGGTAAAATAAGAGAAACGTTAGCTCAATGGAAGAGCCCTGACCATCCAAGTCAGATGTTACGGGTTCGAGTCCCGTACGTTTCGCAGGAGTACATAGTTGATAATTGGAAAAATACTGCCCTTCCAAGGCAAAGTTGCAGGTTTGAGTCCTGCTGTACTCCCAAAATGGAGATAATAGTAGTAATGGAAAAATACGTTTTGCTAAGACGAGTTGCAAGTTCGAATCCTGCTTATCTCCCAAATGGAAGCAATAGTTTAAATGGAAAAATGCCTCGAACACAGAGGAGTTGCGAGTTCAAATCTTGCTTGCTTCCCTTTTTAAGACGCGATGAAAAATCTTTACAATAAAGGAACTTTCCGATCTTATGAATATGGCAAAATTCCACCATATTTAAAAAAGTATGGGAATAAGAAATGGAGAAGAACAGAAAAGTCTGCCGTTCAAGATCAATTGATTGAAGAAGTGAAATTTTGGAAAACCAGAAAACAAAAACAAAAAATGATCTGGGTGAAAATTACAAAAGAGATTAATGGAACAAAATATTCTAATTTTAGAAAATATGGGAAAGAAAAATCATTCAAAAGCGCCATTACAAGCCCTCATGTCATAAGATACTTTACTATATATAATGAACAAAATAATAACAAAAACAAATGAACACATTTATAGATATTGGTATTAATCTTACCAATAAACAATTTAACAACGAACACGAAGAAATCATCAACAGAGCGCTGGACAATGGAGTAGAGCAAATGATCCTCACGGGAACAAGCATTTGTGGAAGTAAAGAATCTGCTGAGATCGCGGAAGAATATCCTGAAATTTTATTTTCAACTGCAGGAATCCATCCTCATGATGCTAAATCTTTTAACAATGAAAGTATCAATGAACTTCAAAAATTATTAAAGCAAGACCATGTCATCTCCGTCGGAGAATGCGGATTAGATTTTGACCGTGATTTTTCACCAAGAGCCATTCAGGAAAAATGTTATCGAGCTCAATTAGAATTAGCTGTTGAGGTTAATAAACCCCTTTTTCTTCATGAAAGGTCGGCCTTTAAAAGATTTAATGAAATTACAGACGAATATCTTTCCAAGTTACCCGAAGCGGTTGTTCATTGTTTTACAGGAACGTTGGGTGAAGCGAAAGTGTATTTGGATAAAGGATTTTACTTAGGATTTACGGGAGCGATTAGTGATGATAAGAGGTTTAAACATTTAGAAGACGTCATAAAGTATGTGCCTTTAGATAGGATGATGATTGAAACAGATGCCCCTTTCATGCTTCCGAAAAATAGGTCAAGAACACAAAACCGCCGAAACGAACCATCCTTTCTGCCGTACGTTGCACAAACAATAGCACATCTAAAGAAAATAAGCATTTCCGAAGTGGCTGATGAAACTACAGAAGTCGCCAGAAAATTTTTCAGCATATAAAAAAGAGCTCTACAGATTCATGTAAAGCTCTTTTTGTTTTATAAGGTTGCTTTTTGTTTAGATGCTTTTCCAAGCAGCTTCCAATGCCAGTTCGATCATTGGCTTCAAAGCAGTTTCTCTTTGATCAGCCGAAATCTTTTCGTGAGTAGGAATAATATCAGTTACCGTAAGAATCGTCGCTGCATTTTTTCCTAAATGTCTTGCGTTGGCATACAATCCAAATGCTTCCATTTCCACTGCCGGGCAGTTATATTTTGTAGCAATTGCAGGAACAGCCTGATCTTTTCTGTAGAAAATATCACTACTGTGAACATTGATTGCTTTTGTTTTTAAAGACAATTCCTCTGCAGTAGCATTAATCGTGTCAAAAATACTTCCTTCATAAGAAAGAATTTCCTCTTCAATTTCCCATGCATATTTAGCATATGTACTTTCACTTGCTGCATTTTCAACATTTAAAATATCAAAAGTTTTCAAGTCTGTAGTATAAGCGCCGCAAGTTCCAATTCTGATGATCGTCTCCACTTCATATTCTGTGTATAGTTCAAAAGAATAAATTCCAATACTTGGAAATCCCATTCCACTTGCTCCCACAGTAATTTCTTTACCTTTATAAAGACCGGTATAATAAAAAATACCTCTTGTTTTACTTACTAATTTTGCGTTTTCTAAAAAGTTTTCTGCAATATACTGTGCACGAAGCGGATCTCCCGGCTGCAATACAACTTTAGCAATTTCTCCTTTTTTTGCACTAATGTGAATACTCATAATTTTATTTTGAATGATGCAAAGATAATAACTTTTTGATTGTCATTGCGAGGAACGGAGTTGAGCCTATATAAGTAAAGCAATCTCAAAAACAGAACCTCTTTCATACTTTCCAACTCTCAAACCTTCCTTTTCTCCAGTTTATTTTTTCAGGAGCTCAATCCAGCTCTCCGCTGTATCTTTTTTGTTACGGCCTGCGCTTCGCTCCGGCCGCAACAAAAAAGGATGCCGCTTCTATCTGGGCTAGGGTGTTTGTCGTACTTTTCAATAGTCCACATCACCACAAAGTTTACCATCCTGTAAGGATCTCAATAACGCAATTCAAAAAGTGTAGAGATTCTTCACTCTACTGAGTTTCCTCTAAACCTAACAGGTTTCGAAAACCTGTTAGGTTTGCCTTAGCACTTAGAAAGATTATATTTCAACATTTTATCCATCCACTAATACCTGTCTCAATCTTTGCAATATCCATGCACCCACAATCATCTGTGTAAATCTGTGTCATTTGTGGGAAACAAAAAAATCCTTTCTTAAAATATAACCTCTCATACTTCAAACCCAAACCTCATAGGTTTCAAAAACCTATGAGGTTTTGACATACCTTATATATAATAGGAACCCTTTTCAAAAACATTTTAAGCAATACAAAGCAGTCTTATAATATATTTAAAACTACAATTCACCAATGTGGATAACTACTTTATGTTATATAAAGTAAATAAAATCAATTATTTAGCGCACTTACTTCTCCACAAAAGCTTAATTATCTCCACTTTATATTCATAAAGTTTGGATTGGTAGGTAAAGTTGGAGTACTTTTGCCCCACTGAAAAACGATATTGATTCGGTAGCGCAGAGGAGCTTTTAGATAAGCATATAACAATAAAGAAGACTACAACGAATCAAAAAAATAACTTTAAATTTTTAGAAATAAAAGTTGTTAAAGTTAAAAAGATTTGTATCTTTGCAGTCCGGTAAAACGGGAGCAGAGGAGTAGAATACAGAGGGTTTTGAAGATGAGATTAGGGTTACTTAAAAGACTTTAAATTAAGTTAGAAAACGCTTTGTTAATTAGAAATAAAGTTTTACTTTTGCACACGCAAATCTATACTGAAAACGACAGAAAATTAGGTATAGTAAAAAGCGAGAGATATAAGAAGATCATTGACATACAATATAACAACCAAGTAAGGAAAAGACTAGAACGTTAATAACTTTGAGTGAGTCAGACAAACATACAATGGAGAGTTTGATCCTGGCTCAGGATGAACGCTAGCGGGAGGCCTAACACATGCAAGCCGAGCGGTATTGTTTCTTCGGAAATGAGAGAGCGGCGTACGGGTGCGGAACACGTGTGCAACCTGCCTTTATCTGGGGGATAGCCTTTCGAAAGGAAGATTAATACCCCATAATATATTGATTGGCATCAATTAATATTGAAAACTCCGGTGGATAGAGATGGGCACGCGCAAGATTAGATAGTTGGTGAGGTAACGGCTCACCAAGTCCATGATCTTTAGGGGGCCTGAGAGGGTGATCCCCCACACTGGTACTGAGACACGGACCAGACTCCTACGGGAGGCAGCAGTGAGGAATATTGGACA
>NZ_FRAV01000042.1 GCF_900142445.1 Chryseobacterium polytrichastri | reverse complement strand
ATACCATATTTCTTACGACATTCTGTAATTCCTAATTTACCGAATTCAATTTCTTTTACAATCTGAAGTTTCAAACTTAAACTGTAATCTTTCTGTGTACGCTTGACATAAAGCGTTTCTAAGTATTCTTTCATAACGATCATTTTTTTGTGTATCGCTATTTCAGGACTAGACAATTGATTCTAATAAAAACGAGACGGCTGATTAAGTCGTCTCGTTTTCTTTATAGATTATTTATCAGGAACAGGCTGGATATCACCTGTACTCATATGCTCAAAAATTGTTGGGAAAAACATTGCGAGTACAAAATAAACAATGATCATTAAGGCAATTAAAGCAAAAAGAATAATTACTAAACTATTTGGCTTGTTTTTCTTTTGTGGTTCCATGATTTTGTGGTATTTGGTTAATAGATTAAACTTAATATATAGTATTAAGCTAATTTCTTGCCACACTGTTTGCAATATCTTGCATTATCATCAATATCTTCATTTCCGCATCGGTCACATACTTTTTCAGAATTCTGTCTTTTGTTTTGCATCTCGGCAGTTACAATTCCTGTTGGAACTGCAATAATAGAATAACCGGCTAACATTAAAACGACTGCGAAAAATTTTCCTAACGGTGTAATAGGGGATACATCACCATACCCAACCGTTGTTACTGTCACTACGGCCCAGTAAATAGATTGTGGAATTGTTTCAAATCCGGGTCTTCCTCCCTCTACCATAAACATTAAAGAACCAACGATGACTGAAAATATAATTAAGAATAGAAGGAAAATATAAATTTTTCTTGAACTGCCTTTTAAAGCTCTTACAATAAGGCTTCCATCGTTCATGAAATCCAGAAGATTAAAAACCCTGAAAACTCTCAGCATTCTCAGCATTCTGAAAATAAGAAAATACTTGGTTACCGGAAAGAAAAAACTTAAGTAAAAAGGAACCAATGCTAAAAAGTCTATAATTCCAAAAAAACTGAAAATATAATGTTTCCTATTTTTTACAACTGCAATTCTAGACCAATATTCTGCGGTGAAAAACAATGAAATAACCCATTCAAGAATAATGAAAGTATAATGGTATTTTCTATCAAGCTTAGGAACACTTTCCAGCATGATGATAAAAGTACTTACAAGAATAAGAGACAATAAGATAATGTCGAATAACTTTCCGAGTTTGGTATCAGAACGGTAAATGATTCGGTAAACAAACCTTTTCCACAGCTTATCCTCAGGAATAAGATTATGCTCTCTTTCCATTTTTATTGTTTTTTTAAATTTAACAAATTATCGTTATTTTCGTAGCAAACATACATAATAAAATGACAGTAAGCGAAGTAATTTCAAAAATAGAAAAGCGCATTCCTTTACAACAGGCAGAAGATTTTGACAATGTAGGATTGCTATGCGGATTACCAACCCGTAACGTGAGCGGGATTCTGGTTTGCCACGATGCGTTAGAAAATGTTGTAGATGAGGCTATTGAAAAGAATTGCAATTTGATCGTATGTTTTCATCCCATTATCTTTTCTGGTTTGAAATCTTTAACAGGAAAGAACTATGTTGAAAGAGCTGTTTTAAAGGCTATTGAAAATAAAATTGCAATTTATGCGATTCATACCGCTTGGGATAATGATTTTTTTGGAGTGAATGCGGGAATTTGCAATCATTTAGGGTTGAAAAACCTGAAAATCCTTCAGCCAAAGAAAAATAATTTGAAGCAATTGACGGTTTTTGTTCCGAAAGATCATGCAGAGCAAGTAAAAGAAGCATTGTTTTCAGCAGGAGCAGGAAATATTGGTTTTTATGATGAATGTAGTTTTACAATGGGCGGAAACGGAACTTTCAGACCTGTCGAAGGTTCAAATCCTTTTTCAGGACAGCAGGATATTCGTGAAAATGCAGATGAAAATATGATTTCAGTTATTTTTGAAGGATACAAGCAAGGGCAGATTCTATCAGCAATGAAATCTGCGCATCCTTATGAAGAAGTGGCACATCAAATCTATACTTTGGATAATGAAAATCAATATTCAGGATTAGGAATGTATGGCGAATTGGAGGAGGAGATGGATGAAAAAGACTTTTTGAAGTTTGTGAAAGAAAAATTCAGCCTTGAAATTATTAAACATTCAGATTTAAATAATAAAAAAATTAAAACGGTGGGGGTTTTAGGTGGCTCAGGCGCCAGCGAAATAAAATCTGCGCTTTCTAAGAAGTGTGATGCGTATCTTACGGGAGATATCAAATACCATGATTATTTCTTAGCAGAATCAAAGATGCTGATTTGTGATATAGGTCATTATGAATCAGAGCAATTCGTAACGGAACAATTATTTGAAATTTTGTCACAAAAATTTAGTACATTTGCAATTTCGAAATCTAACGAAAAAACAAACCCAGTAAATTATTTCCTTTAGATATGGCAACAAAAACCAACGATATTTCAGTTGAAGAGAAGTTAAGAGCTTTATACGATTTACAGATCATAGATTCAAGATTGGATGAAATCCGAAATACAAGAGGAGAATTGCCAATTGAAGTTGAAGATCTTGAAATCGAGATTGAAGGTCTTGAAAAAAGAGCTGAAAAATTCCATGCGGACATCAAAGATCAGGACGATCAGATCAAAACAAAGCATGAAGTTATCAACCATGCAAAAAGCTTAATTGAAAAATACAAATCTCAACAAGATACAGTAAGAAACAATAAAGAGTTTGAAGCATTAGGAAAAGAAATGGAATTCCAGGATCTTGAAATTCAGCTTGCTGATAAAAGAATCAAAGAATTCGGAGTTAAAATTGCTCACAAAAACGAAACGTTAAGTGAATTGAATACTAAAATCAGTAATCTTAAAAATCACTTAAAATTCAAGAAAGAAGAATTAGAAGGTCTGGTTTCTGAAACTCAGAAAGAAGAAGATTATTTAATAGAGCAATCTAAAGAATATGCAGGTAAAATTGACGAAAGATTGCTTGCTTCTTACACTAGAATCAGAACAAGTTCTCCTACTGGTTTAGCAGTTGTAGGATTAGAAAGAGGAGCTCCAAAAGGATCTTTCTTCACTATTCCTCCTCAAAAGCAAATGGAGATCGCTCAGAGAAAGAAAATCATTATTGATGAGCATTCAGGAAAAATTCTTGTTGATGACGAATTGGTAATCGAAGAAACTGAAAGAATGAAAACTGTAATTAAGTTTTAATTACTGATTTTACTACAATATAAAAGCTGCTTCAAATTTTGAAGCAGCTTTTTTGTTTTGAATATGTTTGACTTTGATGAATACTAGATTTCACAACATATTTCCTAATGATTTTAGAAGTTTGCGTATTTGTGTAGATCGTGTTAAAAATAAAAAAACCGTTTCAATTGAAACGGTTCCTATTTTATTCGTGATGTTCATACATCTTATTATACAAGTCTATAAATTTCTCTTTTATAGCTTTTCTTTTTAGCTTTAAAGTCGGAGTAAGAAGTCCGGCATCAATGGTCCAAACTTCAGGCGTTAATTCAATTTTCTTGATTTTCTCCCAGTTTCCAAGATGTTCGTTGATTCCATCAATTTCTTTTTCTATTCGATCTTTTAATTCAGCACTTTTTGCAATTTCCTGAGGAGTAGAGCCAATGCTTAGATTATTTCTCATAGCCCAGCTTTTTGCAAATTCAAAATCTGGCTGAACGAATGCGCAAGGCATTTTTTCGCCATCACCCACCACCATAATCTGCTCGATGAATTTTGAAGCTTTTGCTAAATTTTCAATCGTTTGTGGAGCGATGTATTTTCCACCTGATGTTTTAAACATTTCCTTTTTACGGTCAGTGATCTGTAAAAATCCTTCACTGTCAATATGCCCGATGTCTCCTGTCTTGAAATATCCGTCTTCAGTGAAGACTTCTTTGGTCATTTCGTCATTTTTAAAATAACCTTTAAAAATAGAAGGTCCTTTTACGGTAATTTCACCATCTGCCTGAATTTTCACTGTCAGATTATCTAATGGTAAGCCAACGGTTCCTATTTTCATTTTATCAAAACTGTTCACAGAGATTACCGGAGAAGTTTCTGTAAGACCATATCCTTCCAGAATGGGAATTCCTGCGTTCTGGAACATTAAATTCAATCTTGTAGACAAAGCCGCAGAACCTGAAACTAAAGTGATAATTTCACCTCCTAAGCCTTCTCTCCACTTTTTAAATACCAATTTGTCTGCAATGATTTCCTGTAATCCCGATGGTCTTGAAATTTCTTTCTTTTTTTGAATTAAATTTAAGGCCCAAAAGAATATTTTAGATTTCAATCCGCCTGCAGATGATCCTGTATTGTAAATTTTATCGTATACTTTTTCTACCAATCTTGGGACAACACTCATGTAGTGTGGCTTTATTTCTTTTACATTTTCGCCCATCTTATCAATGCTTTCAGCGAAATAAATAGAGAAGCCATTATATTGGAAAAGATAGAAAAGCATTCTTTCAAAAATATGGCAAATCGGTAAAAAGCTCAACACTCTCGTGTCTTTATAATCTAAGCTTTTTTTCTTAGGAATTCTTGGGATTGATCCTAATACGTTAGATACAATATTATGATGCGTTAATAGCACCCCTTTAGGTCTTCCTGTTGTTCCCGATGTGTAAATTATAGTAGCAAGATCTTCCGAATTGATAGCATTGGATAGTTCTTCAACCTCAATTTGGGTAGAATCGTCTTCTCCAAGATCTAAAATTTCTCTCCAATTGGGAGCCCCACTTATCTTATCAAAAGTGAAAACGCCTTGTAATGAGGGAATATTATGCTTCACTTTCATTACTTTATTCAAGAGGTCTTTATCGGAAACAAAGCAGTATTGTATTTCTGCATTGGTGAAGATAAATTCATAATCTTCAGAAGAAATACTTGGGTAAACAGGTACGGAAACTACTCCAATCTGGGAAAGTCCAAGGTCCATGATTGCCCATTCTGTACGGGAATTGGTAGTGATCAAAGCGATTTTGTCACCGGGTTTTATTCCCAGTTTTAAAAGCCCTCTTGATATTTTATTTCCTTCATTAATAAACTCCTGTGTAGAAGTTTTTTTCCATTCTCCATGATATTTCGTCACAAACATATCAGCCTTAGGAAATTTCTCCAAAGCGTAGTGAGGTATATCAAATAATCTTTTGATCGTCATGATTTTTTGTAAATTTTATAAAGAATTCTAAATATAAGCATTTTTTTTAATTATAGAAATTAGAAACAAGAAGTTATAAATTAATAAAATGTATGCCATAATATATTGAATAATTCATAGTAAAACGAGATATTGTGAATATTTAAGAATCATAATTCTTCAAAGAACCCCTAATTTGTAATAGTATTTCCAGATTTCGTTAAAAAGTGTAAATTTACGACTATCTAATTATTAAATTTTTATGGACTTTAATTTATCAGAAGAACAGCTGATGATTCAGCAGGCTGCAAGAGATTTTGCGCAAACAGAACTTTTACCTGAAGTTATTGAGAGAGACAGAGATCAGAAGTTTCCTACAGAGCAGGTGAAGAAAATGGGAGAAATGGGACTTTTAGGAATGATGGTGGACCCTAAATACGGAGGAGCAGGTATGGATAGTGTTTCTTACGTTTTAGCAATGGAGGAGATCGCAAAAATTGATGCTTCTGCAGCTGTTGTAATGTCTGTAAACAATTCATTAGTTTGTGCAGGTCTTGAAAAATTTGCGTCTGAAGAGCAAAAAGTGAAATATCTTACTCCGTTGGCAAGCGGTAAGGTGATTGGGGCTTTTGCTTTATCTGAGCCTGAAGCAGGTTCTGATGCTACTTCTCAAAAAACAACAGCAGAAGATAAAGGAGATTACTATCTTTTAAATGGAATCAAGAACTGGATCACAAACGGAGGTACAGCATCTTACTATATCGTGATTGCACAAACAGATCCTGAGAAAAAACATAAAGGGATTAATGCGTTTATTGTTGAAAGAGGTTGGGAAGGTTTCGAAATCGGAGCAAAAGAAGACAAATTAGGAATCAGAGGAAGTGATACACATTCTTTAATCTTTAACAACGTAAAAGTACCGAAGGAGAATAGAATTGGGGAAGATGGTTTCGGCTTCAATTTTGCTATGGCTGTATTGAACGGAGGTAGAATTGGTATTGCTTCTCAAGCGTTAGGTATTGCTTCTGGAGCTTACGAATTGGCTCTTAAATATGCTAAAACAAGAAAAGCTTTCAAAACTGAAATTATCAACCACCAGGCAATTGCTTTCAAATTGGCTGATATGGCAACTCAGATTACGGCTGCAAGAATGCTTTGTTATAAAGCTGCTGTAGAAAAAGACGCTGGAAAAGATATTTCTGAAAGTGGAGCGATGGCGAAATTATATTCTTCTCAAGTGGCAATGGATACTACTATTGAAGCAGTACAGATTCACGGTGGATACGGATATGTAAAAGAATACCACGTTGAAAGAATGATGCGTGATGCTAAGATCACTCAGATTTATGAAGGAACTTCTGAAATCCAAAGAATTGTGATTTCTAGAAGTATTGCAAAATAAAACCTTAACACACTATATCACTATGAAAAAATCTTTTTGGATCACCCTCGGCGTTGTTTTACTGCTGTTAGGAGTATTTATCTGGTATAAATATTTCTTTGTTTTCGGAGAAGGAGTAAAATCCGGTTATCTGAATTATGCCATTAAAAAAGGTTATGTTTTCAAAACCTATGAAGGCAAGCTAATTCAGGAAGGTTTCGGAGCAGGTAAAGCGGGAAGTATTACAAGTTATGAATTTGAGTTTTCTGTTTCAGACCCTGAAGTTTTCATACAACTGCAGCTGAACAGCGGAAAATCTTTTGATCTTCATTATAAAGAGTACAACGGGGCTCTGCCATGGAGAGGAAATACAACCTATGTTGTAGACAAAATAGTGAATATGAAATAATAGCAAAAGGCTCTCAATTTGGGAGCCTTTTACTTTCACTAATCACATAACTTTAATACAATATTTTTAAATACTTTTTTAGAGTGTTTTGTCATTTCGAAAAACGAACTAACCTCTATGGTATTTTACTTAATTCATTCTTTTGTAAGCTTTGTTTTCAAATAGCTCAACTTTTAATAATTCAATAATAGCTTTTGTGCCTTTTGCGGTTAAATTTTTTGAGTAATTTAAACAGGCTTATATTTACAACCTTTGCTTCTTTTAATGGTTAACGGTTTTAATAAAGACTTAGTATACATTATTTAATGATAAACTTATCCGAAATTGGAAATTGATCAATGATTTCATCACCCACTCCAAAATTACCTTTTAAAATATCCTTAGGATTTCCACTGATCCAGCTGCTTAAATCAATGGCTTCATATAGACCATTATTAAATCCAAGCAATACAATCAATTTTTCTGTTCCTATATTTTTAATATAATGTCCGGCTCCCATGGGAACATAGCCAACGTCGCCTTTATTAAACTCATCTTTTACAAATTGCCCTTCCGCCAAGAAAACGCCCATTTCGGCTTTCCCTTGAATATAATATTGCCATTCGTCTGCGTTGGGATGCCAATGCATTTCTCGTAATCCGCCGGGCTCTATCTCAAAAATACTTCCGGTGATGGTTTTTGCAATATTAAACTCCTTTTGGGTAACGACTTTCTGTAAGCCTCCACCCGGAACAACTATCGGTTGTTGAGCGCCAAGAGGGTAGCGGTGTTTAGAAACTAATGAAATTTCAGCTCTGGGTGATGCCAAGCCGGAATGAATATTGGGAAGTTCACATTGTGCAAAATAAGCTTCACCTTGATATAATTGCTTAACCTCTTCTTCGCTTATTCCTAAATTTTGTGCGGCAATTTCTACCGGAACACTAGAGATAAAATCGGTAATACTGAAGGTATGATCTTCTGAAAAATCGCCATTATCAAATATGAGAATAAAATGACAGGCTTCACTACTGATGCATTGCAGAACATGGCCAAAACCTCTTGGGAAATACCAGACATCACCAGGATTAAAAGTGTCTATGGAAACATTTCCTTCAGGATCAATAACAGTTGTTCTCATTTTTCCTTCCAAAACATAACCCCATTCTGCGGCGTTGGCATGCCAATGAAGCTCACGGATTGCTCCGGGTTCCAAATGCATACTTACTCCTGCCAGATTTTGTGAAGCTTCGAATTCTTTTACAGAAACACCTCTTGTAATCCCACCAGGTCCAAGGCGAGGTTCTTTTTTCTCTAACTCATATTTAAAATTGGGAAGTTCTTTACTCATTTGGTTATTCTTTATATAATAAAGTTAGGAAGAAGTATTATGTATTACGTATGGTTTTCATTAAAAAATTATTAAAATAAAAATCCATCATGAGAATGGATTTGAATAGATTAATGAGAGTCGTTATTTGGGAGATTTTCTTTTTTCTTTTTATAAAAATAATATCCAATTCCGGCGATTAAAAATATAGGCCATAAAGGAAGAATAAATAGGAAAATAGAAGTAATAACATTCCAGCCTGAAGAAATGGCGGCTAAAGATTTACCTCCGAAAGATTCGGGATTTTCATTTTCAGCGTAAGCATCTTTATTTCCGTAGAGGGTTATGTTTAATTCACATAGAGTATTTTGTGCAAGATCCTGTCCGGACACTTCAATGGTCTTGTTTTCTGTTTTTCCGATGTTATTATTACTCAATTCATCCATTAAATATTCAAACTTCTGAATCGGAACTTTTACTTTTAAATAAGCTATTTTGTTTTCATTATTTAATGATATGTTTTCACTTCGTATGAAACCGTCATATTTCTTTACTTCTTCTTTTACAATTTCTTTTGCTGTTTCAGCATCATTTACGGTAAGTTCCAAAGTTCCTGTTTTTACCATTTTGTTCTTGGGAACATTCAGCTCATAATTTTCAGTTTTAGGTTTATCTTTATAGATGATTTTGGTTTCTTTAATTACTTTCGGGGCAGGAACGTTAACAACAATTTTTTCAGATTTTTTATGAAGAGAATCTTTCTTTTCAATCTTTGACTCTAGTTTTGTAGCGGTAATTTTATCAGATAAAGAATCTACCATTTTTGAAGTAGCTTCTATTTTATCTTTCATCCCGTTTTTAGTGTCTTCGAATTCTTTTATTTTAACATTGGCGGAATCTAAAGCAGCATTGGCTGAATTATGAACAGAATTAATAGTTTCAGATGCAACTGCCGACGCACTGTCTGCAGAATTCACTGCTTTTTCAAATTGAGATTGGGTAGCAGCTTCTCCCTTTTTACACATAATGAAAGTGCTTGATACAGCAACCAGTAAGATGAACTTTTTCATAACATTAATTTTTTTGATGAGGTAAAATTAGCGGTGAAGTTCTTGTAGCGCTTGTAAAAGGAGTGTATTGTGTTGGTAAATTTGTAATCGATATAAAATCAATAGATTGAATTTGTTTTACAAAAGATTTACAAAGAAATTTACTGATGAATAAAATGAATTTTCAACTATAAATAAAAGAATCCGTGAAAATTTCTCACGGATTCTTATTATATATTGAACTAATAATTAGTCTTGTTTAAATTCACTGATAAAATGCAGTTTCACATTCGGGAATTTTTCCTGTGTCATATGGATTGTAAAAGATGAATCTGCTAAAAATACCAATTGGTTATATTTATCTCTAGCCAAGAATCTTTGTTTTAGTCTTGCAAATTCTTTGAATTCATCAGATTTTTCATCAGCTTCAACCCAACACGCTTTATGCATAGAAAGCGGTTCATAAGTACATTTCGCACCATATTCATGTTCTAAACGATATTGAATAACTTCATACTGAAGTGCTCCAACCGTTCCAATGATTTTTCTGTTGTTCATTTCAAGTGTAAATAACTGAGCAACACCTTCATCCATTAACTGGTCAATACCCTTAGCCAATTGCTTCGCTTTTAACGGATCACTGTTATTGATATATCTGAAATGCTCCGGAGAGAAGTTTGGAATTCCTTTAAAGCTTAATTTTTCACCTCCTGTTAAAGTATCCCCAATTCTGAAACTTCCTGTATCATGAAGACCAACGATATCTCCAGGGAAACTTTCGTCTACCACTTCTTTTTTATCAGCAAAAAAAGCATTTGGTGAAGAAAATTTCATCTTTTTATTTTCTCTTACTAATAGGTAATTTTCGTTTCTTTTGAATACTCCGGAAACAATTTTCACGAAAGCCAAACGGTCTCTGTGCTTCGGATCCATATTCGCGTGAATTTTGAAAACAAATCCTGTAAATGTGCTTTCTTCAGGCTTTACGATACGGCTATCACTTTCTTTTGGCTGTGGCATTGGTGCAATTTCAATGAAAGCATCCAATAATTCTCTTACTCCAAAATTGTTTAGAGCAGAACCAAAGAAAACAGGCTGAAGATCACCATTCATATATTCATCACGGCTGAATTCAGGATAAACAGATTGTATTAAATCAAGTTCTTCACGTAAGTTTTTTGCAGCTTTCTCACCGATAACTTCATCAATCGTAGGATCGTTGATATCATCAAATTTAATCGCTTCACCAACTCTCTGTTTTTTCTCTTCTAAGAATAGCTGAATATTGTTTTCCCAGATATTATAAATTCCCTGAAAGTCAGCTCCCATCCCAATTGGAAGAGAAAGCGGAACAACTCTTAATCCTAATTTTTGTTCAACTTCATCCAAAAGATCGAAGGCATCTTTACCTTCACGGTCTAATTTATTAATGAAAACCAACATCGGAATGTTTCTCATTCTACAAACCTGAACCAATTTTTCAGTCTGTTCCTCAACTCCTTTTGCAACGTCTATTACAACAATAACGGAGTCAACGGCTGTTAACGTTCTGTAGGTGTCTTCTGCAAAGTCTTTGTGACCAGGTGTATCAAGAATGTTGATTTTGTGCCCTTTGTATTCAAAAGCCAATACGGAAGTTGCCACAGAGATCCCTCTCTGTCTTTCAATTTCCATAAAGTCGGAGGTAGCTCCTTTTTTTATTTTGTTGGATTTTACTGCACCCGCTTCCTGAATTGCACCCCCAAAAAGTAGTAACTTTTCTGTAAGAGTGGTTTTTCCGGCATCGGGGTGAGAGATAATCCCGAAAGTTTTTCTTTTTTCTATTTCTTTGATTAAGTCTGACATATAGTATTTTGAAGTTGCAAAAATCGTGAATTTTGTCGAATCCTGAAAATTTGATTTTTAAAACATTTATTTAAACACAAATAACACGAATTATTATCACAAATAAGCACAATTAAATTTGTGGAAATTTGTGAACACATTTGTGTAATTAGTGTTTCATTTTATAAACTAGATTTTCTTCTTATGTGATCTTAATTATTTTCAAAGCTTTACATTTTCTTAAGTGTTCTAAAGTGTAAATCTTTTGCCTCTTTTGCGGTTAAACTTTTTACGTATAATTAAATTTTTGACTTTCTTTTAAGAACAAAAGCCAATCCAAGTCCCACAAAAACCATGGCAGCACTAAAAGGGAAAATATATTTCATCCCCCAAATATCGGCTACCGCACCAATTAACGGCCCGGCAACACCAAGGGAAAGATCAATGAAAAGTCCATAACCAGCCAGCGCAGAACCTTGGCTTGATGGTGAAACACTTTTTATGGCAACAACACCTAGCGCAGGAAAAATTAATGAAAATCCTAAACCGGTAACTCCGGCACCAACAAGGGCCATTTGTGAAGTCGTTGCAAAAGCAATAATTAAAAGCCCGATAGTTTCTACTAAAAGACAGGCAATAGCGACTTTTATTCCGCCATAATTATTAATGACATTACTGAAGACTAATCTTCCGGCAACAAATAATCCTCCAAAAATACTAAGGCATAAAGCGCCATTATTCCAGTGAAAGTAATTGTAATATAAAGTAATAAAAGTAGAAATAGATGCAAATCCCAATCCTCCTAAAGCAAGACAAATTCCAAAAGGTGCTACTTTGCCCAACACTTTCCAGAAAGATTGCGAATCTTGATGATTGGTATTGGTTTTATTTTCTTTTGTTTTAGCGAAGAGAAATCCCAGAATTCCTAAGATAATAGAAAGGATTCCAATTCCATAAAGACTGAATTTGTGTTCAATGATAATCCCCAACGATGCGCCAATTGCCAAAGCTCCATAGCAGGCAACACCGTTATACGAAATAATTTTTGCAGTATACTTTTCTCCAAGAGCCATAATTGCCCAATTGATAGGACTTGCTCCTACCATGCCTTCTGCACAGCCTGTAAGCAAACGGGTTATTATAAGAAAGGTAAGGCTGATAAATGGGGAAAGCCTAAAATAATAAGCAATCATTAAGAAGATTCCAGTTAGTGAAAAACTCAGCATACTGAATAAGACAGCTGGTTTTGGACCTTTCCCATCAATAATCTTTCCGGAGTATGCCCTTAAAAAAAATGTAGAAACATATTGTAAGCTAATCACCAATCCGGCAACAATCAAACTAAAACCTAAACTTTTATTAATAAAAATCGGAAGAACAGACAGAGACAATCCTATGATAAAATATCCTACGAATGTAAAAGATACATAACTCATCAAGGATAAATTAACATTCTCTGACCGATTTACTAAACTATCCATGTGAAAAAAATTAAGGTGCAAAGTTACTTCAGAAAAAAATAGTATCGGAATAATAAGGGTGCTAAAAAGGTAATATTTATCATTCAAAACTTCAATAATGATTTACAATTCCATAAAATCAATTACCTTTGTTTCTATAAATTATTACAATAAAAACATGGAAAACAGCAAATACCCAAAGTTTACGTTCACATGGATCGGAGGGGTTGTTTTATTGGGTGGATTAATGGCGGGAACCATGTTCATTTCTCTTTTTAGTACTTTTTGTAAAATTGTTTTTGGACAGAATATACAATTGAAAGATTGGTTTTTAATGCTTTCTAATGCGGCCGGGTTTCTTACGGCTATTGCATTTTTTGATTTTTTCGTGGTAAGACCAACTACAAAAAAGAAACTAAATTTTAATTTTTCTCCCACGAATTTTTACACCTATGTGTTGATTTTTCCATTGATGATTGGGATGATGTTTATTGCAGAATTTATTGCAGCTCAAATTCCTACAACAGGACCTTTCTTTGGAAAATACTATGATTTCTTCACAGATCTGATGAATCAGCTGACGAGTGAGCCTATTACTATGATTATCACAGCCGTTATTATGGCGCCGATTTTTGAAGAGATTATTTTTCGTGGAATTATTCAGAAAGGATTAATGAATAAAGGCGTAAAACCCTGGAAGGCTATTTTGTTTTCTTCCATTATTTTCGGATTGGTTCATGCGAATCCTTGGCAGTTTGTAGGGGCAGTTTTATTGGGATGCGTACTTGGTTTGGTGTATTATAAAACAAAGTCTTTACTATTACCGATGCTTTTGCATGGTTTTAATAATTTATGCTCATCATTATTAATTACCTACACTAAAAATGAGAGTTTTGCAGAAGCTTTTAAAGTTTCTGAATGGGTTATATTAGGCATTGGAATTGTACTTTTTTCTTTATTCTACTATCTTTTTATGAAGAAATATAAAGTGCATTATTCTGAAATGTAAATCTAAATACAAATAACACTAATTTTTCAAGCACAAATTTCACAAATGAGATTCGTGTTATTCGTGAAAATTATTTGTGCCTTTCGTGTTAAAAAAAAGAATTTAAAAAAATGAAATTGGATATGGAATTATTGGTAGCAACCCACAACGTGCATAAAAAAGAAGAAATTCAGCAGATCTTAGGAAGCGAATTTGTCGTAAAAAGTCTGACTGATTATGATATTCACGAAGAAATTGTAGAAGACGGAAACTCCTTCAACGCCAATGCTTTAATTAAAGCCAAATACTGCTTCGAGAAAACAGGAATTCCAAGTTTGGGAGATGACAGCGGGTTGGTGGTAGAATCTTTAGACGGAAGACCCGGAATTTTTTCAGCGCGATATGCAGGAGATCATGACTTTGCTAAAAATATAGAGAAAGTTTTAAGTGAAATGGAAGGTGTTGAAAATAGAAAAGCTTATTTCATAACGGTTCTATGTTATTACGATGAAAACGGTGCAAAATATTTCGACGGCAGAGCTCAAGGAAATTTATTGACAGAAAATAAAGGATTCAAAGGTTTTGGATATGATCCAATTTTCGTTCCTGAAGGATACGAAAAAACTTTTGCAGAGATGAATCCTGAAGATAAAAACAAGATCAGCCACCGTAAACAGGCGTTGGATTTATTCTTAGAGTTTTTTAAAGTGAAAGATTAATTTTTTAACCATAAAAATTTTCACAGTTAGTTTGTCATTGGCTGCACCGAATCTTTGATTTATGATGAAGAAAGAATCTCAACCTATTCAATAGATTATTTACTTCACTTTGTTACGTTCAGAATGACAGCGGTTAAGTTAAAAATCTGTCGTACATTTGTCGGCATAATAAACTATTGTTTTGAGTACTTATTTAACGATACTAGGCTTTAATTCAGCGATTCCCACAGTGAATACTTCACCCACATCTCAGCTTTTAGAAATGGAAGAAAGATGTTTTTTGATAGATTGTGGTGAAGGAACGCAGGTACAGCTAAGAAAAGCAAAAGCGAGATTTTCAAAGATCAATCATATTTTTATTTCGCATCTTCACGGGGATCATTGTTTTGGTCTTCCTGGGCTCATTGCGTCGTTCAGGTTATTAGGACGTGATATTCCTTTGCATGTGTATGGTCCCAAAGGGATTAAAAAGATGCTTGATACCATCTTTACAATTACCGAAACACATCGTGGATTTGAGGTAGTTTATCATGAACTGGACAAAGATTATTCAGAAAAAATCTATGAAGATGCTAGGGTAGAGGTTTATACAATTCCTTTGGATCACAGAATCTACTGTAATGGTTATCTTTTTAAAGAAAAACCAAAAGACAGACATCTGAATATGAAGGAAATTGCAAAATATGATGAAATAGAAACTTGTGATTATCATAATATAAAAGCCGGAAAAGACTTTGTGTTAGGTGATGGCTACGTACTTAAAAATGAAGTATTGACAGTTGATCCTGCGCCGTGTGTTTCTTACGCATTCTGCAGTGATACGAGATATCTTGAAAGTGTAATTCCTATTATTAAAAATGTAACAGTTCTATATCATGAGTCTACGTTTTTACATGACTTAAAAGAAATGGCGGATTATACAGGACATTCAACTGCTCTGGAAGCAGCAACGATTGCTCAGAAAGCAGAAGTTGGAAAACTTATTTTAGGACATTTCTCTAACAGATATGGAGATTTAACGGTGTTTACAGATGAAGCGAGAACTATTTTTACCAATTCATTTTTACCAAAAGCGTTGGAAAGTGTAAAATTTTAAAAATTGTATGTTGAATTTTGAAGAGCTTAAAAGCTTCTTAGACGAAAAAGCCGATCAGTATAATAATCCGGATTTTATTGAACATGATCCGTTACAGATTCCACACCGTTTTTCTTTACAACAGGATATAGAGATTGCAGGTTTTTTATCGGCTACCATTTCTTGGGGAAACAGAAAAGCAATCATAAAATCGGCTGAAAAGATGCTCGATATTATGGGCAATTCACCTTATGATTTTGTAATGAATTACTCTGAAAAAGACTTAGAATCTCTTCAGAATAAAAGTATTCACAGAACTTTCAATGGTCAGGATTTCTCTTATTTTATTAAACAGTTCAATAGAATTTATAAGGAGAATGAAAGCTTAGAAGATTTATTTTTAATTAAAGATTCTGAAACCAATTTTTCTCATTCTATTGAAAGATTCAGAACACAATTTCTTGGAATTGAGAAACACAGAACGCACAAACACGTAAGTTCGCCTTATAAAAACTCTTCTACAAAAAGGATCATCATGTTTTTACGTTGGATGGTTCGTCAAGATAAAAAAGGAGTAGATTTTGGAATTTGGAAGAATATTGATCAAAAATATTTATCAATTCCATTGGATGTTCACACCGGAAATATCTCCCGGAAATTAGGATTGATTTCAAGAACTCAAAATGATTGGAAAACGGTAGAAGAACTTGATGTTATTATTAGAAAGTTTGATGAAAAAGATCCTGCCAAATATGATTTTGCCTTGTTTGGATTAGGAGTAACAAAAGAATTATTATAAAATATAAAGATGAAAACACAACATGAAAAAATAGAAGTTCTAGAAAAGATTGCAAACGGAATTACTTGGTGGATAGGCTCTATACCTTCACTTATTGTTCACACACTTTTTTTTATTATTTCTTTTCTTCTTCCTTTGCTGCACATGGTGGAGTTTGATAAAATGCTTTTGATTCTTACAACTGTGGTTTCTTTAGAGGCAATTTATCTGGCCATTTTTATTCAGATGTCGGTGAATAGAAGCCACGAAAAGATTGAAGATATTCAAGAAGATATTGAAGATATTCAGGAAGATATTGAGGAAATTAGTGAAGACATCGAAGAGATCAGCGAGGATATTGAGGAGATTAATGAAGACATTGAAGATATTCAGGAAGATATTGAAGAGATCAACGAAGATGAAGAAGAGGAGGATCATAATGAGCGAGCAAAAAATGTAATTCTTAAAAGCCACGTGAGTTCTAATAAAAATGAAATAAAGGCATTGAAAGATCAAATTTCAGAACTTCAAAGTATGATTGATCAACTTAAGAAAGATTAATTTTACTCATCATATAGATGAGTAAATAAATATAAAAGTATAAAAAACGGTTAATAAAATATTAACCGTTTTTATGTTTTATAATGGGGTTTACGATAAAATGAATTATGGTAATTATTTGATTTATTATTGTCATTTTTGCTAATAATATAATTCAAATTTAGTTTTAATTAAAAAAAATAGTATTTTTGAACAAACAACAACAAAATGTTAAATTATAGACTAAAAAACTACCTTTTTCCCTTAGTGCTTTTGTTTATCTCCACTTCTGTATTTTCACAGAGGAAAGCTCCTAAACCTATCATAACATCGGTGAACAAAAAAGCCGGAGTTTTCATAGATGTAAACGCAGCAGGATATGTACCTTCTACGTACAGTGCTGAACAATTGGTGAAAGATGTTCTTATTAATGGAGGATCTACGTGTTCAATCCCTAATGTGTCGAATGTAACGGTAACTCCTAACCAACCAACAACTAATAACGATAGATTTTGGGGATATTTCCATAAAGGAACAACAAACTTTCCGTTTAAAGATGGAATTGTTTTAACGACAGGTTACGCCAGACAAGCTGGAAACGTAGCAGCCACTCCTAGTATACCTGTAACCGGTGCAGGTATAAATGATCCTGATCTGGTAGCGGCAGTTCCTATTACTAACCCTGCTGATAATTATAATGATAATGTCATGCTGGAGTTTGATTTTGTACCCAATTCTAATCAGGTAAAGTTTAATTATCTTTTTGCTTCTGAGGAATATACGGGTAGTTTTCCGTGTCAATATTCAGATGCATTTGCCTTATTGATCAAACCTGTCTCAGGTGGTCCTTATGTAAATGTAGCTGTTTTACCTGGAGCAGCAGGGCCTGTAAGTATGACGAATATACATCCTGTAGTAACAGGATCTTTAGGATGTCCTGCTATTAATGAACAGTATTTTTCAGGCTATAATCCTGCGCCTAAAGTAGTTACGAATTATAATGGAAGAACGGTTCCTTTGACAGCAATTGCTGATGTTACACCAGGAGTTGCTTATCATTTTAAAATGGTTTTGTCTGATTATAGAGATATGTATTATGATTCTGCTGTATTTATTGAAGGGGGGTCTTTTGACATCGGAATTAAGCTCGTTGATGGAAGCGGGGTCCTTTTACCAAGTGAATTAAAAGTGTGTGATAATATTCCTCAGACTTTAGTAGCTCAGGTTTCTGGTATTACAGGAGCAACCTATCAGTGGTACAAAGACGGAGTCGCAATACCTGGAGCTACAAGTGCAACCTATATTGCAACCTCACCAGGTGTTTATACAATTAAGGTTATGGTTCCGGGAAATACCTGCCCTGCTGAAGCAACGGTTAAGATTATTGGCGGGACAACACCTGTAGCACAGAATGCTATCTTGAAATTATGTACAACTCCAACTGTAAGTACATTTAATTTAAATACTGCTAAGCCTTTAATAAGCACAACTACAGGAGCTGTATTTAGTTTTTATCCAACACAGGCTGGGGCTCAGGCTCAGGATAATACTTTTATTCCTACGGCTAGTTTGGCGAGTTATAACGGAACGGATGGGCAGGTTTTATATGTTCTGGTTTCTAACGGTGCGTTTTGTAGTAAGGTCGTTACATTGACTTTACAAAAAGAGGCAACTCCAATAGCTGCGCTTATTGCTTCAAAATTGAAAATATGTAAAGGAGAATCTGTAACGTTAACAGCTTCCGGTGGGGTAACTTATGAATGGAATGTACTTTCTGGTACTGCGGCATTGCAAACAGTGACTCCAAATCAAACAACTACCTATACTGTATATGCAATAGGTGCACAGGGATGTAAATCTTTACAGCCTGCTACAGTAACAGTAGAAGTGGTACCTGCAATTACTTCCAATCTTAAAGGTGGAATGATTTGTGTGGGGGATAAAATTATTTTAGATGCGGGATCAGGGCCAAATTATACCTATACTTGGAGTACTGGAGCTACAACTCAAACAATTCAAGTAGGTACACCTGGTGCATATAGTGTAACGATTAACAACGGAGTTTGTACTAAAATATATACAACACAGGTTATTCAGGCTATTATTCCGGAAATTATCAATGTGAATTATAATGAAAATGGAACGATGATGATTACGGCAAGTAATCCAAGCAACGGGCCTTTAGAATATTCTACGGATAACGGACTGACATGGCAAAACTCTAATACATTCACTAATATTCCTAGAAATGTAGTGGTACAGATCAGAGTTAGAGTGAAAAATACAAGTTGTGTAGGCTTTTTAGAATATTTCACATTTGTAATGCAAAATGTAATTACGCCAAACGGAGATAATATCAATGATAAAATAGATTTCAGTGGATTGATGACTTACAAAGACTTTAAAGCAAGTGTTTTTGACCGATACGGACGTGAAGTGTATAAAGCTGAAAAAATAAGACCATATTGGGATGGTTTCTTCCAAGGGAAGCGTTTACCAACGGCATCTTACTGGTATCAACTTAACTTTGATGATCCTGCAAGTAAAAAACCAACAGTAAAAACAGGTTGGATATTGCTGAAGAATTTTGAATAAAATAATTAAATACTAAAAAAGGCTAACAATTTGTTAGCCTTTTTTAGTAAAGTGAAATTGATACTTGATAATAAATAAAATTGTATTCATAATAATGTAAATTCTTCATAATTGAATTTCAATCAAAAAAAATAGTATTTTTGTTTAAAATAATATAAAATGTTAAATTGGAGGACAAGAAGTTTATTTTTTGCTTTACTTTTGATGCTTACTGGTACTTTTGTTTTCTCTCAAGGGAGGAAAATAGAAGCTGCGAAGCCGCCTAAGTCAGCATCAATGAAGGCTGGAGCATTTATAGATGTGAATGCTGCAGGCTATCCTGAATCAAACTATAATGTTACACAACTTGTAAAAGATGTTTTGATAGCAGGAGGATCTACTTGTTCTACAGCCAATGTATCTAACGTTGTTGTTTCTCCAAATTTAGCCATAACTGATCCCAATAGAAGTTGGGGATATTTTAATAAGGCAAGTACCAACTTCCCATTTGCTAAAGGTATTATTCTTACGACAGGTTATGCAAGAAGGGCAGGGAATAACTACCAGGGAACATTAAATGATCATTTAACAACAGGAGGAGATATTGATCTCGCTACTGCTTTGGGAGTTCCCTATGACCAATTGTTTGATGCTACTTATATAGAGTTTGATTTTGTTCCTACTTCTACTGAAGTAAAGTTCAGATATCTATTTGCTTCAAAAGAATACTATGATAATTTTACGTGTAACATCTCGGATGGTTTTGCTTTATTACTAAAAAAAGCGGGAGATCCTAACTATACCAATCTTGCCGTTCTTCCCAATGGAGCACCCGTAAGTGTTACCAATATTATTCCTGCAGGTTTACCTTGCGGACCAAAGAATGAACAGTACTTTGGAGGATTGAATAATCCTCAGATTGAAACCAATTTTACAGGACGCACAGTTCCGTTAACAGCTACAGCTACAGTAGTCCCTGGCCAGACTTATCATTTTAAAATGGTATTGGCAGATTATTCGGATAGAAATTATGATTCGGGTGTATTTTTAGAAGCCGGATCTTTTGATATTGGAGTTAAAATTTTGGATCCTGCGGGAGCTGCACTTCCTCCCAATATTAATGTTTGTGGTAATGTACCACAGGTTCTTACGGCTTCGGCTAATATTCCTGGAGCTACCTATCAGTGGTTATTGAATAATGTACCCATTGTTGGTGCTAACAGCATTAGTTATACAGCAACACAGTCTGGAACCTACACCATTAATGTTTTAATCCCAGGAAATTCATGTCCGGGAACTGCCAGTGTAACCATTACAATGGGGGTTCCACCTACAGCACAAAATGCGAGCTTAACTGTTTGTTATGTTCCTGGGAATGCTGTATTTAATTTAACTACAGCTGAACCGCAAATTAACAATACCACTCCAGGAGCTACATTTACTTATTACGTGAACCAAGCAGATGCTAATGCAGGAAATACGAGTACAATTGCTACCCCTACAGCTTATTCAAGTGCTGGGGGTACGGTATATGTTAGAGTAACCAGTGGTTCGTGTTCAAGTGTAGCACAGTTACAGCTTATAAAGGCAGCTCAGATGACTGCTACAATTGTACCACCAACCGTTTTAACTTGTATAAATTCACAGATTACATTAGATGCCTCTGCATCGGTATATCCGGCGGGTTCTACATTTAACTGGGCAACTACAGGAGGAAATATTGTTTCTGGTGGAAACACATTAAACCCAGTGGTGAATAATGCAGGGACTTATACCTTAACGATTACAAAAAATTATCAGCCTGAAAATCTTAATTGTACAGCTACTTCAACAGTTACTGTAACAGGAGATAGTGCGCCACCTACAACAGGGCTAACTGCCACGAAAGTTCTTATCTGTGCCGGAGAGTCTGTTACCTTAACAGCTTCGGGTGGAGCTACCTATAACTGGCAAGGCGGATTAACAGGTAATGGAAATACACAAGTTGTAACTCCTACTGCTACAACAACGTATACAGTAACGGCAGTTGGAGCAAATGGTTGTGTGTCTCAAAATCCGGCAACAATTACAATAGAAGTTTCTCAACCGATTACAGTACAAAATGCAACCTTGTTAAAATGTTATCAGCAAGGAAATATTATTTATGATCTTACTTCTGCGCAACCACAAATAACTACGGTTGGTACTGCTACTTTTGATTATTATCTGCTTCAAGCAGATGCCAATGCAGGAAACGGAAATACAATTCCTACACCTACAACATTTTCCAGTGCTGGAAATCAGACGATTTATGTTTTGGTAAGAAATGGAGGTTGTAGCTATGTGGTTACTTTGCAGCTTATAAGAACAGCGCAAACAACATTAACAATAGCTGCTCCACAAACAATTACATGTACAACCAATCAAATTACAATAAACGCTGGTGCATCTGTAGTTCCGACAGGTTCTACTATTGCATGGACAACAACGGGAGGGGGTAATATTGTTTCAGGGGCTAATACTTTAACCCCAACGGTAAACGCTGGTGGAGTTTATACATTAACAGTTTCAAACGTAACACAACCCGGAAATTTAACGTGTACATATACTTCAACAGTTACAGTAGCCCAGGATAAAACACCTCCAGTGGCGGCATTGGTATCTTCTGTTGCTCAAATTTGTGTAGGTGAATCTCTTACTTTAACAGCATCAGGTGGGGCTACTTATAATTGGGGTAATGGTCTTCCTGGTAATGGAAATACTCAGGTTGTGTCTCCTACAACGACTACAGTATATACCGTTTTTGCGGTAGGAGCAAACGGGTGTATTTCTGCAACTCCGGCAACAGTTACTGTAATTGTTGGGCCTCCGATAGCAGGGCTCACAGCTTCTAAAATGAAAATATGCGCTGGAGAATCTGTTACTTTAACAGCTACCGGTGGTATTACCTATAGTTGGGCAGGATTAACAGGTAATGGTAATACTCAGATTGTTTCGCCTACACTTACTACTATCTATTCTGTACATGCGTTGGGTGGAAATGGATGTACCTCTATAAACCCAGCAACAATTACTATTCAAGTGGTTCCTGCGATTGTTTCGACATTACAAGATGTTTTTGTTTGTGAAGGGGATACGGGGATTTTAGATGCTGGTGCCGGACCAAATTATACGTATTTATGGAGTACCGGAGCTACTACCCAAACAATATCTACGAATATTACGGGAACTTATAGTGTTACGATTAGCAATGGAGTTTGTTCTAAAGTTTTCACCGCTCAAATTTTAAATCCAGCATTACCTCAGTTTACGAATATCGTGTACGAAAACCATGTTCTTACTCTTACCGCTACAAATCCTACAGGTGGAGTTTTAGAGTTTTCTATTGATGGTGGGGTAACATGGCAGAATTCGAATGTATTTTATAATGTTTTAAATAATACAAATTATCATTTGATGGTTAGGGTTAAAGATGCTAAATGTAGTACTTCATTAGATTATTTTACATTCGTTATAAGTAATGCAATAACACCAAACGGAGATGGTAAAAATGATGTTGTAGATTTCTCTGGAATAAGTGAATATAATAACTTTGGAGCTTCTGTTTTTAACAGATATGGTCAGGAAATATTTAAAGCTACTAAATCTGAAACTATTTGGAGAGGAACGATAAAAGATCTTAATTTACCTACAGCAACGTATTGGTATAAAGTTCAGTGGGATAATCCTGCAAGCAAAAAACTTGAACTAAGAACAGGTTGGATATTATTGAAAAATAGAAATTAAAAATTAAGCCTAATAATTACAAAGCCTTCCAATCGGAAGGCTTTGTTGTTGTTTTGATAATAAATAATTAAATATATGTGTGATATATTTAAAAAAAAATTAAATTTGTTGAAACAAAAATATTATGAAGAGATATCTACCCTTTTTTTTCTTATTCTTAATCATTTCAACATCTTTGTTCTCACAAACTATACCAACAAGAAAACCCCATATAAGAAAGCAGTCTGCTTTAACAGCAAAAGCAGGGACTCTTATTGATGTAAATGCTCCCGGATATAACGAATCCAGTTTTACGATGGAGCAATTAGTAAAGGATGTACTAATATCATCAGGAACCAATTCTTGTATAACACCTAGTGTTTCGAATGTTGTAGTAACCCCAAATTTACCAGCCAGTAATACTGAAAGAGCCTGGGGGTATTTTCATAAAGCTAACAGCAACTTTCCTTTTAAAGATGGAATTATGTTGATTACAGGAAAAGCTCGCCGTGCGGGAAATACTCCGGACTCTGGACTTAGTGACCCATTAGGAACAGGTAGCGACCCAGACTTAGTGGCAGCTACTAGCCCAAGTAAGCCATTGTATGATGCTGTAATATTGGAATTTGATTTCGTTCCTACATCATCTCAGGTAAAATTTAATTATTTAATGGCTTCTGAAGAATATACAGGTACTTTTCCTTGTGGATATGCAGATTCTTTTGCTTTATTAATTAGACCATCTACAGGTGGTCCTTATACTAATATGGCTGTATTACCTAATGCTGGAGGCCCTGTAAGTGTTACTAATATTCACCCAGCAAATGATAATAGTGGATTTCCTTTATATTGTGGAGCTGTAAACGCACAATATTTTGCGGGGTATAATCCTCCAATTATTGATACAAATCTTAATGGGAGAACAATACCTCTTACGGCTACGGCAACAGTAGTTGCAGGACAGCAATATCATTTTAAAATGGTAATTGCTGATGCTGGAGATCCTGGTTATGACTCAGCAGTGTTTTTAGAAGGTGGCTCTTTTAATATTGGGGTAGATTTATTAGATCCTTCGGGAGCTACTTTGCCTTCAGATATTAATGTCTGTGATAATGTACCTCAGGTGATCACAGCATCTGTGAGTGATCCTAATTTATTATATCAATGGTTTTTTAACGGAGTACCCGTTAATGGAGCTATAACAAATACAATTACAGCGACCCAACCCGGAACTTATACAATTGAAGTAAAGGTTCCTGGAAATCCATGTCCGGGTAAAGCAACGATTCAAATTCATGGAGGGACAACTCCGGTGGCTCAGGATGCTACTTTATTACTTTGTAGTACTCCGGATATTACAACTTTTGATCTATCCAATGCAATTCCATCAATCAGTACAACACCTGGTGCAGTATTTCATTTTTATGTAAATCAGGCAGATGCGATAGCTCAAAACAATAGTTATATTACAACACCATTAAACTATAATGGAAGTGATGGACAAATCTTATATGTAGTGGTTTCTAATGGAGGATTCTGTAGTAAATTAATTAAATTAAAATTATTAAAGGAGACTACTCCTAAAGCAACTGTAACATCTTCCAGAATCAAGATATGTCCTGGAGAATCAGTAAGTTTAACGGCCACAGGTGGAACTACTTACCTATGGAATAATTTCTTAGGTACTGGAGGTACTCAGACAGTTACTCTTTTTAATACGACAACATTCACGGTATATGCTATCGGAGCAAAAGGATGTAAATCATTACAGCCAGCCACAATAATTGTAGAAGTGGTCCCAGAGATTGTTCCTCCATTAAAAGATGTTGAAATGTGTATTGGGGATAGAGTGATCTTAGATGCAGGGGCAGGTCCTGGTTATAAATACCTATGGAGTACAGGAGCTACTACCCAAACGATTACAGTAGATCAATGGGGGATTTATACGGTGGAAATAGATAATGGATACTGTAAGAGACCCTTTTCTGTGAAAGTAATGGGAGCAGCCTCACCTTTCGTTTCTAATCTTAATTATGGAAATGGCACGCTGACTATTACTGCTGAAAACCCACCAATTAATAATATTCAAGGTGTTTTAGAATATTCTATTGATGGAGGGATATTGTGGCAGCAATCTAATATCTTTACAGGATTACAAAATAATACAACCTATCACATTCAGGTAAGGGTAGTAGGAACACATTGTGTGGGAGCACTTGAGTTCTTTACCCTAAATATTTCAAATATCATTACACCTAACCAAGACGGAATTAATGATGTTCTGGATCTTAAGGCACTGGGAGATTTTAAAAACTTCACGGGTTCTATTTATGACAGATACGGAGTAGAGATGTTCAGATTCTCAAAACAACAACCTATCTGGGACGGAACAGTAGGTGGTAAAAGATTACCAACAGCTACGTATTGGTATAAGTTCAATTTTGAATACCCTAAATCAAAAGCTCAGATGAATTGGTCTGGCTGGATCTTATTAAAGAACAGAGAATAATAAATAGATAATGCAAATATCAAAAAAGCCTTTCAAAATTAATTGAAAGGCTTTTTTATTTCTAAAGTTTTATCGGTTTTCTTTCCAAAGTTTAGTGAAGTTGATAAAATCACTTACACTTAATTCCTCAGCTCTTTTATCCATAAACTCATGGGTCTTTAATTCTTCAGGGATTTCTAATACTTTTAAAGAATTGGATAGTTTTTTTCTTCTTTGATTAAAACCCGCTTTTACAATTTGTTTGAAAAGAACTTCATTTCCTGCCAGCCCTTCTTTTGGGTTTCGGGTTAATTTTATAACTCCGGATTTTACCTTAGGAGGCGGATTGAATACGTTTTCGTGTACCGTAAACAGATAAGTGACATCATAGTATGCCTGAACCAAAACAGATAAAATTCCGTACTCTTTCGTTCTCGGTACAGATGCTGTTCTTTCTGCCACTTCTTTTTGGAACATTCCCACCATTTCCGGAATCAATTCATAGTGATCGATGATCTTAAATAATATCTGCGAAGAAATATTATAAGGAAAGTTTCCAATAATAGCAATTTGATCGTTATTAATAAAATTGAAATCCTGTTTCAGGAAATCTCCTACAAAGATCTCTTCTGTGATCTTAGGATAGGTGTTTTTCAGGTACTCTATAGATTCGGTATCTATTTCTGCAAGATAAAGATTTTGCTCTTTTTCGAGAAGATATTTGGTAAGAACTCCCGTTCCGGGGCCTATTTCCATAATATTATTATAGTTCTCAAAACTAAGACCTTCTACGATTTTTCTTGCGATATTTTCATCTGTCAAAAAGTGTTGACCAAGATGCTTTTTTGCTTTTACACTCAAGTTTTTTTATGATTTTATTAACAATGATTTTCTCTATTTCGTCCCAAATTTCGGAAGTTTTTTTCTAATTTAGCCAAAAATTTTAATATTAATGGCTAAATCTGTAGATGAATTTAATAAAAAGAGACTTCGATCCAGCAATATTACAGTCGTAATAAGTATTGCCTTAGTGTTATTTTTGTTAGGATTAATGGGACTTATTTTGATCAACGCCCAGAAATATTCTGACTATATCAAGGAGCAATTGGTTGTCAATGCTTACTTTGATGAAAATTATGATGCTAAAGATTCTGTAAAAATTGCTAAACTTGAAGAAGAAACTTTAAAAAAGGTACAGACTTTAGCACCTGTAAAAAAAGCTACTTACATTTCGAGAGCGGCAGCGGCAATAGAGGCGAAAAAAAGTATGGGAATTGATAGTGATGCCCTTTTTGAGGAAAATATTTTCCCTTCTTCTATAGAAATTGCTTTAAAACCGGAGTATGTAGATCCTGCAAAAATTGATGCAGCGATAAAGATCATTAAATCTGTTCCTGGAATTGTAGATGTGAAAAACGACAGTACCTTAATGGTAGATGTTTACAATAACCTAAGTCGAATTTTAAAATGGATTTTTGGTTTCTCTCTCTTATTTTTGGTTCTAGCGGTAGTTTTAATTAATAACTCTATCCGTCTAAAAATATTTTCAAAAAGATTTATTATCAAAACCATGCAGTTGGTAGGGGCAAAAAGAAGATTTATCTTGAAACCTTTTATTATTGAAGCTATTATTTTAGGAGCTATTGGTTCTTTCATAGGACTTGCTGCTTTATGTGGTGTTTGGTATTATTTCACGAGCCAGATCGGGTCATCATTCGTACAGGATAATCAGCAGTATTTTTGGTTGATTGTACTCGTATTGGGAGTTGGAGTTTTAATTACGGTTCTAAGTACAATCATCGCAACGTGGAGATTCTTGAAATCTAATGTTGACGATTTATATTATTCTTAAAAATGAGCAAACAAACAAATAAATTTTCTGCTGCCAGTTTCGGTAAAGAAACTGAAACATCACAGGAAAACACGTTCTATTTCGGTAAAGAAAACTTTAAATGGATGCTTATTGGCCTAGCATTTATTGTTGTCGGATTTTTATTAATGATGGGACATGACGCTAATACTGTTGACGGAAAATTTGATCCTAATTCTTGGAATGAAGATATATTTTCTATCAGAAGAATAAGAATTGCACCTCTATTCGTTGTAATAGGGTTTGTGATTGAAGGGTACGCGATTTTAAAAAGAAAATAATTAATTTTTATTTTAAAGATTAAGAAATTGCGAGATTTAGAATATTCTAGATTTCAATATCTCTTAATCTTTAAATTTTTATATATACTATGGATTTAATCAAAGCAATCATTATTGCCATTATTGAAGGGCTGACAGAATATTTGCCAATCTCTTCTACCGCGCACATGGGTTTTGCAGCCAATTTAATGGGGATGCAAGAAGACGAATTTTTAAAGATGTTTCAGGTTTCCATTCAGTTTGGAGCCATCTTGTCTGTGGTAGTTGCCTATTGGAAAAAATTCTTTGATTTTAATAACATCAAGTTTTATTTTAAATTGGCTTACGCAGTTATTCCTGCATTGGCTTTAGGATATTTGTTCGATGATAAAATTGAGGCTATTCTTGGCAATCAGATTGCAATTTCATCTGTTTTGGTTCTTGGAGGGGTCGTTTTATTATTTGCAGATAAATGGTTTAAAAATCCTACCATTGATGATGAAAAAGGAATTACCGTAAAAAAAGCAGTAACAATTGGTTTCTGGCAATGTCTTGCAATGATGCCTGGAACAAGTAGAAGTGCAGCTTCCATTATTGGAGGGATGACTCAGGGATTAACGAGAAAAGCTGCGGCAGAATTTTCATTCTTCTTGGCGGTTCCTACCATGCTGGCTGTTACCGTATATTCTATTTTTGTTAAAACTTGGGGTAAAGAAACACCTAATCCTCAAAAAGGATATGAGATGATTATGGCATCAAATGATCATATTATGATCTTTGTGATTGGAAATGTTGTAGCATTTATTGTGGCATTAATTGCTATTAAAGCTTTTATTGGAGTATTAAATAAATATGGTTTCAAACCTTGGGGATGGTATCGTATTTTTGTTGGATTGGCTTTGTTGATCTATTTCTATTTCTTTAAATAAAGCATTATTAATTACCTATTACACATTACTTATCATTCATGACAGCTGAAGAACTGCAATCAGGATATACTTTTTTATTAGACAAACCTCTGGATTGGACTTCTTTTCAGGCAGTCAATAAAATGAAATACAAACTCAAAAAAGAGTTTAATCTTCCTAAAAAATTTAAAATTGGTCACGCCGGAACATTAGATCCCAGAGCAACAGGACTTCTTATTGTTTGTTGTGGAAAATTCACCAAGAAGATTCCTGAAATACAGGATGCTCCGAAAGAATACTGGACCGAGATTAAAATTGGTGTACAAACAGAATCTTACGATACTGAAAAACCAGAGATCCTTCCACAAGATTATTCACATATTTCAGAAGAGCAGATTAATGAGGCTGTAATGAAATTTTTAGGAGAAATAGATCAGACACCTCCTGTTTTTTCAGCAATAAAAATTGATGGAAAAAGAGCCTATAATTTGGCAAGAGCAGGGGAGGAAGTTGAGATGAAATCTAGAAAAACAACGATTCTCTATATTGAAGATATTAAAATAGATTTACCTTTGGTAAGCTTTACCGTAGGATGTTCTAAAGGAACTTATATCCGAAGTCTTGCTCATGATATCGGACAGGAACTGGGAGTAGGTGCGTATTTAACACAACTAAGACGTACGAAAATCGGCGACTATAAAATTGAGGATGCAACGACCCAGTTTTTAGAAAATGACTTTAGATTTGATAACAATTAAAAACCAAACTTATGCAGGAGAAAACACGAATTAATAAATATTTATCGGAAGTTGGATATTGCTCAAGAAGAGCGGCAGATAAATTGTTAGAAGAAGGCAGAATAAAAATCAACGGAAAAGTTCCTGAATTAGGAACAAAAGTTTCTGATGAAGACGTTGTAGAAGTTGATGGAAAAGCAATAAGAGAATCTGAGGATAAGCCTATTTATATTGCTTTCAATAAACCGGTAGGCATTGTTTGTACAACAGACACAAAACGTGAATTAGATAATATTATAGAGTTTATCAACCATCCTAAAAGAATATTTCCGATTGGAAGATTAGATAAACCGAGTGAAGGACTTATTCTCTTAACGAATGATGGAGATATTGTAAATAAAATTCTAAGAGCAAGGAATAATCACGAAAAAGAATATTTGGTACGAGTAGATAAACCGACCAATCCAAAGTTCTTAGACAAAATGCGAAATGGAGTTCCAATTTTGGATACAGTCACAAAAAAATGTGAGGTTGAAAAAATCGATGATATGACTTTCAGAATCGTTCTTACCCAAGGATTAAACAGACAAATCCGTAGAATGTGTGAATACCTAGGTTATGAAGTAAAGAAGCTTAAAAGAATCCGTATCATGAATATTAAATTGGATCTTCCCGTTGGAAAATGGAGAGATTTAACGGAAGAAGAACTTTCTACATTGAATTTACTTCTTGAAGATTCTAGCAAAACAATTAATTAGCAATAAGCTAACAGTTAAATAAAAAGATATACTCAGCATGACATTGTGAATAATATAATGTTTTTTTACAGTATATGGTAGCAATGTCATGCAGAGCAAAGTCAAAACATCTAAGAATTAAAAATGGTTCATTAGACGAAATTATTTCAAATACAGTTTCATTCTCGCTTCATATTCTGGTTTAAGTTTCAGAAATTTCCATATTTTTTTATCATCAGGATTACTGATGCGATAAAAAATGATTTTATCTGCAGAATATTTAAAATAGGGATGATCCTTTAACCATCCTTCCGGAGCATCAACTAAAGTGTACCTTGGAACGTTTGATGTATTTATAGGACATGTAGAAATTAACTTGCCAACCAATTCTTTATCGATATTATAAGTGGACAGAATCTGTTCTTTATTCATGAAACCTCCTAGTTTTTTTCTAAATCCTATGATAGATCCCGCAGCTTTTTCATCCAAGCCAAACTCTAAAAGCTTTTTGAAAGTAATTGAATTCAGATCTATTTTTGAAAAGTCTGTTTCCTGTTGTTTAATCTCAACTTTCTTTCCTTCAGTTTTGGCAAAATTTGATGGATCAAATTTAATATAAGGTTTTAATTCTTCAAACTTTTCTGCTGAAATCACAAAACATTTTTGAAGGTCTTCTAAGTTTTTAAAGCTTCCCTTTAAATTTCGATCACGATAATTAACGATAGTGTTTGCTTGTTTTTCTGAAAATCCGAAAGCTTTCCATCCATCAATAGTCAACATATTAGGGTCAAAAGAATGGTACTTGATTTTAGATTTTTCTACATTATAATTTTTAGTATAGCTCTTGTAATCTTCGGGAGTTTTTGAAGGCAAGATTAAATAAGGCTCTAATTTTTGATAGTTTTCTTCATTAATGATAAAACATTCTTTAAACTTTTCTTTACTGATAAAACTTCCTCCCAAATAACTTTTATATTTTACAATAGCTTCAGCCTGTCTTTCACTGAAGCCCATCTTTGCCCAATCATTTGTAGAATAATGATCCGGATTGAATTTCCCTGAAATAGTAATGCTCTTTTTCTCAAAACTTTTAAAATGATTAGATTTAGCATCTTTATTGGTTTCTGGAAGCATGATGTAGGATTCTAATTCTACAAATTTCTCAGGGGAAAAAGCGTAGCATTTTTTCAACTGCTCTTTTGATGTAAACTTTCCTCCAACAATCTTTTTATAATTTAAAATAGTGGCAATTTGTTTTTCGGTAAAACCTAGATTTTGCCATTGCTTTTCATCAAGGTCATTCGGTTCAAACTCTGATAGGTTTAAAGAAATGGTATTTTCAGAAATAAATTTCACTTCGGAAAAATCCTCTTTTTCCTTGCTTGTGTATTTTTGAAAAGCCAATAGAATAATTAGAAACATTCCCAAGAATGCCACTTTTTGATAGTAGTTTTTTCTCATCATCTAGTAAAATTAATGATAAAACTAAGTATCAGTCAATGAGTGAGTTAAAAACAACTTTGTTTGTGATGTAATTTGTTTATTACGCTTAAGAATTTAAACTTTAAAACTGATTTTCATGGAAGTTTTAAAGGGAGCTATTCCGGATTATCTGCCAAAGACTCTTTAAGCTTCAGTAATTCAGCTTTTACAAACTCTAATCGGTCAATAATGGTAACAGTTTCAGATATTTTAGAATTGGTTGTTAAGGCAATTCTGGCTCCATCTAGCGTGTAGCCCTTTTCTTTTACCAAATGGTAGATGATTTGTAGGTTTTTAATATCCTCAGGAGTGAAGTATCGGTTCCCTTTTTTATTTTTTTTAGGTTTGATAATAGGGAATTCCTGTTCCCAATAGCGTATTAATGAAGTGTTTACATCAAAAGCTTTTGCCACTTCTCCTATAGAATAATACAGTTTGTCTGATAAATTTATCTTCATTTTACAAATCCTAAAACTCAAAGATAAATATTTTTTAAAGCTTGTTACAAATAGAGTACATAAAATGTTGATTTTTGTAGGATAAATCATGTATAAAGTCACACAAGACCTTTGAATTTTTTCTTTATTTTTGAAGTTAAATAAAATAGGATGAATTCTATCTCAGTCTTACATATCGATCTTTTTCAGTCTGGGAAAAATGCGTCAGATTTTTATTTTAATACAATGAAAGATCATTTGGTTTCCAGCCATAAACATATTGAGAAACCACACCGTCATGATTTTTACGTTACCGTCATTTTTACGAAAGGAAAAGGAGTTCATGAAATAGATTTTCAGAAGTATGAAGTTTCTGAAGGCAGTATTTTTTTTTTATCGCCGGGGCAAGTTCACAGCTGGGAACTTTCGGAAGATACAGATGGTTATATTTTCTTCTGTTCGCAGGAATATTACGATATGCATTATGTCAACCGGAAATTACGAAGCTTTCCCTTTTTCAGTTCGCCCGCATTTCCCAGAAAGTTTCAGTTTGAATCGGAAGAATTGTTAAAAATAATCAATCTGTTTCAGCAAATAGAGGAGGAGCATCATTCTCAAAACATCATGAAAGATGATCTTATTCTTTCTCTTATGACTCAGATTTATATCAATACCACAAGACAGTTTTCTAAAGATTTGGATGCTATAAGTTCACTAACAAGCATTTCTTATTTTAAACATTACCAGGATTTTGAAAATTGGGTTGAACAATATTTTACGACTCAAAAATCTATTGCATATTATGCCTCTGTAATGGAAATCTCTCCAAAGCATTTAAATAGAATTATACAGACTGTTGTTCAAAAGACAGCAACAGAAGTGATTACTGATAGGGTCATTCTGGAAGCAAAAAGAATGCTGATGTACCTTGATGAGAGTTTGGTAGAAATAGCTTTTCGTTTGGGATATGAAGAATATTCTTATTTTGTGAGAGTCTTCCGTAAAGGCTCCGGAATGACTCCCACGCAATTTATTAAGAAATATAAGGCTTAAGTTTTTTTCTGGATCGTTTTTTTTCAACCATAGCTAAGAGCCTGTGATAAATTTTACTCAGGAATTATCATGTATTTGATTATCATATTTTTTTTGTTGGCAAGATTCAATAGGTCATGTTTGAAATTATTTTTTGATTAAAAAAGATTAACGCAAAGTTTATGAAAATTTTGCTTTATTTTAAGTGGGCAAAGTGATGCGACTTCGTCGCTGATGAAGCTGTATATTTATCCATTCGCTTCGACGAATCAACGAAGTTGATTCTATCCTTTGCTCCCTGAAAATATACATAATGAAGTTAAAGCTTTGCGTTAAAAAACATATCAGCAGTTATTAGATTAAACTTTTAATAACTAAAGTGTCAAAAAAATTCTCTTTTTGCAGTTAAAAGAAATAATTTTACACTCAAACACTCAAACACTCAAACACTCAAACACTCAAACACTCAAACACTCAAACACTCAAACACTCAAACTACAACGATAATTTAAAAGGACCTTCAAAATTAGTATCAAATGAGTCGAGCATTTTTCCGCTTTCATCAAATACACCAATGGTCATATTTTGTTTTGAAAATTTAATGTCTTGCTCAGGAAAAGTAATGTTAATATTTCCTTTTAAAATTTCATCCCCTTTTAAGATGATTTTATCGGAACCAAAGAATGTTATTTCAGCATTTTTAGGATTCATTACTTTTATGGTTAATGTTTTCTTCTCATTTGTTTTGTTGAGTAGAGTATAAATAAAAGTATTCGTTATTTTTCCGTTTTTAATAAAGAATGTAGATCCTGCAGGTTTAATGAATTTAGCTTCCATAGAACCTCGGTCGTACATCAAATATCCAAGAAAACCGATCAGTAAAATAAGAAATGCAGTGGTAACCTTCATTCTTGAGGTAAACTTGAACTTCTCCTGATTTTCAATCTCAGCTTCAGTCGCATAGCGAACTAATCCCTTTGGAAGTCCAACTTTCTCCATGATCTCATCACAAGCATCGATACAAGCCGTACAGTTAATACATTCTAATTGTTGTCCGTTTCTAATGTCAATTCCTGTAGGGCATACAACTACACATTGTTGGCAATCGATGCAATCTCCCTTGCCTTCAGCTTTTCTGTCTTCCCCGTTTCTCCATTTTGATCGGTTTTCACCTCTTTTAAAATCGTAATAAACATTTACGGTTTGTTTGTCAATAAGTACTCCCTGAAGTCTTCCATATGGGCAAACCAAAGTACAAACCTGTTCCCGAAGCCAGGCAAAAACAAAATAAAAGGTCATGGCAAAGCCTATCATTCCTATGAATTTTAACGAATGATCTACAGGACCTTCTTTCATTATTTTGAAAACTTCTTCATAGCCCACAATATACATAAACATGAAATGTGAAATAATTATTGAAATCAAGATAAAGATTGACCATTTTGTTACTCTCTTTCTTATTTTTTCAGCATCCCATTCCTGTCTGTCGAGTTTCATCTGTTTATTTCTGTCGCCCTCAATCCAATAATCAATTTTTCTGAAAACACTTTCCATAAAAATAGTTTGCGGACAAAGCCAGCCGCAGAATATTCTTCCGAAAACTACGGTAAAAAGCATGACGAATATGACCGAAGTAACCGCTCCTAATGCAAGAATAAAAAAGTCCTGAAGGTAAAATGGCTGTCCAAAAATGAAAAATCGCCTGTCTATAACATTGATTAATAAAAAAGGATTATTATTGATTTTTACAAAAGGTAATCCAAAGAATAAAGCTAATAGGAAGTAGCTCACATAATTTCTGTAATTGGTATATTTTCCTTTTGGCTTTCTTGGGAAAACCCATTTTCGGCTTCCGGTTTCATCCATTGTGCCTACCGAATTTCTAAAAGCTTCATTTTCAATGTCTGAAGTTTTAATATCGCCGGATTGTGTGCTCATCGCTTAGATTGTTTTAATTTGAAACGTCCTGTCAAACTTGATTTATTTCTCATTTTACGTATTGTGTAATAAAGGAAATATCTTTTGATTAGACTACTGCAAAGCTCTGAATTAAACCAATTAATTACTAATACCATCCACTTACAAAATAGTACAATTAGGACATTTTTTATTTATGTTTATTATGTCTCAAAATGATAAAATAAACTTTGAATCTTATCGTTGATATCGTAAATTGTAACCCATTAAAAATGGAGAATGAAAAATATCTTTAAAATAAGTTTGATTGGTTTGGTTTTCGCATTAGTGAATTGTAAATCAGTAAATTATAGTAAAATGTTCTATGAAGGCATAAAACCCGAAAAGGTTTCCGATAAATTTAGTTTTACGGAAGGTCCATCTTCGGATAAAGAGGGGAATGTATATTTTACAGACCAACCCAATGATAAGATTTATTATTGGGACTGGAAGACCAACCAGGTAATTGTTTTCTTAGATAAATCTGGCAGAGCCAACGGAACAGATTTCGATAAAGATGATAATTTAATCACTTGTTCAGATGACAATGGGGAAATTTGGAAGATATCAAAAGATAAAAAAGTACAAATTTTGTCAAAAGGTTTTGAAGGAAAAAGACTGAACGGGCCTAACGATGTTTGGAACGACGAATTTGGAGGAATGTACTTCACTGATCCTTTGTATAAAAGAGATTATTGGGTAAATTTCAAACAGGAAATCCCACACAAAAGTTTGTATTACAGAAATAAAGAAGGAAAGATTACTAAACTTGAAACATTCACACAACCCAACGGAATTGCAGGAAGCGAAAGGTATAAAAAACTATATGTTTCGGATATTGATGCTGGGAAAACATACGTCTATGATATTTTGGGCGAAGGAAAATTGTCTGAGAAAAGGTTGTTTTGTGAAATGGGTTCAGACGGAATGACGCTTGACAAACACGGAAATCTTTATTTAACAGGAAAAGGAGTGACTATTTTTAATCGTGAGGGAAAAAAGATCTATCAGATCCCGATTGATGAAGAGTGGACTTCCAATGTTACTTTCGGAGGAAAGAATAATGAGATCTTGTTTATTACGGCTTCAAAATCGGTATATACTTTGCCAACAAGAGTTAGAGGAACGAGATAATATTATTGAAAAAAAATTGTCATTGCGAGAAGCAGAACGACGAAGCAATCTCAACTTGAAATTAAGAATTTGCTTCACCTTCAGTTCGCAATGACAATTTTTTGTGTATTAATGAATCAGCTTAATAAGCTACTTCTATTTTAATTTTTTTACCCTTCAATTTTTCAGCAATCAATGTATCCAATAATGTTTTGACTTTATTTCTTGAAACGGCAACATAAGAAGTCGTGTCTTTTACTTCAATTAAGCCAATATCTTCTTTTCTAAGTTGTCCTTTTTTAATAAGGTATCCAACGATATCCACTTTATTAACTTTGTCTTTTTTTCCGGCACTGATGTAAATTGTTTGGAACGGTGTTTTTTCTGGAAACGTATTAAATCCAACAACACTTTCTTCGGGTGTATCATTTTTAATAAATGGAAAATTTTCTTCCGCAGTCATTATCAAATAAGCAAAACCTTTAGCGTTCATTCTCGCGGTACGACCGTTTCTGTGAATGAAAGCATCTTCTTTATATGGTAATTGATAATGAACAATTGATTCAACTTCCGGAACGTCTAAACCTCTTGAAGCTAAGTCGGTTGTAATTAAAATCCTTGCAGAATCGTTTCTGAATTTCAGCAACGCACGTTCTCTTTCATCCTGTTCCATTCCGCCGTGGAAAGTTTCTCTGTCTATTCCTTTATCAGCCAAAAGATCAGAAATACGGTCTACAGCTTCACGGTGATTACAGAAAATCAAGGTTCTTTTATTTCCTATTTTACAGATCAAATTAAATAAAGTATCTAATTTTTCCTCAGAAATCGTCATTACTTTTCGCAATTGAATATCTGGTTTTGCATCACCTAATTTTAAGAAATCAATGATCTTCTCATTTTTCAATCCTGTAAACTCTGGAATTTCATCCATTGCTGTTGCAGAAGTTAAAATTCTTTGGGAAAGACCTCTCAAAGAATTTGAAATGAATTCCATATCTTCATGAAAACCTAGTTCCAATGCTTTATCAAATTCATCCAACACCAAAGTCTTGATGGTTTTAGGATCAAAGTTGTTATTCCTTAAATGATAAGTAACTCTTCCTGGGGTTCCGATTAAAACAGCCGGAGCTTCAATTAAATTATTGACTTCAATTTTTTTATCATGACCTCCATAACATACCGAAACTTTAAAATCTGTTCCCATAGATTTGAAGACCTGCTCAATTTGCAATGCCAATTCTCTTGCCGGAACCAAAATCAAAGCCTGGATTCCAGAAACATCTTTTTTCAGATTTCGAAGAACGGGAAATAAAAAGGCAAGTGTTTTTCCTGAACCCGTTGGGGAAAGTAAAACAACATCAGTATTGTTTTCAGTAGTCTTGTATGTAGATTTCTGCATCTGATTCATATCCTGAATCTGCAGTTTTTGATATATTGATTCTAATTCCATTTTGCAAAGTTAAAATAAAGGAATGATTAAATAAAGCAATCTATTTATTTAGTCTGTTTATCATTTTATTTCCTCTTTGTAGGGTAACTGCATAAGTTTCATTTGGGGTGCAGATGGCTTTTTGATAGAATTCTTTTCCTACTTTTGTATTTCCTTGAACTAAATTAATAAATCCGGAAATTTCATATATGAAATTTTGAAGCTTAAGATCTTTAGTTTCTTTACTGGATAAATATTGTAAAAGCCTTTCAGTAGATGCTAATGCAGGATCTTTGTATTGCTTTATATTATATCCGTCAGGTTGGCTGAACCAATAATCCCACATCCTGCCATTGTTATGTTCATTCCAAGAATATTTAATAAGCTGTAATGCAACTTCCAGTAAAGCTGAATTTAATTTCTCATTCTTAGGCGATAGTTTTTCACTTTCTGAAATATAATGGTCAATAGTTGTATCTATACCTTTTTCTTTCATCTCTTGGAAAATTGATTCTTTAAGATATAGAACATGATTCTTTGAAAAACTTTCATAAGCAAAGGAAGCTGGAAAATGATCTGAAAGATTCTCTATTCTATATCCTTTTTTTAATTCAGATTTTAGATCAATTTTGTAAACGGTGTTGTAATCATGAAACAGATAGACATAGATAATTCCTTTTTTTAGATCGCAGATGGTAGAATATAAAGTATTTAATTCTCCTTCCTGATGTGTTTTATCTAAAATACTTTTTAGAAAATCTACAGTATTGGTTTTTGATGCAGAAAGCATTTCGTTGGCGATTTCAGGTCTTCGGCATGATAACTTTCCATTGATCATATTGCAGTTTGAATTCACTTGAAAGTCTCCGCTTTTTTCAATAATTCCTTTTGGATTAATGAGTATAGAGTTTCCTTCTTTATCAGCTAATAATACTTGGGATTGAGAAATATAGTCATACTTTTTTAATATAACCATCGCTTCTTTTACGGTTTTACATTTTCCTAATATTTCCCACATGATATCTGATTTATAAGGATTCGTCAGATTTAGTTTACTGAGATTATAGTTGGCTGCAGCATAATCAAAAAATAATCCGTGTTCATTCATAGCGGCGGCTACCTGCATGTCGGGCGCGCCAAAACAGACAGATCCGTACCGGTCTTTAGTACTTGGGTTGTACCATATTCTTGTGAAAGGAGTGGTGTCATCTTCATTGGCTGCAACAAATGTCTGTCCTTCTCTTGAGCAGGAAAAAATAGTACAGGCTTTTACCATATTACTAGAATAAAGTAAAATACACGTTAATAATAACAAAAAATGTTTTTGCATGGTATGTTGTTTATGCCTGATTTGATTAAAATTAAGTCCGGTAGTTAAAATCATTTTTTAAATAAAATGTTTATTTAGAAAGAGTTGGAGTAGTCACTAAATAAAATAAGGATATAATAATTTTATTGATTGTTAATTATTTAGACAAAAGATATCTATTGTTAATGTTAAAATATTTCGTATCTTTGCACCACTTTTTGTGGGTAAGGTTTGAAAAGGTAAATTATTATAAATTAATTACTTCCGTATTTTTTAAATCCACATTTATTCAAACCATTAAAAAAGAAGGAATACAAATTTTATTAGAAAATGTCAAAAGAGACAAATTCAGCAGAGGTTATTTTAAACCAAAACGTAGCACCAGAACAATTTGATTGGGATTCTTTCGAATCAGGTCTTGATGCAGACGCAAGAAAAGAAAAAAGCGATTTAGAGGAAATCTACAACGGATCTCTTAGCAGTTTAAATGATAACGACGTTATCACTGGTAAAGTTGTAAGATTAACTGATAAAGAAGCTATCGTTGACATCGACTTCAAATCAGAAGGTGTTATTTCTCTTAACGAATTCCGTTACAACCCAGGCCTAAAAGTAGGTGATGATGTTGAAGTAATGGTAGACAGAAGAGAAGACAAAACAGGACAGTTACAGTTATCTCACAGAAAAGCTAGAACGCTTAAAGCTTGGGATAGAGTAAACGAACTTCACGAAACTGGAGAAATCGTTAACGGTTTTGTTAAGTCTAGAACTAAAGGAGGTATGATCGTTGACGTTCACGGAATCGAAGCATTCTTACCAGGTTCTCAAATTGATGTTAAGCCAATTAAAGATTACGATCAGTTCGTAGGTAAAACTATGGAGTTCAAAGTTGTGAAAATCAACCCTGAGTTCAAAAACGTAGTTGTATCTCACAAAGCATTGATCGAAGCAGATATCGAAGGTCAGAAAAAAGAAATCATCGCTCAACTTGAAAAAGGTCAGGTTCTTGAAGGTACTGTTAAGAATATTACTTCTTACGGTGTATTCATTGACTTAGGAGGTGTTGATGGATTGATCCACATTACAGACCTTTCTTGGTCTAGAGTGAACCACCCATCTGAAATCTTAGAAGACGGACAAACTGTAAAAGTTGTTATCCTTGATTTTGATGACGAGAAAACAAGAATCCAATTAGGTATGAAGCAATTAGAAGCTCATCCTTGGGATGCTCTTTCTGCTGACATGAAAGTTGGAGATAAAGTAAAAGGAAAAGTAGTAGTTCTTGCTGACTATGGTGCATTCGTAGAAATTGCTCCAGGTGTAGAAGGATTAATCCACGTTTCTGAAATGTCTTGGTCTACTCACTTAAGATCTGCAGGTGATTTCGTGAAAGTAGGTGATGAAGTTGAAGCTGAAGTATTAACTTTAGATAGAGAAGACAGAAAAATCTCTCTTGGTATCAAGCAATTGTCTAAAGATCCATGGGAAAACATTGAAACTAAGTACCCAGTTGCATCTAAGCATGTAGGAACTGTAAGAAACTTCACTAACTTCGGAGTATTCGTTGAGTTAGAAGAAGGTATCGACGGTTTAATCTACATCTCTGATCTTTCTTGGACTAAGAAAATCAAGCACCCATCTGAGTTCTGTGCAGTTGGTGATAAATTAGATGTTGTAGTTCTAGAATTAGACATCCAAGCTAGAAGATTATCTCTAGGTCACAAGCAATTGACTGAGAACCCATGGGATAAATTCGAAACGAAGTATGCTGAGGGAACTATCCACGCTGGTAAAGCGGTAGACGTTCACGATAAAGGAGCTTCTGTACAATTCGAAGATGCTGAAGTTGAAGCATTCTGTCCTTCAAGATTATTAGAGAAAGAAGATGGATCTAAAATCAAAAAAGGTGAAGATGCTCAATTCAAAGTAATCGAATTCAACAAAGAATTCAAAAGAGTAGTAGTTTCTCACACAGGTATCTTCAGAGACGAAGAGAAGAAAAACGTAAGAGATAACTCTAGCAACAACAGATCTAACAATACATCGTCTTCTTCAAACAACGAAGAAAGATCAACTCTTGGTGATATCGATGCATTAGCAGAATTGAAAAGAAAAATGGAAGAAGGTAAATAATCCTTATTTCATTTCTAAATAATGAAGCCACTCGAAAGAGTGGCTTTTTTTATTGTATTTATTGTTGGAAGATCTTAATGAACAAATCTTCATTATAATCTATAGATAGAAGGAACTTAAGAAGCTTTTTGTAATTTATACTTTTCTTCTACAAGATCTAAATGTAATTTTATATTGCCAAGATTAATCCATTTTACATATTTAAATAGAACAAAACCAATAGCCATTCCCAATGTATTTAAAAGTACATCATCAATATCTGCAACACCACGACCTGAATAATATTGAGTGATTTCAATAGCTGTAATAGCAACAATGAAAAATAATGTTATTGGAAGAATGTGATTGAATTTTTTCAGGGTTAATCCTAGCCATCCAAATGGGCTGAATAGAAAAATATTTCCAATTATATTGATGATAAAATCTTTTGACGAAATATGATTTCCAGAAAAGAACAAATGAATGGTATGGAACGGTTTTATCTGTATATAGCCAATTTCTGAAGCTTCTCTTCCTGATCCATAAAACATCATATATAATAATAGAATAGTGTAGGTTGTAATGAATATTGCAAAATATTTTTTCATAAGCGTGTGTTTAGATTAGTAATAAAAAGATTGGCTTATTCATAAATGATTCGATCTTTATTATTTTCTAAGTGTAAAGTCGCTGCAAAAATCCTACCTCATAGTCTGGTATTTGGAAACTTTATATTTCTTTACTATTATTTAACACAAAATAGGGTTTGATAAATATTGAAAAATAACTCTCATTCTCTCCAGCTCTCAAACCTTCCTTTTCTCCAGTTTATTTTTTCAGGAGCTTCATCCAGCTCTCCGCTGTATCTTTTTTGTTACGGCCTCCGCTTCGCTCCGGCCGCAACAAAAAAGGATGTCGCTTCTATCTGGGCTAGGGTATATGTCGTACTTTTCAACAGTCCGCATCACCACAAAGTTTACCATCCTGTAAGGATCTCAACATCGAAATTCAAAAAAGCGTAGAGATTCTTCACTCTACTGAGTTTGCTCTCAACCTAACAGGTTTCAAAAACCTGTTAGGTTTTTTTTAGCACTTAGAAAAATTATATTTCAACATTTCATCCATCTACTAATACCTGTCTCAATCTTTGCAATATCCATGCACCCACAAACATCTGTGTAAATCTGTGTCATCTGTGGGAGACAAAAACAGTCCTTCCTTGAAACCTCACATCCAATCGCAATCCCCAACTCAAACCTCATAGGTTTCAAAAACCTATGAGGTTTTGAGATACCTTATATATAATAGGAACCCATTCCAAAAACATTTTAGGCAATACAAAGCCGTCTTATAACATATTCAAAACCACAATCGAAGAATGTGGATAACTACCATATGTTATATAAAGTAAATAATATCAATTATATATACTGTATACTTTTCCACAAAAACTTAATTATCTCCACTTTATAATAATAAAGTTTGGATTGGTAGGTAAAGTTGGAGTACTTTTGCCCCACTGAAAAACGAGAGTGATTCGGTAGCGCAGAAGACAGTAAGACAAGATCTACAAAACAAAAACGAATCAAAAAAAAATAACTTAAACTTTTTCTTAGAAAGAGTTGTGAAAGTTAAAAAGATTTGTATCTTTGCAGTCCGGTAAAACGGGAGCAGAGGAGTAGAATACGAAGGGTGTTGAAAATGAGATTAGGGTTACTTAAAAGACTTTAAATTAAGTTAGAAAACGCTTTGTTAATTAGAAATAAAGTTTTACTTTTGCACACGCAAATCTATAC
>NZ_FRAV01000011.1 GCF_900142445.1 Chryseobacterium polytrichastri | reverse complement strand
ATGTAGAATTTGGTTTTCTTCTTCAAATTTTACAATCTCAAAATATTCAATCAACAGTTCAGGTAAAAATAATTTAAGCAGTTCGGCATCATTTAGCATTATACAAAAATAGCATTTTTTATTTTCTCCCCAACTTTTGAGACTGATCCAAAAAGTTTAGATAATCTAAAAAGGAAAAACGATTTATCTCGCACACCTCTCAGTTGTAATCTGAAGTTTTTTATTTTGGCATTGAAAGACTCAGCTGCCGCATTCGTGCTACGAGCATTAAAATGGAGTTGCTAACTTTGTTAGGACAGGATTTTTATACTCTTAACTTTAAGAGTATGAAAAAAATAATAACAGCTGACTTTATATCTATAGTTCCTGCAGTTTTTTGTAGGGGGCTTTTTCTTTAAATTTTAAATAAGAATTGTTTTTACGACTATTAGAATGATAAAAAAACTAGCACTGTAATGCTAGTTCTTCTATTTTAAGTTAACTCAAACCATATTTTAAGAGTAAATTTATTATCATTAACTGATGTAATATTAACTTTTTCTTTCCAATTTTTTTGATAGGAAATTAGATTTTTAGTCAAATCATAAAACCTTTCAATTTGAAATACATTTGCGTACGAAACTTGTAGATCATTAATTACATTTCTTCCACCTGATAAAAGAATTGATATGGTTTTGTTACCCGGAAAATAATTGTTAAGTTCTACTTTTATATCTTTATTTTCCCAAAATACTTTTTCTGCAATTCCTTGAATTTTTTGTTGAATACTATTTTCCATTGTGTTTTTATAATGATGATTGTTTAAGTTTTCTATAATCCCACGGAGAAATTGCTTTACTATCGGTTCCAAGCTCTAGTTTATTTTGTTTAACACTTGCTTCTAAATCTCCTAAGCTTTTATCTGTGTGTGTTTTAACACGGTCTGTCATATGTTGATGAGAAATTGCCAGCTCTATTTAAATCTACTTCAATGTAAGAAAATCGTGAGATCTTCCCTCTATAATATCTTTCAAATGGCTATCTAGAAATAAAAAATGGCCATTTACAATCGCTACATCTCTAAATTCGTTTATTTTTGTTAGATTTTGTATTAATAATGCTAGTATGGGCTTTATTCCTCCTTATTATAAGGTAATAATAACCCCTAATTAAACCGCTACGATGTACTTTTCTAGGTAATTAATGACGTCGTAATTTGGCTGAAACTTCTTTATATTCTGGAGTACCTGCTTCAAAATAATAGATGTTTTTGATTTCCAACCAAAGAAAATATTGGCATATAGTAATATCTATCACCTTGTCATTCTCAAAAATGAATATTATTTCATCATTAAAAAGGCTGATCTGAAGTTTCCTATAAAACCAAACTTCATTATCCGATTTTTTGGACGGAACTCCGAAAATCATTCGAATTTGATTTTTAGACTTATTTAGATTTTCGTCAATCAACCTTTTGAGTTTTTGTATTTCTTTACCCATATTTAAATATTTTGTCGGTGTTTTTTTTGCTTTTGCAAATCCCTAGATATTAATTTACTTCAAAGAAATAATCCTACTTCATTTATAATCTCCGCCATTTGCTTACCGTATTTTCAGAGTGCCTTTTTTTGAAAAAACAGCTTCCAAAAATGGGAAGCTGTTTTTTTTTTGAATAATCTAAATGCTTATTCTTTTATTAATTTGAAAGACTGAGTTTCATTATTTATCTGTAGTAAATAAATACCAGCTGGTAAATCTGAAATGCTGATCGCAGATTTATTCTTAAGATCTGAAGCAGATTTCACCAAGACTCCGCTTGTATTGTAGATTTTGATCTGATCTAGTTTTTGCTGAGAGCTGATGTTTATAATATCTTTAGCAGGATTAGGATATATACTGACTTTGTTTTGGTTCACTTTGATATCATTGGTAGCTAAAAATGTAGAACAAACCACCTGAGTAGGAACACTTGTCTGTGCTGTTGCGCCATCACCGTTACCTAACTGATAAAGGTTATTTGCACCCCAAGCCCAAACTGTAGTATCATTCTGAACTGCTCCGAAGTGAAAACCACCCACTCTCAATGCCAAAGTTTTCCAGTTATTACTGGTTCCTACCTGTTGAGGCGCCAAGTTATTAGTATCTGCAGCTGCCCCTCCTGTGATCCCGTTATGATTAATTCCGAATGCATATATCGTGTTATCATTTTTCAGGATTGCTGAAGCATCCCAAGAAGTAGCGATCTGAGAATAGTTTGAAGCAGCTTCTACAGCCTGCGGAGTTCTGAAGTATTGTGCTCCAGCTCCTACAATTCCTAATCTTCCGTTAGCGCTGTATCCCCAACCAAATAGTTTATTATTAGTTTTAAGTCCTAATACATGGTAAACGCCACAAGAAACATCTTTCCAGTTGGTATCTGTTCCTATTTGTACAAAATTAACTGATACTCCACCTGTAGCGCCAGTTCCAGTTTGTCCTTCCACATTAGTTCCTGCTGACCATAATGTGCCATTAGTTTTAATACCGAATGAATTGTAATATCCCGAAGAAGCTTTTTCCCAGTTTGTAGCAAGAGAAGATTCTTGCTGCCAAGTATTATAGTATCCTACACTAGTACCCATACCTAGGGCAGCCGATTGATTATAACCAGTACCCCACATTGTACCATCATTTTTTACAATCATTGTGTGGTGATATCCTGCTGAAAAAGATTTCACGTTTGTAGAAATCATAATAGGAGAATACTGATTGGTATTATTCCCATTTCCTAAATTCCCATATTGATTGTCTCCCCATCCGTACAGATTGTTATCGGTTTTCTTTGCCAAGATAAACCAACGCCCTACAGAGATATCTGTCCAGTTGTTATCAGTTCCTATCTGGGTTGGGTACTGTAGTATGGTAGTAGTACCAGAACCGTTACCGAGGATACCATTGATATTCTGCCCCCATACCCAAAGCGTTCCGTCTTCTTTCAGACCAACACTGAAGGTTTCTCCCTGTGAGAACTTTTTCCATCCGGTTAAGGAGCACTGAGCAGTCACCATACTGAAGCTCGAAAAGATTGTCATAAGACAAAGTATTACTGTTTTCAACTTGTTTCCAAAACATGTAATTTTTAACATAGTTTTTAATTTTTTGGGTTAGTAAAATGTTTAATTGTTATAATGAATAGATTTTAAATAGGCAGGGTCAAAAACATCTAAATTCTGAAGCTCCCATCCTGGTGTTGCCGTTTCGTTAATCGTATAGGTAAGAAAAATTAGATTCTTGTCCTTTTGCATCATTCACAGTTTTAGTTTTTTTATACTTTTATTTCAATAAGTAAGAGGAAATATTCTTATTGGAATCGGGAACAATATTACTGTGATATTTTAGAGTTAAATAAAAGATGTTATAAGCAATTCTGTAATTCTGATACGAATTCTTATTTTACAAAATAGAGTATTTGATTTTCAGTTGCATACGGATTGGTGGGTAGATTCACCGTATAAATAAAAACTGCTTGAAACAACGGTTTTTGGTAAGTAATATTAGCTGTTTTCTAACCAGAATGATATCACTAAATCAGCGATTCTGCTGTGTAAATTGAAAATTAGATAGGGCTACATTTTGTTAGATTAAGGATATGAATCAGAATTTTTTTCAGTAAATCTAAAACTCATCACATTACGATGGGTTTAAATCTCTTATTTAAATTAAAAAATGAATCCTTATTAAATATTATCCTCATTACGGTTTTGGATAAAATACGAAGGTGTCACACCTTGAATGCGACTACAAAAACCTGAGGCAATCCATATCTGCAGACCTCTGCGAGATAGCTTATTTTATAGCTTCGATACTTTGCTTCATTATAGAGTTAATGAACAATGTAGTTAATCTTTAAACCATTAATGTAGCTGCTGAAACTCTTATATTTATTGGTTTTAATAATTTCAGAGAGATATTTAGAATTGGTATTTAGTTTACTGGATGCTGTAATTATTGCAATGAATGCTAAAACAGCAATGAGGGTTAATTGCTTTTTGAATATTACTAAATAATGATAACATTCAAAATTATATATTCACAATTAAATTAAACAACTCTATATGGTATAGAACATTTATATAGAGAGATGATTGATAACAAAATTATACTAAAATAACATGACTAATCTCTAAACCATTTCGGATTGGATTGCAATTATAGGACTTTTTATAACATTAATACTTCATCAAAGTCCAATAGATTAGAATATTGTATCGCTTTACATTTTGTATAAAGGTATATTATTGTTGTTCAGTAATTTAGTGCTGATGGTTATAAAGAGAGTACCTTTTTCATAATTATCACTCATGTTAAATTAATTAGGAGTAAACTAAATTTTTTTTTGCTTGTAATATATGGTTAACAAAATTTATCCTTAGATAATATACTATTATTGTATTTTTGATCTACAATTCATCCTAACCAGAAATCTTAAAAAACTAAACCATATTCTGATGAAACAGAAGTTCTACTTACTATTTATCTTCTTTTCTTTTCATATTACTTTTGCACAAAGTACTCCTGCAGAAACTGAAATCAGTAATAAATTAAAAAAAATTTCATTAACAACTAATATTGATCTTAAAGAAAAGGAGGCTAGTCTCCTTCAATTAAAAGCGCAATCTGAAAATTTAGATTATAAATTAGGTATTTTAATTAGTGGCGATTACTTAATGAAACTATACTTGGGCCAAGGTAAGAACAAAGAGGTTATTAAGTTGGGAGATCAGCTAAAAATAGTAGCAAAGAATGAAAAAGATACTAAGGGCTACATATCAAATATATACAGTAAAAATGCTATTGCTTTGGGGTATTTGGGATTAGCTGATGCGAGTTTAAAAGATCTCAAAAAAGCGCTAAATTATGTAGAAGAGGTTAAGGATAGAAGTACAAAGTTTTATCTTTTATCTAAATTTTATCAAGATATGGGATTACAGTATAATCTCAAACGATTTGAAAACAAAAAATTAGGAGACTCACTAGTATATACTTATAATAAAAGCATTGAAATGGCAAAGCAAATCAATGATAATAGTGAGGCAATAAGTAAAGATGTGAAGTATGATATGGTTGGCTTCAGCTATATGCGCTTAGGAATGTTCTATTTGGAGCAAAGTGAGAATATTAAAGGGGGCTTAGCGATAGCAGAAAAATATCTTCTAAAGGGATTAGGTATTTATCAAGATAAAAAATATTCTTTACCACCTTCTAATAAAATTATGATTCTAAATCAGGTAAGCTGGCTTTATATGGAGAAAAAAGAGTATCAAAAATCGATTGATTATGCAATACGCGCCTTGGAATTAGAAAAACAATTCAGAGAGCCTGAACATAGGGTAGAGTCTTTCGAGTTTTTAGCAACCTCTTATCTTGAGCTGGGAGAAAAAGAGAAGTCTAAATTTTATATGACAGAATATTCTATTTTAAAAGACAGTATAGCTTATGGGAATAGAACTGATGCCAACGAAACAATAACAAAAATGGTGTCGGAAGTTGACAATGAGCATAAAGAAAGTTCCAATAAACAATTAATTATCATTGGATTTTTAGCGCTCATTGCAACAATAACAGCATTCTTTATCTGGAGAAGAAACAATAAGAAACTACGTAAGAATTATGAGCACATAATAGAAAAGCTGCGACACGAGCCAATACCGAATAAAATACAAGTTAGCAATACAAACAATACAAACAGAAATACTATTTCAAGTGAAACTGAAGAAAGAATTCTCAATCAGCTTGAAGTCTTTGAAAATTCAGAAGGATTTCTTAGAAAAGATCTCAACATCAGTATGCTCTCTATCGAACTAAATACGAACGCCAAATATCTTTCTGAAATTATTAAGAATAAAAAATCTCATAGTTTCAGCAGTTATAGTAATAGTTTAAAGATTAACTATATCGTTCATAAACTATATAATGAAGCAAAGTATCGAAGCTATAAAATTAGCCATCTTGCAGAAATATGTGGATATTCTTCTCCTCAGGTCTTTTTTGTAGCTTTCAAAAAAATAAACGGCGTAACACCTTCTTATTTTATTCAGAGTCTTAATGAAGATAAAATTTAATTGTACTTAGTCTAAAGCCAGATAATTCATATCATTTGCCCAGTACAGAATTTGTTATTTTTTATCCTTAATTTATCATTTCGAAAATAAATCAATTTTCAGCTATCATTTTAACTCTTCTATATTTAGCACCTAAAACAGAGAGTAATTTTTTAAATGTATAGATGAAATTTTTGCACATTCTCATCTCAAATCTAAAAGCCTGTTTAAACTAATTAAAAAATTTAACCACAAAAGATACAAAAGCTATTATTGAATCATTTAAAGTTGAACTATTTGAAAACAAAGCTTACAAAAGAATAAAAATCAAAGATTTTTTTAAACTTATGTGTTCTTGTTTGCAGTTCATTATGAACTTAAATAAATAATATGCTAATCTTTTATCTCTTTTGTGGTTAAAATAAAAAGTTTAGACAAGTTCTAAATAACAAAATCCATTGCTTGCGATGGATTTTGTTATTTATGTTCCTCAAAGAACAAGTGAGATTTTAATTTCACTAAAATTATTGCTCTATAACTATACTAAAATGGGCTATAATTTCATATTCGTTCTTGATTATATTAATCATTTTCTCCTTTGATTATCTTTTGTTGAAATGAGTAAAATGCTGTAAATCAGATGTGTTTATTTGTATAACAATAATTCGTATCAGAATTACAGAATTGCTGATAGCATCTTTTTTTTTACCGCAAAATATCCCTGTAATATTGCTCAGGATTTCAATAAAGGACATTCCCTCTTACTTGTTGAAATGTAATTTGTAAAAACTAAAACTGCGAATGATGCAAAAGGACAAGAACCCAATTTTCCCAAATGTAGCACAAACTACTACGTGGAAATTGGGTCTCTTTTTTTCATTATTCCTACTTCTTACTTCAAATTCTGTTTTCGCTTTTTCAGATAAGTTTTCTTCTGGAAATGGTGTAGACTCTTTTGCTATTTCGTCAGCTGATCAAACATCAGAAACAGGAATTCATATTGTAGAAGGAGCGATGGTGTATGGAATAGACAATTTTTCACAACCATTAAAGTCCCCTTCATCTTCCACTAGTAAACCTGATAAGAAATTTGGGAAGAAAAAATTAAAAGTAATTGCACGGAAGAAAACGGAGGCTCTGATTGAAAATAAAATTTCAAATCCGGAAATCACGGTATATGTCTCAAAACATCCGTCAGACAGTTTTTTTCAAGGAAGCAATGATTATATCAAAGTTGGAACTATTACAACCGACAATACTTTCAAATTTGTTGAGTTGATCAAAACGTATGATGTTGTAATTCCTATTCTATATAATAAAAAGTTCTATTACATATATTCTTTTCCTTTTATAAAGAGTATTACAGACCGTTATAGTTTTACAAGACCTCCACCTGGTACATGATCTTAATATATAATTAAGTAATAAAATATGTTAACCGGGATAAATCTTTCTTCTAATAGATTGATAAGGTTGAAGAGAATCTTAATCTCCAAACAATTTTTTACAGAATCTTTTCGTAATTCAGGTTTAAGCTAATCATGCTGAATCTGAAATATATAACTAAAATAAATATCGAAAATATGATACATGAATATTTTCTAAAAATAATAAGCTTTGCATTAATTTGCATAATTGTTCCGATATTCGGGCAGTCACCGGGAGGAGTAGTTCCGGCAGCTTGGTACAAAGCTGATGCTTCGGGTACATTGTTTTCGGATGCAGGAGTTACTAGCTCAGCTAATAATTCTACAGTATATCAATGGAATGATGCTCAAGGGAATGGATTCAATCTCCTGCAGGCAAGTGCAGGATTACGCCCTACATTTTCAAATAGTACCACATTAGCAAATTTTAATCCGACTGTTACATTTCAGAGTAAATGGATGGAGTTTCAGCCTGGAACTGGGGTAAATATCATAGACCGTACAAACGGTACATTGTTTACTGCCGGATATATGAATGTATTAAATAACTGTGGTATTTTCGGATTCGATTCTACAATGGATTATCCGGGATTACATACTTCTAATAATGGATTAAATAACTTGCTTTTTTTTACAGGTGGTCCTGGCTATCAAGGAGTAACTAGTAATAGCTTTCAGAATAACTTTTATTTTACAGCTGGTGCAAATTGGCAGAACGGAGCGGGTACAAATGCTTCATATGCTGCTGCTACAGTATCATTAAACGGGAACAGAACAGATTATTCGGGAAGCCAACTGCAGAATGCTGTTCTTGATGTTAATGCAAGAGATATTCGTGTAGGTGGAGATACCAATTACGGTTCTATGAATGGGCAGGTAAACGAAATGCTGATCTTTGAGAACAGGCTTACTGCAGATGAAATGGATAGGGTGGAGTCTTACTTATCAATTAAGTATGGAACTACGTATGCTCAGGGAACTAAGGATTATAAAAGTTCATCTAGTGCTGTAGTCTGGAATGCTTCAGGAAACACAGGCTATAATAATAACATTGCTGGGATTGGAAGAGATAATATGTCTGCTTTACATCAGAAACAGTCTAGAAGTATTAATAACATACAAAAATTAATTATTGGAAATGGAAATTCTTTATCAGATACTAATGCTCTTAATTCTAATTCATTAACGGATGGGCAATATCTGATTTGGGGAGATAATGGGTTGAGACAAAATCCTTCTGTAGCTTTGGCTAATCCGGTTGCTCCGGGAGGTGGAACTAATTATCGTTTTGCATCTATTTGGAAAGTCCAAAACACAGGAAGTGTAGGTACTGTTACAATAGCATGGCCATCAACAGGATTTGAGAATCTTCATTTGGTTCGTTCTACAGATGCAACAATTGATGCCACGGATACTTTTGTTCCGATGACTGGAACTACGACAGTAAATGGAATTACTTACAATACAGCAACGGTAACACTTGCTAATGGAAACTACTTTACTTTTGCTGCCTATGTTCATGCTCCGGGAGGTGTGCTTTCTTCACTTTGGTATAGAGCAGATAAAGGATTAATACCTGCAACAGGCGCTGTAACTACTTGGACAGATTATTCCGCTGGTCAGGTGCCTGTAATTCCGGCATTATCAAGTACAACATCAGCTCCGTCTTCAGTAGATGGGATTGGACTTAATTTTAATTTTAATCCAGGAGTAACATTTGTAGCTGCAAATGCTTTAGGAAACTCATCTGTACTGAATGCTGTTTCCAGCACCAATTATTCGATATACACCAGCACAACACCGGTTACAGGCTCGGGTTATGACAGGGTAGTTGGATTAAATTATTCAACACTTACAGGAGGTAATAAATATGACAGCCCAGGAATTGCTGCTGTTAATATTAACATGAGGGACAACGGTGCAGGTTCTCATATTAATGCTGCTGTAACACCTGTTGCTGCTCAATATACACAGCTAAGCAATACATCCATTGTAAGAAATAGCTTTACCAATAACCAATTTCAAAGAGCTCTTAATGGTGCGGCAGTCATTTCTAATATGGCAATGACGGCGCTTACCACTTGGCCGGATGTAGGAATTGTATTGGGAAGAAATGCAAATGATGGTGGCGATGACAATGGTTCTGGAATGACTATGTCTGAAACGATTGTTTTTGATGGTACACTTTCTGCCAATGATATCAATAAGGTTGATTCATATCTTGCCATTAAAGGGGGGATAACATTAGATGTTACTAATACGCCGAACTATTTAAGCAGTAGCTCTACGAATGTGTGGAGTGGTTCTGTGAATACGGGCTACAATAATAATATTTTTGGTATTGCTAATGATTTTGTTTCCACATTGCATCAAAAGCAGTCTAAAAGTATTAATGCAGGACAAAAATTAATTATTGGAGCGGGAAGTACTTTGGCTAATACGAATGCTCTTAATACGAACAGTTTAGCAAATGGTCAGTTTCTAATAGTTGGAGACAATGGGTTGAAACAAAACCTTACGACTCCTATCAGTGGAATTACAGGAGTTAATTACCGTTTCGAATCTATCTGGAAAGCTCAGAATACGGGTGGCGTTGGAACAGTGCGTATCGCTTGGCCTGAAGGATTAACTGCTATTCGATTAATTCAAAGTTCGGATGCTGTTTTTGACGCGACAGATACTGCTACAAATATGAGTGTAAATACACAGATTGTAAACGGTGTCACTTATAATTATGCAGATGTAACACTGGCTAATGGTCAGTACTTCACTTTTGCAGGTTTTACACAGGCGCCTGGAGGAGTTGTAGGACCTGATTTCTGGGTAAAATCAGATGATTCCGGGGCTATTGCCACAGCATGGAAAGATAATTCTCCGAATGCAGACAACATCCCGAATGTAGGAGGGGTTACATTATCGCCGGCGGACAGAAGCCATAACTTCTATCCTTACACTACTGGATATACCGCTTCTAAATTCTTTTATAATTCTGCTTCGGTAATGAATCCATTGGGTAATGTAGAATTGCCTAATACCAATACTTCAGTTTTCTCGGCAGTAAGACCAACTAGTGTTAATGCAACAGGACGTATTACAGGTATTGATGATGATGCAACATTTGCTGCTGAACCAGCATTTTCTATTGCTAACGGAAAACCAAGACAATATGAATTTTTTGCAACTACAACTTCTTCAGATTTTTCTACAGCTTTCAATGTAGGACAGTCTAATGTATTTTCGGCATTAGCTAATAATACCATTGCGAACGGAGGAACTTCATCTATTGCCGGAGGAGAAAAGAGATTAGGTCTTAATGGTACTTATGAATCCTTTTCAGGTTTCGCTGCGGCAAACAGATTCCAAATTTATGGTAGAAACCTAAGAATAGGTCAAGCCGGATGGGATGCTGGAGGTGCTTTCGCAGGAGATATTATGGAGATCGCATGGTATAACCGTACCTTAACGGGCAATGAACAATCAAGAGTGAATTCATATCTTGCCGTAAAGAATGGTGTTACTCTAAATGAAAATTATTTATCTACAGCAAGTACTGTGGTATGGGATAAAACAGGGAATGTTGGGTATAGCAATAATATCTTTGGTATCGCAAAAGATGATTTCACTGCATTGCACCAAAAACAGGCAGGAAGTGTAAATAATGGTCAACAGCTTGTTATCTCTACAACAGGATTTGCTAACAGCAACGCCTCCAATAATATAGGTTTAGCTAATGATCAACAATTTCTGATGGTAGGAGACAACGGATTAAAACAAAGTCTTACAGTACCTATTAGCGGAATTACAGGAGTTAATTATCGTTTTGAATCTATCTGGAAAGCTCAGAATACAGGAAGTGTCGGAATAGTACGTATAGCTTGGCCTGCAGGTTTAGAATCCATGAGATTAATTCAGAGTACGGATACAGTCATTGATAATACAGATACCGTAACAGATATGTCTGTAAATACACAGGCTGTAAATGGTGTTACTTATAACTATGCAGATGTAGCATTGGCAAATGGTCAGTATTTTACTTTTGCGGCATTTGCACATGCTCCGGGAGGGGTAATCAACGGATTAAGCCAATGGTACAGAGCAGATATTGATGCTACGAACACAGGAAATACAACCGATGTAACTTCTTGGAAAGATTATTTCGGAGGTACAATCGTCACTCAGATGCCAGCTGTTGCATTACCTAAATATAAAACGGGGGCTGCAGCTTACTTTAACTTCAATCCGGGAATCAACTTTACAGCAATTACTCAAGCGTTAGGGAATAATACTGTTCAAACGATTACCAATACCAATAATGACATCTTTACGGTAACAAAAGAAGGAATGACATCCGCAGGAAGTCCGACTCCTCACTTTTTCAGTATTACAGAAAATAATGCAACTACTACTATTGCATCTTGGGATTACACAGGATTCTGGCCTGTTAGCGCAACGATCGAAAGAAGAGTTGTGGGAGGAGGAACACAGTTTGTGAACTCCAATATAAATTTTGCCACTGGTATTCCTAGTATTATGTACAATACTTTTACTGCTTCAACATTAGCAAGAGGATTGAATGGTGCTGCCAATGGCGCTACTGCAAATAATACTGCTGTAGGACTTGCTTTGGGAGGTCACGTATTTGGAGATACACGTTTTACAGGTAGTGGTAGCGACAACGGAGGTATTGTAGGAGATATCGGAGAAACCATTATCTATGGTGGAGGAAATATTACTGCCGCTGAAAGACGAAAAGTAGATACCTATCTAGCGATCAAGTATGGGATTACATTAGGTCGTGTTGCGACAGATAATTATGTCTCTTCTGAAAATGCTGCCATTTGGAATGGTGCGCTGAATACAACTTATAACAATAACGTATTTGGTCTGGCTAAGGATGATATTTCATCTTTACATCAGAAAGTTTCCAAGAGTGTGAATGCCGGAACGATTCTTATGATGGCTACAAACAATGATTTTGTATCTCAGAACATTGCTGCATCAAGAGCGTTATTATCGGGAGATCAAAAATATTTCCTGACTGGTGATAACACAGTTACGGCAACACCTTTAGTAGGTGTAACGATTTCAGGTAATCCTGCACAACGTATCCAGAGAATCTGGTTGTCGCAGAGAACAAGTACGTTGGGCAACGTTTATTTTGCAGCTAATCTTACAGCTTACGGAACGGGCTTTGCGCCAGGGAACAACATTCGTATGTTTGTGGCAGACGATGCTGCATTTACAGTAAATGTACAATCTATAGCAGGTACTTACAGTGGAAACCAATGGGTTTTCAATAAGAGCTTTGATACTGATGCTACAGCAAGATATATCACTTTCGGATCAGAACTTCAGCCTCAGGTACTTTGGGTGAAAGCGGATAAAGGTGTAAATACTGCCTCTGGAGTTCCTGCAGATAATACTCAGATTACAACATGGTATGATCAGGAAATCGTAAACGGAGCTCAGGATGGAAGTACGCCTACTACTGATCCGGGAGAACTAGGAGAAGTACTTCTTCCTACACTACCTTTCTATAAATATAATACTACAGACAACTTTAATTTCAATCCTGTTGTTAACTTCTCTAACACAGGAAGAGGTAATGCTGTTCAGTTTACAACTCCTACCCTTGGAAGTCAAACAATCATCAGTGTATTCAAAGCAGCTGGTTTTGGATCTAGTTTTTATAATAATATGTTGTTATACGGAGGTGATGTTTCAAACCCAAGTGCTGGAGATCCTGCACCTTTAAGAGCGGATATGTCCTTTGGTGTTTCCGCAGGAAGCTTCCTTTCTTTCGGAGGAGGTTCTGCAGGTGATTATTCTTATTTGGGAAACCTAGGACTTCAGACACAGACCTCTATCGGTACGTTGAAAAGAAATAGAATAGGTGATGAAGAAATTTATTACAGTACTTATGGAAACGGTTCTAATGATATCCTAAACCAAAATGCTGATCCTACCAACACCAGAACGGGTGAAGGCAGATTATTAAGCGGATTGGTAAGAATAGGTAAACATTTCTCTGCAACAACTACACTTAATGCGCCCGATGGAAGATTGGATGGTTCTTATGCGGAACTAATAGTTTATGACAAAGTTCTATCTGATTCAGAAAGAGCAATTGTAGAATCTTATTTGGCTGTGAAGTATGGTATTACGTTAACAGGAGGTACAGATCAGTTGGGAGGTACTTTAGGAAACTTGAATTATCCTTATGTGAGCAGCGCAGGAACAGTGATTCGTGCATCAGATCTAACGTACAAATATGATGTATTTGGTTTGGGGAGAGATGATTATTACGGACTTAATCAACGTATTTCTAAATCCAATAACGCAGGAGATATATTGACGGTATCTATGAATAATGACTTTACCTCATTAAACCTTAATGCAGCGCGTACAACAATCGACGGAGATCAGGAATTCATGCTATTTGCCAATAACAAAGGCAGTGGAAGCGCAGTTGTTGAACAGACAACGGAATTACCAGCGAACGTAGGACGCAGATTAGACCGTGAATGGAAAGTAGCTCAGGCTAATACGGATGGAACAGATATCTCAAATATTTCATTAAAATTCAACTTGGCTGGAGTTACTTTAACAGGAGCTAATGCAACGAATGTTATGCTTTTGGTAGATTCAGACGGAGACGGAGATTTTACTACGGGAGCGGTTCAGGTGATTCCTGCTTCAACATATACTGCAGGTTCAGCAGTATCCTTCAATAATATTGTTCTTACTGGTGGGCAGGTGTTCACTTTAGGAATTGCTCAGGGACTTTGTTATAAGCCTGGAGCTGTTGCAGGCGCTGGAAATCCATCTCTTCCTGGTAAGATAGGAATTACTTCTTTAACAAGAACAACTGCTGAGAGTACAACAGATAACTGGCCGGCAGTTCGTACAGGTGCATGGATGGTTTTAGAAGCTAAAACTAAAGGTTTTGTAGTGAATAGATTGACGTTTAATGCTTCAGGGAATCCTGTAGGAATTCCGCCTGCAAATTTTGTGGAGGGAATGTTATTGTATGATACTACCAACAAATGCCTGAAAATGTATACTTCACAAGACGGAGGAACCTCTTTTGCATGGTATTGTGTTGCAACACAAACTTGTCCGGATTAAAATAATTCAGAGGTTGAGAGATAATATAAAATCTCAACCTCTTTTTTCAAAATTTTAAATTAATCATCATGAAAAAATTAATTATAGTATTAATAATACCTTTTGCCATTTCTGTTCACGCACAAATCGGAGTGAGCAGACCCGATGTTGCGAATGGTTCGGTCTCAATTCAATTCAGCGATGCTGAAAACAGAGGAATTGTTCTTCCGTATGTTATTGATAAAAGCTCAATTGTACAAAACGGGACGATGATTTACGATATTACAGATCATAAAGTAAAATATTTAAAAGATACCAATACGTGGTTTGATTTAAGTATTGATGCCTCTGGAGTTGCAGATGTAAGCATTCAGGGAAATGATAAAACAGAACAGCCCGGAGCCAAGGTTTCTATCGATACAAGAGGGGGAACTGATACTACTTCAGGAATTCTGGTTCTTGTTGATAGTAACAAAGCAATGGTTCTGCCTAAGGTTGCCAGTCCGCATCTTAATATTATCAGCCCAAGTGCCGGGATGATGGTGTATGATACAACCAAAAGACAATTAGCAGTATACAACGGTAATGTTTGGAGCTTTTGGAAACCTTAAGCAATAATTTTTAATAGTAACCAGAACCTTTCTTTTAGATCATATCAGAAAGGTTCTTTAAAAAAAATCTAAAAAAGTTGTAAATTGCATTAACAGGAGTTTTTCTCAAAAAATATCATATGAAGATCACTGAAAATTTGCAGGATACATTATCTTTTTACAGCATAGATTGTCGGCGATCCTATTATATTTCATCTGGTAACCCTATTCTTAAGTTTCCGAAAACATCATTCAGGATGGATTATTATACTTTATGTATTTGTACATCAGGCGAAATTCATATTGAAATAGATAATGAAAAATACCATGCAAGCGCCAATCATTTTCTTATATCAGCTCCCTCAACCATTATTAAATTTCTGAAGGTTAGCGATAATTTTAAAATGAAATTACTTTTTTTTGATAAAAATTTTCTCATTAAGAATATTTCTAATCCTTTTATTATTGAAAAAATGAACCTTTTTACCGAAGGTTCTTACAGTGTTGTAAAAACGGCAGAAGAGAAATCTTTATTATTACAGAGATTACTGGATTATCTCAAAGAAAAATCTGACAGGAAAGGAAAATTTACGGATGAAATTGTCCGAACGATTATTTTTAATATTCTTTTAGAAACAGCCGAAATTGTAGAAGCTCAAAAAGGAGACTTGTTGGAAAAAGAGGAAGGAAAAAAGGATCTTTTCTTAAAATTCAGGAAACTGATCCGAGAGAATATCAAAGAGCAAAAAAGTGTTGCCTATTATGCAGAGCAACTTTTTGTTTCGAGCAAATATCTTATAGAAATCATTAAAAAGGCAAGTGGAAAAACACCTCACCAAGTGATCAACGAAATGCTTTTAAAAGAGGCCTATGTTATGCTTGGAAATCCGGACATTACAATCTCAGAAATTGCTTTCCAACTTCAGTTTAATTCTATTTCAGCTTTCGGGCGTTTTTTCAAGAAGCACACTCTTATTTCTCCTTCTCAGTATCGGATTAAAGAAAATATTCAATCATAAGAATTTAGGGATAATAATTCTGATATTCGGGATATATATCGTTTTGTTAATTGAGGTACCTTTATAGTACACAAAAAAATAAAACGAGATGAGTACAATTAATTCAAAATTCGAAAATATTTTAAATACTTCTGAACAGTTTGGAAAAGTAGTTCATGAGCCTGATTCCAGTAAAGAGGTTCAGATTAATACTCCTGAAAAAACGATGCCTTTCTCTGATCAGATAGGAAACTATCAACGAAATAAAGGAATTCCTTTACAATCTTACGAAAATTCTAAAATTTATATTGTAGGAAGTGGTATTGCCGGAATGTCTGCGGCTTATTATTTCATTCGTGATGGCCATGTTCCCGGCAAAAATATTATCTTTTTAGATCAGCTTAGTATTGAAGGAGGATCATTAGACGGTGCAGGAAATGCAGAAGAGGGTTATATTATCCGAGGCGGAAGAGAAATGGATATGACTTATGAAAATCTCTGGGATATATTTCAAGATATTCCTGCTTTGGAACTTCCTGCTCCTTACAGTGTTTTGGATGAATATAGACTCATTAATGATAATGATCCTAATTACTCTAAAGCCAGATTAATACATAATAAAGGTGAAATTCAGGACTTCAGTAAATTTGGATTGGAAAAGAAAGATCAGTTGGCTATTGTAAAACTTCTCTTAAAGAAAAAAGAAGAATTGGATGACCTTAGTATTGAAGATTATTTTGCAGAATCTTTTCTGAAGAGTAATTTTTGGTTTTTCTGGCGTTCTATGTTTGCATTTGAAAATTGGCATTCTTTACTTGAGTTGAAGCTGTATATGCACAGATTCTTGCATGCTATTGATGGAATGAAAGATTTTTCATGTTTGGTATTCCCAAAATACAATCAGTATGATACATTTGTAACTCCTTTAAAAGATTTTCTTGTTGAAAAAGGAGTACAGATACAGTTTAATACATTAATTAAAGATATTGATCTTCAAATAAATACTGAAGGAAAAAAAGTACAGGGAATTATTACCGAACAAAATGGAGAAGAGGTTAAGATACCAATTGGTAAAGATGATTATGTAATTATTACCACCGGATCTATGACAGAAAGTACTTTTTATGGTGATAATACTACCGCTCCGGAAATTACAATAGATAACAGCAATACAGGACAAAGTGCAGGATGGAAACTTTGGAAAAATCTGGCAGCAAAATCTGAAGTCTTCGGAAACCCTGAAAAGTTCTGTGGAAATATAGAAAAATCTTCTTGGGAATCAGCAACGTTAACGTGCCGCCCTTCAGCATTTACAGAAAAATTAAAAGAATTATGCGTTAATGATCCTTATTCAGGAAAAACAGCAACAGGCGGTATTGTTACGATTACAGACTCTAATTGGGTAATGAGTTTTACCTGTAACAGACAGCCTCATTTCCCTACACAACCCGATGATATTTTAGTTGTTTGGGTATATGCTTTGCTGATGGATAAAGAAGGAAATTATATTAAAAAAACAATGCCTGAATGTACGGGTAACGAAATTCTTGCCGAATTATGCCATCATGTTGGAATAATAGATGAACTTGATAATGTTATAGAAAATACAATCGTTCGTACTGCATTTATGCCATACATTACTTCTATGTTTATGCCAAGAGCTCAGGGAGACCGCCCAAGAGTTGTTCCTGAAGGATGTACTAATTTAGGATTGGTCGGACAGTTTGTAGAAACGAATAATGATGTTGTCTTTACGATGGAAAGTTCTGTAAGAACGGCGAGAATTGCGGTCTATAGCCTTCTGAATCTGAACAAGCAAGTTCCAGACATTAATCCATTGCAATACGATATCCGTCATTTGTTAAAAGCAACCCAAGCTTTGAATGATTATAAACCATTCTTAGGAGAAGGCATTTTAAGAAAAGTATTGAAAGGAACCTATTTTGAACATGTATTGGTTAATCATCCTGAAGGGAAGGAGGAGCATGAATCTTTCTTTATGGAGCAGGTAGGTAGATTCCAAGATTGGATTAAAGGAGTAAAAGGCTAGGACTAGATCGAATACTCTGTACAAAATGTGTTATTCATACGGGTTTAAGAAGATAAATCTAATCCTTTTTTCTACAAGCTGAAAAGCTGAAATAGAAAAGCCTTTAAATAGCAATATTTAAAGGCTTTTTTTTGTTTGAATATATTCTATAATCTTATCTCTTAGGAGCCATACTCGTCGCTCTGCTTGACATTTCAGGTAAATTAGGTTGACGGAAGAAAATTTTACCTTTGCCATCTGTTATATTGATTTCAAGCTCAGATTCTCTTTCGCTGTAGGTATCACTTACTTTGTCGTATGGGTTTATTTTAAAGACAAGATTGGCATTAACCGGATTTTTGTAGTTGCATTTTACAACTTTTGAGATTTTATAGGTGTTGATTAATTCGTCTCTATCTTTTCTCATTTCTTTCACCTCAATAAAGCCTTCAATAATTTCATACTTCAGTGGGAATCCTTTACCTCCACTGAATGTGTAGTAAGCGCCGCTATTAACACATGGAATATCCTGACCAAAAGCAAAAGAACTTAATAATAGAAAAACGAAGCATGTAATTGCTGAAAATCTTTGCAACATAGAATTAACTTTTAAATAATCTTCAAAATTAGTGAAAGTGGATAATAATAAAGGTAGATTAAGTCATAAAATTTTCAAATTAGATTGATTAACGAGTATTTTCTTTTGGGGCATTATTTCTTATTTTTTAATTTTCCAAAGCTTTAGTTAATTTAGGATTTTATCGCAAAAAATTTCTACATGTATATTGAAATATCTCAAAATATAAAGCCAGCTCATATTGTCGTGATGAGCTGGCTATTTGTTTTAGATTTTACCTTTTTTATCTACCATCCTAAATAATAAGTAGGGCTTAACCAGATAGGACGATGCATTCCAAAATGTTCTTGCAGCATTTTTTCTGCTTCACAGAAAGCGCCTTCCACCCAGCCTTGCTGATCAGAATAAGCTTCTCCGATAATGTGAATTTGCTCATCGGCAACTGGCTTTCTCATATAAGGCATTACATTTTCTACTGAATATCCGGCTTTCCATGCATGATATCCTGCACCGAAAGGTTCATCAGTCCAGTCTCTAAAATAGGTTACATAAGGATCTGGGATTGTTATATCCGGACCGTGAAGTTCTCTCAATTGATTCATTAATTCATCCACCATCAATTGAGTCGCCTGAACATCATCAAGTTGATGTAGTTCTTTCAATGATGCAGACTTAGCAGCTTTTACTTCAAAAAGCAATTTATCATCCGTAAGTGCTTTCCAAAAGGTCTCGGTTTCCATATCTCCGTAGCTTCCCAGTAACATTGAGTTGTTAGTTTCAGGATCCGTACCGAAATAATAACACTGTCTCATGGGTAAGTCTGTGATAGAATGCCCGGAATCAATTTTTAAATCTTTCCACCAAGGATATTGAAAGCCCATTAATATTTTAAAAGCAGGTTCCATAATGACCGAACGGATATTTTTATTGATAACTGAGTTTTCATTAATATCAAAAAAGAAATTGTTCTGATCCAAAAGCTCCAAAGATTTTCTCGGCATCGCAAGAACTAGCGTATTTGCATAGACATTCCATGTGGTATTGGTTTTCAGATTAAGAAAGGTTAATTGGTATTTATGAGTATGTGTTAAATGGTGATCTTTGGTGAAAGTAAGCAGCTTATTTTCAGACCAAATACAAGCTCCATCATGATCTATGTAAGAATTGGCTACAGCGTATGCAATACTGTCATATCCTTCTTCAATCGTTTTGTAAATGGTTCCCGCAGAGAAATCTCCTACCATATAAGGAAAAGCTTCGGCTGAGTTCCAATTGATTGTATTGGAATAATATCCACCAGCATTCGCTACAAACTCATATCCTTCCTGTGAAATTTGATCCTTAATTAAATTCCAGAATCCTAAATCATTTACTTTACGCTGATCGTAAGGAGAGTTTGGGAAATTATAAACCAGCTTAGGTTTGATATCATCCCAATCTTCGCTGGTTAATTTAAAAGAATAATCGTAGGCTTTATCTCCTTTAATGATTTTATCTCCATATTTTTTGGCTACCCAAGAATCTGCCATTAAAACTTCGTAAATAATTTTATTGAATAGTTGATCTGAACTAAAACCATCATCGTCATCATTCAGATAATAACGGGTAGCTAGTTTTTTACCTTCATCCTGAGCTACGTTCCAGGCATCTTGTTTGAAACGTTCTTTTCGAAGATACATTAACAGTTGGGTAGGATCGCCCATCGGAAATGGAATGGGCGTCATTTTATCTTTCAAAACAGGAGTACGCTTATCTAGATCTTGTTCGGTAAGAGGATAGCCTTCAATTAATGTCGTTACGATTTCCTGAGAAGTCAGGTAGCGCATGCCTCCCAATTCACCCCAGAAATTCATTCCTGGCATAATGACCGATTCCAGCCTTCCGTCCAATTTATTATTCATGTCGAAGATCTGTACTTGATCGGCAGTATATTTCTGGTCAGTTACTAAACGGTAAGCGGTGTATAATCCGGAAGTTCCGGCACCAATAATAGCAACTTCAATTTTTAAATCAGGATGCATTCCTGAATTTAATGGTGTATTTTTATTCATGATTTAATAGTTTTAAATGGCTTTGAAGAATTTACGTCCTAATTGGAAATGAGAAATATCAAAATCCGTATGCCCATCCAAAGCAAGGTCAGACATTATTTTTCCTAAGAATGGCGTGAATTTAGCAGCCCATCCGGTGGCATATACCACTATGTTTTTATGATTAGGGACGTACTTGGGAGCAAAATCAATCAATAGTTCTTTATTTGGAATAGTACTTAGTGCAATAAGGCATGTGGAGGTGTATTCCGGTTCTGTGCTTAACCCTGTCATATGTTCTTTAATCCATTCAGAAGTATAGGACAGTTCTTGAGGATTGGGAATTAAAGTCCTGTCATTTGGCTCATCTAAAGGATTGATAACAAAGTCTGGTGCTACCCGAATGTATTCAGGATGGTCCCAATCTACTGATGGGAAGCCATAAAACTCATTCCCGTTTTTGTCTACAGGATTTTGGAATACAAACCAAGTTGGATATTGTATAGCAGGATCTGTCTTTTTGAAATAGGCAGAAGACATATTCCAATACGTGGCTTCTATCTTAAAATCTAGTAAGTTAATCACACTATTGATATACGGCCCGGGAATAATTGCCAGTTTTTTAGCGATATAAATCCCGTTAGGAGTGGTGATTTCAAAGAGTTCTCCATTTTGTTTAATCTCCAATACAGGTGAATCTTCTCGCAATTCAACAGTTTCTTCTTTTTTACACAAACCTAAAAGAGCTTCAATGGTTGCTTTGAAATTGATGCTGGCGCCATCTGGCTGAAAAAGCCCGGTATAGTTTTCGGGTAAATTTCTAAAATGATATTGCTCTTCAATTTCTTTTGCGGTGAGTGTAGTGTAAGGTACATTTAAAGCTTTGAGTGCCTTTTCGGCTTCAGCAATATTTCCTTCGGTGGAATGTACTTCAGGGTCTCCAAACCAGAGTGTACCTACTTTATCAAGTAAAGAGGTTTCGGTTTCTTTTTCCAGCTCATCCCAATACGGTTGTGCATCCAAAGCCATCTGCACCATATATTCATCCGGATATGGAATTCTGAATTGACGTGATACTCCTGCTGAACTTCCTAATTGATTCACAAAAGTAAACTGTTCAAGCACTAGCGTCTTTGCTTTGCGCTTCCCGAGTTGGTACGCAGTAGCTAAACCTATTGCCCCTCCGCCAATAACGATTACGTCGTAGTTTTCTGTATTCATGTATTGTTTGTTTTTAGCTTTTTTAATATGTATTTCAAAGTAACAAAGAAGGAGGTCGTTGTTGTAGAGTATAAATAACCAATTGCAGCTTTGAGTATAAATACTTAATAGGAAGTCAGCATGCTTACAGTCTTCATGCTTCCTGGGAGATTTGCGGGCAGGATATGAAATTCTTATATTTGTTTTTCGAGGGTAATTATAACATTTTTATTAACAAACACTCTTTATGAAAAAACATAGCTTTTTATTTTCTGCAAAAGGAATTTGTATTGCAGCTTTTTTATCCTTAAACACAGTGATGCATGCTCAGAAAGCAGTAGATATTTCAACGATTTCTGAAAAAACCTTAAGCAGTATTTTAGAACAAAACAGAACGTATTATACACAGGGAAAAGTGGCGGATTATATTCCGGAGCTTGGCAAGATGGATGCTAATGCTATTGCTTTTTCAGTAGTTGGTAAAAATGGAAAAGTGTTTAATACAGGTGATGTTCACAAGAAATTTACCATGCAAAGTATTTCTAAAATTATTGCATTAATGATTGCTGTGAATGAAAAAGGAGAGGCAAATGTTTTTGATAAAATGGGATACTTCGGATCAGATAAACCATTCAATCATTTTTCTAATCTTGAAACTACAGGTAAGCCACTTAATCCAATGATGAATGCCGGGGCTATTCTTACTACTTCTTTAATTTCCGGAGAAGGCGAAAAACCATTTCTTAAAATTTTGGATATGGTGAGGTATATTACCAAAAATCAGGCATTGGATTATAATAAATCTGTTTATGAATCTGAAAAGTCAACAGGACATCGTAATCGTGGAATGTTCTATTTGATGAAAAATAACGGACTTATTTCTGGAAATGAAGACCAATTAGACAACTATTTCAAGCAATGTTCTATTGAACTTACTGCGGAGGATTTGGCTAAAATAGGCTATTTCTTTGCTAATCAATGCGTTCGTTTTGATGGGGATTCTACTTATAAGAATGTTGAAGTTGCAAGATTGGTAGAATCACAAATGCTGACTGCCGGAATGTATGAGTTTAGTGGAGAGTATTCTCGAATGGTAGGATTACCAAGTAAGTCTGGTGTTGGTGGTGGTATTACAGTAAGTGTTCCCGGAAAAATGGGAATCGGTGTTTTCAGTCCGTCTTTGGATCAACATGGAAATTCCTTGGCAGGGTATCACATGATTTTAGACCTTGTAAAGCAATATAACCTAAGTCTGTTTTAAAAAAAATTCTAAGAGCTTGAATTTAGAATGTATATTTTCAAGCTCTTAAAAGTTCTTCTCTAATTAACTCTGAGGGAACTCGTCTCTCTTAGGCTAACTTATTGTCTTTAAGAATGTTGAACCTTTAATTTCTAGTTAAGTTCATAATTAGTAATCACCATACTTAAAATGAAGTGAACGAAATCCTGATCAGCAGCTTTTCTGTCGATTAGTTTATTTTTGTAATCATAAGAAGTTAATGTTTTTATTAATTTCTCGTAGGTTTCTAGCTCGTTCTCTTTAATTCTTATCCTTACATTACCATCTCTTTTTTTAACGAGGATATCATCTAATGTTCTGACCTTGAATAAAACTTCACATAGTATTGGGTTGAAATTCATCCTTCCCGTATATCTCGCTACTATATTAACCTTGAACGAATCAAATACGATTGTATTGAAAACAATGTTAGAGTTAGGTTCCTGCGTATTGAGCTCAAGCTTGTAATTCATTAATTTAATTTTCTACAAATTTATGAAGAAGCTAAAGCAATTCAAAATAAAATAGCTAATTTAAATTGCGTTAGGCATAAAACATATAAATTCTTTTTGAACTGATATAGATTTTTAAAATCATCCAGCTATAGAAGATGGGTTCCTCATACTGCAGGTTATTTCTTTGTTAAAATAAAATCGTAAATAAATAATGCTTATAGCATCTTAAGCGATAACGGTTTCTTTTTTTTGTGTACTTATTAATTTTTACTCATCATTTTGCAATAAGATCCTTCAAATTTTGTCTTCTTAGTGTTCATTTTAACTCCGTAATCTACTTTTTTTTGATTTGGAGAATCTCTTTCAAGATATTTTTATTGTACTACCATATTACCCAATTAAAATAACTCTCCATAATCTATATTTTTTTAAATCAAATTACAGTGAATAATATTCTGATATTCACTGAGTTTTGCATCTGATTTTGTGAATATGTCAAATAATCGAATATTCATTAAATAACGTTTATATTAATGGAATGTTAACTAATAAAAATATTTAATTATTTTTTTGAAAAAGATATAAACATATTATAATTATTCCTATCTTAGTGATGTATTAATAAATAAATATTACATTCATGAAAAACTTAAAAAAACTAAACAGAAACGAGTTAAAAGCAATTACAGGTGATGGACTACTTGACAACATCGGAGGACTAATTGGAGGTCTAGGTGGAGTTGTAGGTGGTGTTGTAGGCGGCGTTGGTGGTGTTGTAGGTGGTGTTGTAGGTGGAGTTGGCGGTGTCGTAGGTGGCGTTGTAGGAGGCTTAGGTGGTGTTGTAAACACTGCATTGTGTCAAACTCAGTGTGTACTTAACGGTGTAATCCACATTCAACTTCTTGCTTGCGGATCTACTTGTTAAGATAAGTCTGTATTATAAGGTATACCGCTCTTTTCAGAGCGGTTTTTTTATGTAATTTTTTCATATTAATTTTATTATTTGAGAGTTGATTATTTCAATGCTTCAAGCTAACTATCAAAGACTTTCTTTTTTACTAAATAGCTCAACTTTTATTAAAAAAGTATTTAACAGATTAAAATGATAAATAGAAAAATCTGTTACTAATAATTTGAAATAGTTTTTCTTAGTTATTTTTTATATCAGAATTAGCTATTGCTACAGGTTTATATAAATATGCTCTTAATTTTCTTATCGGAAGATAGGTAAAAAGCACAGAAAGCAAACCTGCAAGAATACCAACTACAATTGCCATCGAGGTAGCATCTAACTTATGATACTTGGATAGGCTTAATTGCCCGAGTAATAAAAAACATAATACCAATAATCCGGTAATAACTCCGTGGAGAATGCTCAATTTAGTCATTAGTTTTTTGATATTCAGCTTTTCATCAACCATAAATTCAATCGCTCCCTGTTCAGAAGCATCAGTCACTCTTTTAATAATATCAATAGTAAGAACTACTGGTAGAAATATAGCCATTGGCAACGTAAGCCGAGCCAAACATTGTGTTCCTGCAAAAAAATGGGTGTAGCCCAATTCTTTAAAACTGGCGTAGGCAATAATAAAATTAAAAAATACGTTCGGAAGAACATAATAAATCATTCGCTTTCTTAAAAAACGATTGAGAGTGGTTTTCTTTATTTTTTTTATCTTTTTGGTTCGGGCAGACTTCATATTTATTTTCATAGGGATGAGGTCAATAGTTCAATCGCTTTATCTTTAATTTTAAGAGCTTGTTCGCTTGAAAGAAAATTTTCATTAGAGATAAATGTAAAATCCATTTCTTGGTTATAAGTTGTTATAACTAGAGTATTTGAATTTAACCATGGAAATGCAACGGTCGGGCTGAAAATTGTTTCAACTTTAAAATTTTCATAATGAGTCGGAATATCAATTTTCCCCATATTGGATAAGGTTACATCATGCCCACCTCTACTTGATTTTAGCATAGAAATCATACGCTCAACAACAGGATGCATATTTTCACCCATCCATAAAAGTTCTCGTGCATCCATTTTCTCTATTTTTTCAACAAGATCTTTTTTAATATGTTTTGAGTTTTCCAACACATTCTGGCTTCCTTTTTTTAGTGAAAGCTCCACTGTAGGAGCAAATGCAAATGCATGATCTTGCTTAATTTCAGTAATAAAATGGCGAACATCCACAGGACTTATGACCTTGCCTTTAGCAGTATTTCCTTGTATTTCTTTAAAAGCCTGCATAAATGCGGAGCATAGTAAAGAGTGTACAGAAATACTGTGAGTCTTACATTTTTCTGTTATCTGCTGCGTTATTTTTGCATTTAACTTTCTGTGAAGAAGATAGCTCTTTCCTAAATTTCTTTTTTTACTTTTTGCCTGAACTAAAAAGAATAACTTAGCCATCATCAAATAAAATCTAGCTTTCCGTTTCTTCTTCTTCAAATTAAAATCCGCAGGCAGAAAATCATCAACTGAATTGAAGGATTGATAGGAATTTAGTTTGATTGAGGGATTGTCTAATAATTGAAGAAGTTCACGCATCAGGGTTACGGCTGTTGTCCCATCACAAATACAGTGAGGCATTACCCAAAGTATTTCAGAAATACCATGCCCTTTGATCCAAACCAATTGGGCCAGAGGTTTTTTCTCTTCGTCAAATAGACGAACCCATTCATTTTGAGATTCCCGCAACCAATCGTCATCTGTTTTACGTTCAATAATACGAATAGGAATAGGGGTAACTTCCTTATTTTCTATAAAAAAAGGATGTTTTTTACTTTGGGTATCAACTTTTGCTCTTAGCAAAGGATGTTTTTGTTGGATCTTTGCTAAAGCAGTTTTAAGATTTTCTTCAGAAACTTCACCATTTATTTTAGCTGTAAATACACAATTTACAGGTGTTTTAGAATCAACATACATGATTCTTTCTACCAACATAAGTTTTCGGTTGATCATGATACAGGAAGATATTCAAGTTGTTGTTTAATGGTTTCCATCACCTCATCACGAATAGCCAATGCTTCCGAGTGTGGTAAATAGCCTTCACTTCCGATGAAAGAAAAATCCATTTCTCCACGAAATGTTGAGGCAACCATTGTTGTTGTATTTCCCAAAGGTCCAATCACGGAAGGACTAAAAATAGTATCCAACGTAAATGCTTTGTATTGATGAGGAATCTGAATACGTCCCAAATTTGAAAACATACAATCATTGGAAGATTTACCGTGTTTTAATAATTTCGTGAAATTTTTCAAAGCATCGTGTGCAGATTCCATTACCATCATAGTAATGTATGGATTGAGTTTGGAAGTTTTTCGCTCTACAGATTCTTGAATCAAATGTAAGTTCTCTGAAAAACTCATTTTTTGATTGGCAGACACTACAATCATTAATCCGAAAGCAAAAATATGATCTTCTTTAATTTGTTTGGCGAAACGTCTGATATCTACCGGGCAAGAAACTTTATTAAAAGCTTTTTCTCCTTTTACTTTTTTGAATGCCTGAAGAACTGCTGTGCTCAAAAAGGTATTAACGGTAACTTGCTTGGATTTGCAGTAGGAAATTAATTCCTGACTCATGGTTTTATCAAGCTTCCAATGCACCAGATAATCTTTTTGACGCTCAATTGCTTTTTTGCCAACAGGAATGCATTTAATTGCGGTTGCGGCTAATCGCCCAATTACTTTTGCTTTTATCTGTTGTCCACGGTTTGCCAAGATTTCTGATGGAACAACATCCTGAATTCCTAATATAGGATTTTCTAACCCAATGTCATGAAATGGATTATCCAATAACTGTAAAAATTCATTTAGAAAAGACATGGCAGAACCACCATCGCATAAGCAATGATGAAAAGCAAAAAGCATATCTGAAACTTCTTCTCCTTTGATCCATACAAACCTGAGAAGAGGGAGTTCGGTGTAATTAAATAAAGTCTGCCATTCTTTCATTGATTCTTCCTTCCAATCGTCGTCTCCTTTTCGGTGAACAATTCGGATGGGGATGGGTAGATTTCTTTCCAGCACTTCAAACCAAGGTACATGGTTTTCATCATGATGAATGAGCGCTCTTAGCCAAGGGTGCTTGCCCTGAAGCTGAGTCAGGGCAAGTTGAATATCTTTTTCCTTAAAAGTACCGCGTAATCTGAAGGGGATAACGGCGTTAAAAGGCTCTGTTCCGTCCCCTAATAACATACGCTCCCCAAATAAAAGTCTTCTTCTCATAGGCTTATGCAGGGATTAAGGTTGATTGTTCTACAAAATTTTCTAATAACTCTACTGCGCGATCGTTTCCTCCAGCATTAATTAAACTCGATTGAACTTCTTTCGCTGCATTTCTGTACGCGGGATTTTCCAATAACTCAAAAACGGTTTGACGAAGCGCATCAACACGCAATCTTTTATATCTGATACTGATTCCGCAGCCAGCTTTTTCAATTAATTTGGCAATATGAAAATGGTCGTACGCGATAGGAGTGATTAACATCGGTAATCCATTGGTGAAAGTATCATTTACGGTATTAAAGCCACCATGACAAATCACAGCATCCATATGGGGCATCAATGCTGACTGAGGAACAAAACTGCTCACAATAAAGTTAGAAGGCCATTCCTCAAAAATATCTGGTGGAGTAGCGGCAATCACGGTTACAGGTTGATCTGCAAAAGCAGCAATTACTTTTTCAAAAAATGCTTTTCGGATATCTACTAAAAGTGTACCTAGTGAAACAAATATTTTCGGTGTTGTGGATGCATTTAATTTATCCCAATCAAAAGGTGCCGGATTTGGGCGACCTTTTACTGGTCCTACAAATTGCATATGTGATGGAACTTCTTCAAAATCAGCAAATTTTTGTGAGGTAAAAACTAGGTTTAGCTCATGCGAATGAATAAAAATACCTTCATCCTCAATTCCGACTTCTTTTTGAAGTTCTTTGATTAAATTCTGCTGCCATTCAAAAATTTTAGGAGCGCTATTCGCAGTATCTCCCATCACATCGGGTGGAACAGGCGTTGTTGTTACACACGGAATATTATTTTTATGAGCAAACAATGCTCCTCCGAAAGTGATACAATCGTTCACAATAACATCGGGTTGCCAGTCTTTTGTAAGCGTTTCCAACCCAGGCATCATCATTTTAGCAAAAGGAACATAGGTTTCTTCTAATGCTAATTTCATGACTTCAGGTCCCGAACAGGCAGGTCCATCATCTTGTCTTTTTAAAATTTTAGCAATTTCATCCTGATATGGAATCAAATCTTGTTCAGGATAAAAATAACTTCCGCCTTCCGGAATATGTTTGTTGTCTAAAGGGGTGATTCCGAACCATTTTACTTCATGACCACGGGCAATTAAACTGGCACCTACGCTCAGTGTCGGGCTGATATGTCCAAAAAATGGAGGGATAACAAATAAAAATTTAGACTTAGATTTTTTCATATTAGAAGTTGAAATGGCATTTTCAAGTAAATTGGCTGCTGTTGCGCTTCCTCCGGCTTCAACGAAAGATTCACGAATGGTTTCGGCAGCTTTTTTGTATTCAGGCTTCGTTAAAATATTTTGTACGGCTTCGTTTAAATGATGCGCTTTAAATCGATTAAAATTAAGACGTTCACCTGCTCCTGTACGCACAACACGACCCGCAACATGCGACTGGTCATACGCAATTGGAATCACTACCAACGGCAAACCGTTTGATAATGCTTCGGAAACCGTATTATGACCGCCGTGAGAAACAACACCGTCTAAATGAGGTAACAAATCCAATTGAGGAACTTGCTGATAAACCATAAAGTTTTCCGGCCATTCTTCAAAAAGTTGAGGATCTGAAACTACAACAACCGTTAAGTTTTCATCTTTAAAAGCATCAACCACCTTTTGGAAAAATGCTTTTTTATGTTCGTGATCGAAAGTCGTTCCGATGCTTACCAGAATTTTCTTTCTTGGATTGCTGTTGAATTTTTCCCAGTCAAATTCACAAGAAATACGACGTTCCGTAAGAACCGGACCTGTAAATTGATAATTGGATTCCAAATCCATTTCACCAAAGAAATATTTGGATGTTAAAACCAGCGTCAATAAATCTGAACAGTCTAAAGCGCGGTTTTCTGTTACGCCTAATTCCTGTTGTAGCGCGATAATTTGTTTTTCTTCCCATTCATGAACTTTAGGAAGTTCGCTCATAATTTTAATGGCAGCAGGAGCGGTAACCGTCGTGGCATAAGGCAAACCTAATTTTTTTGCAGCAATAGAAGCGGCAAATAACTGATGGTCTCCAATCACTAAATCGGGTTGATATTCTTTTAATAATGGAATAATCCCGTTATAAGTATGCCTGTTTAAAGGAATCAAAACATCTTCGTAAAGGAATTTAATACTGTCGATTCCGTAGACTACTTTTTTAGAAATGATATCAAGATAGTTTTCGCTGTCTCTTTTTTCTTCGTCGGTTTGATCATATTGAATGAGTAGCAATTCTCCTCCTTCAGGAAGTTTGCTGCTTAGGTTTTTATCAAGACTGATCCAAGCCACCTCGTGTCCTCTTTCTAAAAGAGTAGCGCCGATGCTTAGGGTTGGGTTCACATGACCAGTCAGTGGTGGAACTATAAATACAAATTTAGCCATGGTTTTGTGTTAAAGGTGTTGATAATGATTGAGATAAAAAATGGACAATAGTTTCGGCAATCAATGCTGGCTCCTGAATTGGGATGTTGTGATCTCCGGGAATTAATTCTAATTCAGCTTGTTCGATCTGTGCATTCAGTGATTCTCCTGTAGGTCTGCAATTGGAATCTGAACCGTACAATAATAAGGTTGAGGTTTCCAGTTGAGACAGATTTACTTCAGTAAGAAAATGCTTTTCCTTAATCATGTCTGCTTTGATACTGGTTTGATTAAACAAAAACTCATACATACGATGGTTTTTTTCCATCTGCCGTTTCCCCATCTGTACTTTTGTGGTGTCGGTAAAATTGGCGACATAATGTTCCAGAAACTCTTTGCTGTACTGATCTATAATACCTCTGGCTTTTTCATCCTGAGGATCGGGTGCTTCGATAACCACTAATTGCTCAACACGGTTGGGTGCTTTCAGAGCGGTTTTCAAGGCAATAAGTCCTCCAAAACTATAACCGACAAGATGTGCTTTTTCAATATGTAAAGCATCCATTAAAGCCAAGACATCGGAAGACATATTTTCCAAATCATAACCGTCTGTAAAACGTTCGCTCATGCCGTGACTTTTCAAATCATACATCACAACGTAGAAGTGTTTTGCCAGAATCGGAGCAATATTAAAATAATAAATAGAAAGGTTACTGAACATACCATGGATCATCACCACAGTTTGTTCAGCTCCTTTGTTGAGTTCCTGAATGTGAACTTTCTTATTGTCAACAGTAATTATTGGCATTCGTAGATATAATTAATAATCATACTTAGGTCAAGGTCAATCAATTGGTCTAAATCCATAGAAGACAGCCATCCTGTAAAATCGATTTGATCTCCAAAATGCGCTTTGATCTTCTCCGAAAAAGAAACAATTTCAATACTGTCCATTTCCAGATCTTTCGTGAAAGAACTCTCCGGAGTGATGTCCATTTCCTCTACAAATTCTTCGCCGATAACTTCTGTGATAAAACCTTTTAAAAGCGTGAATAATTCTTCGTGATTTAATTTTAGTGTTGTGTTTATAGTGTCCATCCTATGATATAATTTTTATGTTTAATTGTTTTGATTTCTGTTTGGTTGATCCATAAAGAATCTTCTGTGATTTTTTCGACTTCGAGTTTTTTTGGATTTCCTTTTAATCCTGTTCCTAAAAACTTTCCGTAAGCTTCTTTAGCTACCCAAAAACGGGTTGTCCATTCTGCCTGATCTCTGTTTTTTAATAAAGCTAATTCGTTATCGGTAAAGACTAAATCGTAGAATCCTGAACTGCGTTCTTCAATGATTTCCATATCAATTCCGACTGCTTTTCCGCTGCGTGCAATTCCTACCGCATCTTTTCCTTTGTGAGCCAGAGAAATATGAACATCTTTTGTAAACTCACTGATGAGATAAGGTTTTCCGACTTCATCAGAAGCAACTTCAAAAGTGATGGGAAAGCAAGGATGATCTTTTTCTTGTTTAAGGAGATTTCTTACGGCATCTTTCACGGCTACACGGCTTACCATCCAGCTTTTTCTCTTATTAGGAAACAGTTTTTGATGGTGCTGTTTTTCGGTTTGATTGAAATAACGTTTCAGGATAAAATCCCATGACGCGACTCTGGTATAGGCCTGATGAAAGAAAAATACCTGAGGTGCAATTTCTTCCGAAAGACGGTTGTGTAAAGGTGACATAGAAACATTCCATAAAGGTTCATCAATTTCCAGTCGGCGGTTTTGCCAACCTGAAATTTTACACCACACTTTATTGTTTTTGGTTAAAAGAATATCACCAATCGCAAACTCTTCGTTCATTTCAGTCAGGCTGCAGGTACATTCGAAAATGCCGTCCTGATCGTGTAGATCACCGAAAAATTCGATGTCTTTAATTTTTACAGGAAATGCAATTCGGTCTTTCGTTAAGGTAAGTTGTAACCATAGCCCAAATAATTGTCCGGCATTATCCAGTAAAGAACCTTTTCCTCCGTTTCCTTTAATTTTGCCGATAATTCCTTTTGTTCCCACCTTTGAAACTTCCGTTATTCCCTGATAACATTCTCCATGAAACATGTGTTTGTCATAGATTTCTTCAGGTGTTCTTTCGATAGGTAACAAATCTCCGATTGAAAGATTAAAAGTAGGATTGGGGCGAGAAGATGAGGTTAATACCACCTCAGCATTCACGAAATTTTCAATATCTAAATAAGCGTGGTTAGTGGATTTCCATTCTGCTTTCACCGTTTTTTCAAAAGGTTGGGCAACGTTCATCCATTGAAAAACGCTTACATTCATAATTTTATGAACTTGTGATCCTTGTATTTCTGATTGTGCAATTTCTGCCAATTGTTCAAAGATCATCGTCATTGGAATTACGGGTTCCATATCGGCCACTTCATGCCAGCCTTTCGGTTGTCTTAATAAACTGTGGTCGATAAGGTAGGGGTGACTTTCCAAAGTCACATACAATGTTTTTTCAAAATTCTTGCTTATCGGAGCCTGAACTTTTGGCAATACAACATTTGGAATTGAAACTTTCGGGCGATCTTGGAATAATGTCAAAACTTCCTCCTGCATACGAATCATATCTGAAATATTATTCTGAAATGCCTGTACTAAAGGATGTCCAGACTTTGCTACAGGAATAGAAACGGTATTCTGCTTTGAAGTTCCAAAAGATTGAGCCAATGCTTTTACTTCTTTGAAATCACGGATAATAGGAGAGCCTAATTCTAGTTTAATCCCTTTACCTGATGATTTTTTGGAGAACGTATGGGTGTCTAAAAAGTTTAGCGCAACCACTTTACCTTCCACGAATAATGCGGCTACCACACGTTGTAATTGTGCTAACGCAGATCGGGTAGGAACGCTGGACGCAATCGTGCTGAATGCTTTTCCTTTCAACGTGTCATCAATAAATCCAATCAATCCACCTGTTCCGATTTGAATAAAAAATCTTGCGTCTTCTGCATACAATTTATCGGTAAGTTCACGGAAACGAACGGGTTGTACAAGGTGTTCTGCACTCAGTTTTCTGATGGCTTCCTGATCTGATGGATAAGGTTCCAACGTTGTTGCAGACCACAATGGGATTTTTGTTTTCTGAAATTGTGCTTTTTCCATTCCTGCTAAAATCACATCCAGTTTATCGGCGATAAAAGGCGAGTGAAAGCCAGATTGAAAAGGCAATATCTGATGAAATATCTGTTTTGATTTTAATATAGGAACCAATTCATCCAATGCTGCATTGCTTCCGCAAAGAATTACCTGATTGGGGCAATTATCATTGGAAATATATACGTTCGGAATGTCTTCAATAATAGGTTTTATGGTTTCAATTCCGGCACCGATGGCGATGAATCTGGAATCCTTTAATTCAAAAGTTTCAGGATTTAAAACATCAATTAAAGCTTTCACAGAATTTACTTCTGCTAATTCAGAAGAATAACCTGCCAGCCATTCTCCTAAGCTGTGACCAGCATTCATATCTGGTATAATTCCCAGTTTTTTTAATGAATTGTCTAGAATGCTGCACTTATTGAAAATGTTTAAGGCATCGTTTAACAACCCTTCACCTTCAGTTTCTATAGGAGCGGTTAAGTTGAAATAACGGCTTACACTGTCAATTTCACCTTTTGCTAATCCGTCTAATCCTGGGAAAACAAAAGCTACTTTTTCTCCATTTTGCAATAGAGGAGTATTGGTGTACCAAATATCCTGTTTATTGCGCCAAGGATTATTTTTGGCGACAATTTTAAGGGCTTTTTCTATTCTTGCAGGGCTTGGATCAAATAGCGCAATACGATAATCTCCTTCGCCTAATGTGCTTTCGTTATTTTGCAAAGCAGATAATAATGCTTCATGCGTTGGTCTGGCTAAGATGAGAACCTTGTCTTTTTTAGGCATGTCATATCCTTCCAATACAACGTGTGCATTGATGCCACCAAAACCGAAAGCATTGACTGCTGCTACTTTAGGTAAGCCTGTTTTTGTCCAGTTTTTAGCCTCTTGTACAGGTTCAAATCTGGTATTCTGCATCTCCAAAGTAGGATTTTCGCAATATAATGTTGGTGGTAATGTATCGTGATGAAGGGCTAAGCAAGTTTTAATTAAACCAGCAATTCCCGCAGCAGGCATAGCGTGCCCGATATTTGATTTTACAGAACCGATCCCGGCAATTTTAGCCGATTCTTCCTTTCCGAAAAACTGAGCTAACGTCTGAAGTTCTGTTTTATCTCCAAGTGGTGTTCCTGTGCCGTGGGCTTCCAGATAACCAATTTGTTTTTCATCTAAATCTGCATTACTCCAAGCTTGTTGTAGGGCTTTTAATTGACCTTTCACCGCAGGACTCATCACGCTGGTTCCGTTACCATCGCTGCTTACGCCAACGCCTTTAATGACTGCGTAAATTTTATCCTGATCTCGAACGGCATCTTCCAATCTTTTCAACACCACAAAACCGCAACCTTCACCAATCAACAGACCATCGGCATCATTGCTGAAAGGTTTAATTTGTTGTTGACGGGACATGGCGCCCAACTGAGCAAAAATACTCCAGAAAGCAGCATTTTGTCCGGTGTGTACACCTCCTGCAATCATAATGTCGGATCTTCCTCGTTGAAGTTCCTGTACCGCATGGTCTACTGCAATTAAAGCACTTGCACAAGCGGCATCTACGGTAAATGCAACCCCGCCTAAATTAAATCGGTTAGCCACTAAGGAAGCAACCAAATTTGGAATTAATCCCATCGCGGTATCAGCGGCAAAACGACCTTTCTTTTCCTGAAAAGCGTGTTTTACTTTTTCAATATCAGCAGAAGAAACTTCGGGTAATAATTCTTTTAACAACGAAGAAATTTGTTCTCCTGTTCTTACGATTTCAATAGCACGGGTAGCCCCGGGTCCGGTATAATTTCCTTTTCCAATGATAATTCCTGTTTTCTCAAGCGAAATTTCTTTTTGAAAAATCCCTGCATCGTCTAAGGCTTTTTGAACCAGATCAAGCGTTAATAAATGATCGGGTTCAGTCCCTTCAACGGCTAATGGTAAAATTCCAAAAACGGTAGGATCAAATTCATAATCAGAGATAAACCCACCACGCTGACAGTAAAAACGGTCAACCGGATTGGTGGTATTGCTAAAATGGACAGGATCAATTCGGTCGGCTGGAGCTAATTGGGTAGAGTCTACTTTATTGACAATATTCTGCCAAAAAGTGTTGGCATCCTGTGCCCCCGGAAAGACACAAGATAGACCAATGACAGCAACATCTGTTTTTTTCATATCTACTATATACAGAGATTACCAATTATTTCCGGACATGATCAATACCTGACTTTCAGTTCCGTATTTTATTTCATTCAGGAAAATTTCCTTTCCTTGCTCCAATGGAATTAAAGAAATACCTCGGCGTTCATATTCTGTTTCCAGTGTTGATGAAACCATTCCGGCACCTTTCCAAGGACCCCAGTTGATGGAAATTACTTTTCCTTTTAATTTTTTATTTAAAGCGTTTGCATAATCATCCAATACAGAGTTAGCAGCAGCATAATCGGTCTGACCTTTGTTCCCGTAAACTGAAGCAATGCTTGAGAATAGCACCACAAACTGGCAATCTGTACGAAGTTTTTCTGCCAATACACGAAGTGGTTTTACTTTAGTATCAAATACACGTCCGAAAGAACTTGTTGTTTTTTGTTTGAATAATTTATCTTCCAAAAGACCAGCCCCATGAATTACCCCGTCTAAACGGTTGTATTTTTCATAAATCGAATTGATTAATTCAGATAATCCGTCTTCATCACAAAGGTCTAATGATTGGTAAACAATTGTATTTCCCATTTGTTCCATATCGCGGATGGTACGCAGGATCTGATTGTTTTTGAATACTTTTATCGTTTCTTTTTCGATTTCAGAAGGTGAAGTGAATTGTCCGGATTTGATAAGATAGGCTCTTATTTCTTCCTTGGTTTTCATTACTTCTAAATCTTTATTTATTGCTTGATTTCTAGGGTCTTCTGATCTTCCCACCAAAATATAAGTACACGGATAAGCCTGTGACATATGTTTTGCAAGTTCTGAAGTAATTCCCTGTGCGCCTCCAAGAACTAAAACAACTGAATCTTTATCTAATTGAATGTGTGCTTCGCTCAATCCTGTTGCCAAAGGCGATGGGATGATGTTTATTTTATGTCTTTGGTCATTTTTGTAAATGACTTCAGAGGGTTTATCGGTTGTTAATATTTCTTTTAAAATGATATCAGCAATTTGATCTACCTGTTGAGGAGAGTTTAAGCTGATTAATCTGCAATTCGTGTTTTCAAACTCTCTTGCTAAGCTTTTGAAAAACCCCGGATAACCTTTGTAATGACGTAAAAGAGTAGTGTCTGTAAGCTCCTGAACGTGTGCCGGAATATCTGAAATCAAATAAATCCATTGAGCTTTATCAAGGTCTAATCTTTTAATTAAATCAACATGATCAATAATATTCTGCTTTACGGCTGATGAGAATAAATCAAGAATAATTAATCCGTCGAAATTCGTGAGATCTTTATCTATATCCACCAACTCAGCGATTGCTCCATGTTTTTCAAGGGCATTTTTGATAGCCAAATTTTGGTTGCTGTTGTCTTGAGTGATCGCAAAACGTTTTCCTTGCAGGATTTCGTTATTTTCGATTAAAGAAACATCAGTTGGCGTTAAATCAAATCGAAGACGGGATAGTAAATTCTGAATAGGTTCTGGAGTGTTATTTCCGCTCATTTCATTGATCCAAGAAGCTAATCCGCTCAATGTTTTGATGGCAGCTAATTTTTCCATTAAATCATCTGCTTGTTCTAGATCTTGACCGAAACCGATTTTAGTTTTAAGCTCACCAATGATTTCCATACGTTTGATGGAATCGATGCTTAAATCTGCTTCCAAATCAAGGTCTAAACCTAGCATTTCTTTCGGATATCCTGTTTTTTCGCTTACAATATCCAGAATGGCTGTCTGAAGCTCTTCAAGAGAAAATGCAGATTTATTTTGAGCTGTTGAAGCTGTTGTTTCTACAGGTGTAACATTTTCTGAAGTTTTTGATGCTCCGGAATATTCTGTTAGCCAAGAAACCAAACCATTTAAGGTTTTTATCGAAGCCAATTGCTCCATGATGGTATCTTCATTTGCGCTATTTGAGGAGAAAGAACCTAGTTCAGCTTTTAGTGTACCAATGATTTCAACTCGTTTAATTGAATCAATACTTAAATCAGCCTCCAAGTCCATTTCCATGCCTAACATTTCGTGAGGATAGCCTGTTTTATCACTTACAACCTGAAGCAATAATGTTTTGATATCCTTTGTCGGAGCTTGTTTTACAGGAATAATAACCGTTTTTTCAACACCGTCATTTAAAGGAGTAGAGATGATTGGTGCATGGCCGTTTGAATGAGCCGGAATTTGTGAAACATAAACAGGAGCAGGGCTTACTTGAGGATTTTGTCCCAAGAACGTAAGCATCACATCACGTTGCGCCTGTATCATGAGTTGCATGCTGTTTAAATATTCCTGCAACATACGTTCGGTATTAGATTGAGTTTCAATCACAGGAGCTTGATTATTCGTAAAGTTGTTCATTTGAATTGGAGTTATGATTGGTAATGCACCATTGGCAGGCAATGATCCGTTTGTTGGATGTGCAGCTTGTCCGTTTACGCGCCAGATGGCAGGGCTTTTCTTGTATAATTCAGGTTGATCAATTTGAATTACCTGAACATTACGACCTTCGAAAAGTTTAGCAATATTAAAATGGCGACCCGTTCCTAAATATTGAGCCAGCATAGAAAGCAGATAAGTCAATTTATTCCCATTACTGTCTTCTACAGAAAGCGTTAGGTGTTCTTTATCTAAACAAGATTTGGTTAATCCTGCCAATACTTTTCCTGGGCCAACTTCGATAAAGATTCTTGCGCCGTCTTCGTACATCGCTTGAAGTTCTTCTACAAATCGTACAGGCTGTACCAAGTGGTTCGTGAGTCTTTCTTTTATTTCTGAAACTGCCGTCGGATAAGTTGTGGCTGTTGTATTCGACCAAACCGGAATCTGCATTTCTTCGAAAGAAACATCTTGTAAAACGGTTTCGTATAAACCTTTAGATTTAGCTAATAAAGGACTGTGGAAGGCACATGCAACTTCCAGTTTTTTAGCAGAAATACGTTCCTGTTTAAGGATTTCCATTAATTTGTTGATGGCTTCTGTACTTCCTGCAACCACACATTGCGTTGGTGCATTGTAATTGACAGGATAACAACCTTCAACGGTATCTAAAATAGGCTGTAGATTTTCTCGGGTTGAGCTTACTGCGATCATTGTTCCTGGATCACCTCCTTCTACTGAGTCTAAAATGGATTGCGCTCTTTTGATACTTAAATCAACCAATTTTTCTTCTTCGAAAACCCCAGCAAAACATAAAGCAGGCAATTCTCCATAACTGTGACCCGCCAACATATCCGGAACGATCCCAATAGATTGTAGAAGTTTAGCTAAAGCAAGATCAACAATTCCTAAAAGAGGTTGTGCTAATCGGGTATCTTTAATGGTTTCTTTTTGCTGTTTTAATGTTGCTTCGTTAAAAGTAGTGGAAGGGAAAACTACTTTTTCCAATTCGGGATATGAATTGATTAGTTTTCGCATTTCAGGGAAAGCAACAAACAGGTCACGAACCATATTGATTCTTTGACTGCCTTGTCCAGGGAATAAAAACGCTACTTTACCGTCTCTCTTATTGACAGTGAAAGTGTCTTTGCTTTCAATTCCGGAAAGTGCCAATTCGATGTTCATCATCAAATGTTCAGTGGTGTCCGCAACAATGCTTAACTGAACTTGTTTTTCTGAACTAACGGCTAAACTGTAAGCAATGTTCTTTAATGAAATAGTATCGTTTACTTCGAGTAAAGATTTAATTTGATTTAATTGAATTTTAGCCTCATCATACGTATCTCCACGGAATACAAATAATTCCGAAGGCCAAGATTGCAATACCGCAGAATCATCTTGTTTAGGATGATTGGCAATGACAGCATGGAAATTAGTTCCCCCAAATCCAAAAGCACTGATGCCTGCATAACGGTTTTTCTCGCTCCATAATCCACTTTCTGCATAAAAAGCAAATGGACTGGTTTGAGCGTTGTAATACGCGTTAGGATGCTGTAAATGAAGGGTAGGAGGTTTTACTCCGTGATAAACTGCTAACGAAGCTTTAATTAATCCTGCCAATCCTGCGGCACATTTTGTATGTCCGATTTGTGTTTTTACAGAACCTAAATGAGTTTGTCCCGGCAATGCCCCTGAACGACTGAATAAATTCGTCAATGCACTTAATTCAGTTTTATCTCCAACCACAGTTCCTGTTCCGTGGGCTTCGACCAATCCAACGGATGCTGGACTAATGCCTGCTTGGGCGTATGCACGCTCCAATGCTCTTACCTGACCGATTTTTCTCGGAGCAGTAAGACCTAAAGCCTTACCATCACTAGATCCTCCAACTCCTTTGATCACAGAGTAAATACGGTCGCCATCACGAACAGCGTCTTCATATCTTTTTAACACTAAAATAGCAACACCTTCACCAAGGGCAATTCCGTCTGCGTCACTGTCGAAGGTTGCACATCTTCCTTTTCTGGAAAGGGCATGAGTGCTGGAGAACATGAGGTAATCATTGATTCCGTTATGTAAATCTGCTCCGCCCGCAAGAACCATGTCAGATTTATTTAAGATCAATTCCTGACATGCCAATTCAAGAGCTGCCAGAGAAGAAGCGCACGCTGCATCTACAGTATAATTTCTTCCGCCAAGATCCAAACGGTTAGTAATTCTTCCTGCGATAACATTCGCTAAAATACCAGGGAATGAATCTTCTGTAGTATGCGGAAATGCTTCTTTAACTTCTTGATGAAGTTCTCCGAAAACTTGTTTATAAAATCCTCTGAAACTGTAACTGTTGGCAAGGTCATTTCCACCTTCAGCACCAATAATTACAGAAATATTTTCTCTGTTTGTATGTTTGTCACCATAGCCCGCATTTTCCATCGCACGTTTGGCAACCAATAAGGTTAGCAATTGCGTAGGTTCAATGGCAGCAAGAGACTGTGGTGGAATTCCAAATTCTAAAGGATCGAAATCAATTTTAGGAATAAATCCGCCCCATTTTGAGTGAGAGACATCTGACTCGTTGGAGTCTGGGTGATAATACAGTTCTTTATTCCATCTTTCGTCCGGAACTTCTGTTACACTGTCTTTTCCTAAAATAATATTACGCCAATATTCTTCTAAATTTTTTGCATCAGGGAAAATACATTCCATACCGACAATCGCAATATCCAATGCTTTTTCGCTGGATGTTGGTTCTTCGGGTAATGCTGCATTTTGAATATATTGATGATTATCTATACTCACATTCTGATGAAGTTCATCTAAGGTGATGACTTTTTCATGCATGGTAGCAACCTGTCCGATCATGTACATGCCTAAATCCAGTTGTTCTTCTTTGGGAATGGTAACCAATTGATCGCCTTGGCGTTCTACACCTTTTGCGGCAATTCTTAAACGACCTACGTTTAATTTTTCGAGCTTTTCCCAGATTTCTTTTTTATCTGTTCCTGCAGCTGTAAGCTTGGCTTTTTCATTATTAAAATGTTGAGCAAATGCAGTGTCTAAACATCTGGTTTCGTGTCCCGGAGCGGTTTCTAATAAAACCGTTTCTTCTGCCTGTAAAGCCTGTACTTGGAATTCTTCCTGAATGGCACCACAAGTAACTGCCTCTTGGGTATAGAGATAAGCAGTTCCTATTAATACGCCAACTTTTACACCTCTTGCCGCTAATGGAGCAGCCATGATGGAAACGAAAGCGGTTGAAAAATCATTGTGAATTCCTCCTGCAAAAAATACGCTGATGTTTTCAGGATGTTCTTCTTTTAAGATACGTTCGATTTGTTTTTCCCAAAGAACTGTACTTGAAAGTGGGCCCACGTGACCGCCACATTCACGTCCTTCGAAGATAAAGTTGGTAGCACCTTCTTTCAAGAAAATATCTAATAAAGCGGGAGAGGGAACATGTAAAAATGTTTTTATTCCTGCTTTTTCAAATACTTTTGCTTGGGCTGGTCTTCCTCCGGCAATCAATACAACGGGAGGTTTAGCTTCTAATATATATGAAGTTTGTTCTTCTCTTAATTCCTGAGGGGCAAATCCTAAAATTCCCACACCCCATGTTTTTTCGCCAGCTAATTTTTTAGTATCCATTACCAAAGCTTTCGCCTGTTGACCTTTTAATAAAGATAAAGCAACAAAAGGTAAAGCACCTGCTTCTGCTACGGCGTTGGCGAATGCCGGAACATCGCTTACACGGGTCATTGGCCCTTGGGCTATAGGATATTTTAAACCTAATTCTTTAGCTAAAATATTATCCTGATTGATAACCTGAAGAACTTTTGCCTGCTTCAAATGACCATACATGGCTTCTTTGAATCCAAAAACCATTTTCTTTAGATTTTTGAAGTCTTCATACAGGTCTGTTGCCAATGAAATGTCTTGACCCATTGGGATATAACTCTTAGTGATGTCAAGATCTGTAAAGTGTTTTCTAAGATCTTCAGCGGTTATATTTTCGGGTAACGCAGGAGAGTTGGGTCTCACCAATACACGATGATTGGCTATGATTTTAGTTTCAGTTCCATTAAGTTTTGAACAGAGATCTTTGATGTCTTTTGGAACAGAACTTTCCGGGAATAAAGCAAGTTGACTGTCCAAAACAATACCAGTTGCTCCCAACGCTTTTACCGCTGCTGCAGTATGAAGTCCGATTCCTCCTTGTACCCAAACAGGGATGGTTTTGATTTCTTTAATAATGCGCTGAAATAAGATAAAAGTTGATTCGTAGCCGATAAGCCCGCCTGTTTCATTTCCTTTTATAATGATTCCTTTTGCGCCCGATTGTTCGGCTTCTCTTGCTTGATCTAAGCTGGTTACCTGATAAATAAGGGACACCTCTGGGTTGGAATTGAACGTAGTTCCAAATGGAAGTATTGCAAATTTTACTTTTTCAGGAATTTGAAGTGATGTAAGTTGATCATTAGGATAGCAAATACCATACGACGGTATATCCATCTTGGCTAGTTCATTCAGCGCTGCCTGTGCAGTCGTTAGCTCATGTCCTAAACTTAGGATGGGAAATGCACCAGCCTGATGCAATGTAAGCATAAGGTTGACGTCCGGTTTTTCAAATGGAGTTAATCCAATAATAGTCAAGTTTTTCATTGTGTTGATATATTGAAGTAGTAGGGAAGTTTTTCATAACAAGATTTTATACTTTTCAGCATAAAAAATGATTGTTGTTATGATAAAGTAAAGTAGTTAGTTATTATTATATTTTTAATTATTATGTTAATTTAACACGGAGTTTTTAATATGAATAATATTGATATTATTGCTAACCAAGAGGTTGTTGAGTTTAAGATTGTTGCCCAGCTTTTTTAAAGCTATTTGTTTGAAATTTTTCATTGCTTCGATGTTTATTGACATTAATGAGATATTCTAAAACATAACACTTATATTTTTAATATAGTGGCATGTGTTTATTTATGATGGAATAAAATTGTTTAATTGTTGTTTTATTTTTAAATATAAAGACAGTTTAGTGTTAATTATCAAATGATAACAATTGAATTGTCTAAATACTGTTAAAATCAGTTATTTATATTTTTATTCTCAAAAAAAAGCGGGTACAATCGGTATAATTATCTAAAAATAATCGATTATTTTTAGATAATATTAAACAAATATATAAATAAAAAAAATAAGTATTTCTATAACAAGAGATTTATTTTTTAATATTACAAAAAGATAATATATATGTTACTAAGAGGGTGAAACACATGGAAATTATTCTTGTGTGATTTGATTTTGTATGGTGGAAATGTGTATTTTTTAATTTTAAGTTTAAAATTTTAATGAATTATTGTGGTGTATATTGTGTTATCTTTTGATTACATTTTGATGAATAAAATGAATCGGAAATACAGATTTTAGCTTCATGATTATCATGCTGATGATTGGAACTTCATTGATTTTTAAGAATAAAGAAATAATTCTTCCCGAATTGATGGTGCTTCACAATAGTGTGGTTAATATATTTTCATATACTTATTTTCCTCTTCAAGTGTTGATAGTATCAATAATAATTCTTGGGATTGTATATGTTTTTAGAGATAATCAGTTGCGATACAGATTGTCCTATATCATGAAGAAAAATTATTAAAAGACCTTCTCAAAAATCATTAATATAAATCGTTTTATTATATACAAAAAGGGCACTCCATGGAGTGCCCTTTTTTGTTTTACTTAAAATGAAATCTTTTAAAGAGAAGTGGTAGAGATGTATAGTGCTTTTTTGCCATTCTCATCTTTCACATCTATCTTAGTAATCATTTCATTAAAAACCTTAGTAGAAGTGTCACTAAATTCATATCCTTCTATAAATACCGAGGTATCTTTAGGTATTTGGTATTGTTCGTTAAGTACTTCAAGTGAAACAAGATCCGGAGTTCCTGCATTTTTCTTTAGCTTGATTTCAATTAATCCTTTATCAGCCAGAAAATCGAACTTTTTTAAATTTTTAGGAAGGTTTGCTTTAGTTTTAAAAACATGAACACTTTCTATTTGATTTTTGTAATGATCAAACATTTTAACATTTCCCACCACGTCATTGTAAATCGCAAATTTCATATTGGAATTTTTCTGTCCAAATAATGTTGCAGAAGCAATGAGTAATACGAAATACATTATTTTTTTCATCATAGATGGAGATGTTTGATTTTTTATGAATGTACTTTGTTGTGCTTGACGAGAGTCAAATTCAGTTAAAATGATTTTATTATTCATAGGGATACATTTTGTTGTTATAATGAAAGCTTATTCTCTATTTTTTACAAGAATCCAACCTGTGTATTTTATTGGAGTCTGTTGTTTGTTGGGTTCATTCCAGTTGATGTGATACCAATAGGTTCCGGTTTGTATTTTCTTATCGAAATGTTTACCATCCCATCTGTAGTTGTTGAACTTATCGCCTGTGAATATTTTATTGCCATATCGGTCATAGATTACAAAGGTTAGATTAAGTTTGTAAGACAGTTCGCTGTAATCAATATAATCATTTTTGTTATCTCCGTTTGGAGTAATTGCATTGATTAGATTAGGTACAGTAACCTCAACTGAAATAGGCGTACAGTTGTAAGAATCTTTTACATAGAATGTATGCTGACCTCTTGAAAGATCTGTAAATACATTAGAATCCTGCCAATTGGTAATTCCATCTACTGAATATTTGTAAGGTGGAGTTCCTCCGTTTACGTGTACGGTTGCTGTTGTTGTAGAGATCTCTATTTGGGTAATCACAGGATCTACTGTTTTCTTAACTCTCACAACCTGGGTAACAAAACATCCATTTTTTCCAAGAACAACGGTATATTCTCCAACACCGACTCCTTGAATTCCTGATGTTGTTGCTCCTGTACTCCAAAGGTAAGAATCGTATCCAGCACCTGCTTCCAGATTTGTTTTAGCATCAATACAGATATATTTATCTACAAGAATTGGTGATTTTTTAATAGGTTTTGCAACTAATTCAATTTTTGCATTGGCCGTACACCCTTCATTGCTGGTTATCTTTACATATACAAATCCTCCTGCAGAACCATAGTTGGTAATATCTATAATTTGATTGGTATTTGCGTTCAGATCTGCTAGGGTAGGGTAATATCTTTTAGTTACCTGAGTAAAATCAATAACGTTTGCTGTAGTTAAATCAAAAAATGCTTTGTCATCATATTGGCAAGCTTCCAGTCTTGCATCTTTTACAATGAATGGAACAACGGTTAAGGTTAATGTTACGATTTCACAATCTACAAATTCACCACCATTTCCACAGAATTTATAAACGATCACGTCCGTCCCTATATATCCTGTGACAGGGGTGTAGGTGATTGTACCTGTTGCCGGATTTACGACTGCTGTTCCATGAGTGGGTTGTGTAATAATGGTTACCGTACTTGGAACCGGAGCTTGTGGTGAGCTTGTAAATGCTGGAGTGATTATTTTTGTAGCACAGGCATTTAGACTAGCCGTTGTATTTTTAACACAAGAATAGACTTTATAGATAGGCGTTGTTATCGGCGCACAAGTTCCCATACCTACTATCACGGTGTAATTTCCACCTACTAAAGGCGCATAGGTATTTGAGGTAGCACCAGGGATGGCAACACCGTTTAGATACCATTGATAACTGTCATAACCGTCATCTACTTCCAGTATGATTCCTGGAGCACATTCTCCTGATTTTTTTGAGATCACAGGAACTGAAGAGAATCCTGCAAAATATCCTCCATATCCGGCAGAACTATATCCGCCGTTTACCCCTGCTGTAACAGCTTTAGTAGATTGAATGGTGAGATTATCACTCACTCCGGATATTGCATATGTTACCCAGTTGGTATTACCTAACAATGGGTATGGACCTTCTGCAGCCGTTGGAGGATTATTATTCACTAAAACGGTAGCCCCTGCTTCCGTGATGATATTCAGTTTTAATAAGAAATTATTGGTAGGTTGACCTGATGTAGTAGCTGTTAAAGGCATTTCTGAGATCTTACCGATTTGCTCAATTTTTCGGGGTAAAAAACAGTTCAATGGTGGAATGTAATTATAACCGCCATTGTTTTTGGCATTTGCCTGATTACCTGAGACAAGTTGATATAAATATACATTTTTAGTGGCCCTTACATAAATATTATAATGACCTGCTGTTCCCTGCAGTGTATAACCTGAATCCAGAATTCTGTAGAATTCTCCTTCATTAAGTGTTGCAACAGCTGTTGGGTTGTCATTTAGAAATATTTCGGTATTGTTCTCTGTAGCGATGATGATACCTCCTTCCATATTATCTCCGGTATTTAAAGAAGCAAGCGTTCTGATCATCGCAAACTCTTTTCCTAAACGATCGATTGGAACAGATTGATCAAGAATTAAATCTGAACCATCTGTGCCTGTAGTATTGGTTGCATAATATCCATTTGAATTACCATTGGTAACCGAAACCGGTTTGTCAGCAATAATTTTGGCACCAATAAATCCGGTAGCGTTTGCAGAAACATTTGCTTCTCCCACCAAGAGATAGGATTGGCCTTTATTTAACGTGAAAGTAATAGGTGCTGTGACCGTTGTAGGTTGGTTAATAAATACCACACCAGGATTAAATCCGGAAACAGTAACTACCGTGTTATCTTCTGTAGTCATAATTCCTGTGGTGAAATTATAGCTTGTTGCTGTTGTATTTGTAATGGGTGCAGATGCTGCATAAAAAGTTTTACCAATTCCTGATTTTCCTTTGGATGTAAGGATTTCACCGTGAGAACCAACATACATTCTCATGGTTAAAAAATACGGTTTTGCACCTTTTGTGTAAATACCTTTATTAAGAACAGTAAATGCGTCTGCATCGTCTATTACCTTTATTACATTGCCGGGCAGAGCCGGGTTAGCAGGTGTAATTGTTGCCGGAATATGAAATACTTTTGGATCATTCAGGGCAATAGTCACACTTCCAATTTCAATGTTATTGCTATATATTTTTACTTCAAAAGGAGCAACAGAATCTGTTGAAAAATATAATGCTTGATTATATCCGCTACTTGAGCTGTCAAAATACGGAGCAATCCAATGATCTGTATCTCTTTGTGCAAAGAGGGAACAGAATGTCGTAAAAACTAATACAAAACTTAGTAGAAACTTTTTCATAATGATGGAATTAGAATTTAATGTAACTAAAGCTGTGTATATATTAACACAGCTTTAGTAAATCTTATGGGTTATTTATTCTTTAATAAATTTCTTTTGTACAGATCCTTGAATATCTTCTATTTCTATAATGTATACACCTTTAATAAGGTTGCTTACATTAATAGTATTATTCAAGATGACGCCATTTGATACCAATCTTCCTACAGCAGTATAGATTTTATAATTCGCTTTTCTGCTGATGTTTTTCACATACAATGTTGTGCTTACAGGGTTAGGGTAGATCAGGATATCTGTTTGGTTTACCGAATTGGCTACTTTTTCTTTAGAAATTCTAACGGTATAATCTTCTACTTCGCCATTTGGGAAACTAACACAGTTTACCGGAATTTCATCTTTACCCATGGCGACTCTCATTACAACATAATGATAATCTGTAAGGCTTATAAATGCATCATTTGGCACAGTGAATGTAGTGGTTGATGTTGGATTGGTGTTAGGTCCGTCAGCCATGATTCTTTCATCAATATCGAAATATCCATTTCTGTTGAAATCAATCCACACAGCTACTCCTGCTTTGGCGCCAGAGTTTAGGTTTTTATCTATGATGATTTTATTTCCGGTTGATCCTTGAATTAATTCAATGAATTTTAAGGAGTTTCCTGTAAAATCTGAATAATTTGAGGCTACAGATTCATTAATCATTTCCGGTTTACCATTAGGTTTTGCGGTAACTTTTGAGATGTACTCTGTTGCAGAATTAGCTGATGTCATCTGGCAGTAAACTACAGTAGGAGTTGTGAAATAATAAAGAGCAGTAAAATTTGGCGGATTTCCACTACAAACATTGGCAACCTGCATTTCATACTTCGTTAATTCCAATAGTCCCGTCAGGGTATACGTGTTGGTATTTACTGAAATATCGGTCCAACTCGGAATTCCCACTTTTCTATATCTTAGAACATAAGTTGCTCCCGGGAATGCATCCCAAACTACTTCTGCAGTTGTTGGCGTAAGATTATGAATGGTAAGTCCCGGAGGAGGTAGTTCGCAAATTCTTATTGTTGTAAATGTTTTAGGGTTTGACCATTGATTTGGATTTGTTTCCCCTACACATATATTAGCCACTTTTACTTCATATGTTTTAAATGAATCTAAATTCTGAATAGTATAAGAGTTTGCTGGTGGTTGAGGAACAGTTGGGGTATTCCAAGGGATAGTGCCTACTTCTCTCCAACTTAAAATATAGGTTGCATTAGGAACAATTGGGTTCCAGGTAACAACCGCAGAAGTGGAAGTAATATTGCTTATTGTAACATTGGGAGGTGTAGGATCGCATCTCGTTGTGAATGTTTTAATCGCGGTATACGTACCAGGTGTATTTCCGCAAACTGCTGCAATTCTCACTTCATACGTAGTAGCCGGTAGTAAACCATTGATTGTTAATGGAGGGTTTCCTGCGAGAACAGACGGATTTAATGTAATCCAACCTGAAGCGGGAATAGTAATAGCTCTGTATTCTAAGATAAATGCATTATTGTTAGTCGCAACAGTCCAGTTGACTGCCACAGAATTATGTGTAATCGCGTTGAATGCAGGAGCTCCTGGTGTTGTGTTGTTACAAGGTCTCAATTTTACGGCATAATCTTCAACTTCACCATTAGCGGGATCCACACAGATTACGGGAGCGCTTCCACGTTTAAGAGCAACTCTCATTGTTGTCGTTAATGGTCCTGTGTAAATGCCGGTTGTTGGCACATCAAAGGCTGCTGTTACGGGAGTTGTTGTACTTGAGGCTGAAGTCATAATTCTTTCGGCATCTGTAAACACTCCGTTTCTATCCCAGTCAATCCATGCATATACTGCATCTGCAGATGTGGTGCCTGTCCAACCTTTTGAAACAGATAATTGATTTCCTATAGAACCAATTTCTAAATTGATTAATGTTGCAGGAGTAACATAGTTCATATAATTGGTCTGAACAGAGGTGTTATCCATAATGGGGAAATTAATGGGGGTGACTTTCACATTAGAAATGTGATCGTTGGTTCCTGTACCACTCATGTTACAATACGTCAACGGAAGTGTTGTAAAGTTTATATTGGGTGAAAATGTTCCTTGTGTACCACCGCAAATTGTTGCTACCTGAACCTGATATGCAGTCTGCTCAAGAAGTCCGGGAATGGTATGAAAGCTCTGTCCTGCCGGAAGCGTTAAGCCAGCAGCTGTAGGAAGCCAGGCCCCTGTAGTGCCCTGTCTCCATCTGATTACATACGTTGCATTGGCAGTAGGCAGCCAAGAAACATACGCTGTATTGTGCGTAATATTATTTACCGCCATATTCGTTGGAGGTGCTGTAGTACATGGTTGAAGATCTATAAATTTTACATAATAATCTTCAACTTCGCCATTACTTGTTAGCGCTGAGCAAGCATCAGTGGGTGTTAAAGCATACACAATAACACGCATTTTTATTTTACTTGTTCCTGTGTAAGCATTGGCAGGAACTCCAAAGTTAGCAGTAAGCGGTGTTGTGCTGGAGTATCCTAAATTCATGATTCTTTCACCACCTGGCGTTGTAGACGGGATGTTATTAAAAATTCCATCTCCGTTAAAATCAATCCATGCATTGGTTGTATAAGTTCCTGAGCTGATTGATCTTCCTACAGATAATACATTATTGGTTGAATTTCGCAATAAGGTAATGGTCTTGGTAGGATCTAAAGAATAATCAGTATAAGTAGTTGGCCCTGAATTGTTACTTGTTAAAGGTACATTCGAACCAATCATTGTAATATTACTGATGTAACCATTGGTAACGGTTGCTGTACCAGAATTGCAATAGGTTAATGCAGGAGTTGTAAAAGTAGTAACAGGTGAAAACGCTCCCTGCGTTCCACAGACTGTAGCAACTTGCACCTCGTATTGAGTGGATTCTAGAAGAGCAGGAAGGGTAACATTGTTCGTGAAAGGAGTTGTAACATTAATAGTCTGCCATACTCCAGAAGGTAATGATCTATACATTACAACATAGGTCGCATTTGCGGTAGGCGTCCAAGAAACTGTTGCTGATGTTGTGGTAATATTATTAACTGCAATATTAGCAGGAGGTACGTTGGTGCAGGGTGATAAAACCGTACCCACTAACTGAATCCTTGGAAGTGTAGCATATCTGCTGATAGCGGTAGGAGGATTTGCAGGATCAGGATTGGTTGTTGCGTTGTAATAAATCATCCCTCGGTTGGTTCCCGCAGTATAGCTTCCCCAGTTTGCAGTACACGATGTTCCTGTAGAGTTTTCATCAACACCAATTACCAGATTGCTTGTACCGTTCCATAGGAAAGGTGTGGTTAGTGGAATTGTTACCCATGTTCCCGCGGTCATTACCGGTAGTGTACCAGAATACACTTGTGTTAAAGATGCAGAAGGAACCCAATTACTCGTTGTTGGAAAATCAGTTTGGGTTGTATTCCCCATATAAACATTCCATTGATTATAATTGGCCTGAGCAGTTCCGATGGTAGAGACGAAAAATTTAACAGATGTTATATAATTATTGTTTCCCACAGCTCCTGCAACTTCTGATGTCAAATAAATCTGTTGCGAGTAATTAAATGCCGAGCAAGAATAAACAGGCAAAAATGCATTTGTAGCAGTACCACCTCCAATTTGTCCAGGGGTAAAAGGAGCACCTACTACCCATGGCGATTTGTCGGTAGCTGAGCAAACCGATCTCACCCACCAATAATAGGTTGTTCCCGGAATAAGTGGAGTTAAGTTTACGCTGGTTCCCGGATTTGCCGTACCTACAGTGGATGCAATTGGGGGAATATTTATTGTGTTATAATAATATTCATATCCATTCGCAGGAGCGGGTGCTGGCGAAGCAGGTGCCGCCCAATTAATGGTTCCTGATGTAGGAATGATATTACTTACAGGTAAAGTTGTTGGTTCAAAACAAGTAGGAGCCTGTATTACTTGTACCTCATCTATTAATATATCATCGTAAAAATCACCTCCTGCTGCTACATCTTTATCAACGGTGAATTTTAATTGGATTGTAGTTCCTACGTAGCTTGCTGCTAACGGAATGCCTACCGTTCTCCATTCGGGGTTATTGGTGTTGCTTGCCCAAATTTGAACCCATCCGGTACCATTATTTACTTCAAGTTTTAGCTGATTGGGCTCGGCAAGAGGTACAGTTCCGTTAAGTGCTGTTAAATGATCTTTGAACCATTCAAATTTTACATAAGGATTCGTTAATCCTGTTAAATTAATTTGTGGACTGAGTAATTCAACAGTATGTTCGTTGTCAAGAGGGGTAGACGCATCTACCCATGCAAAGGTTCCCGCAGGTTTTCCTCCATTTCCGGTGGCTCCATATCCTGCTGCTCCCGTAAATTTCCATTTTACATTAGCGTTGGTGGAAGTGGTCGTTGGATTCTGATTTACCCAGCATGTTGGAAGAGCTCCGGTGCTAAACGATTGTAAAAAGGGGACCGGAACAGGGTTGCATGTTTGTCCTGAGAGAATCGAAGTAAAAGACAGTAAAAAACTGATAATTAGTAAATTTTTTCTCATATGATAATTGGTTAAGTATGTTTTGATGAATATATTATGGAACTTTTGGTGTAATTCCATGTGATGATTTTTTCTAATACGATTAAAGATGATTTTTACATAGGATAGAGATTTATATTGTTAATAGTTAAGTTGTTTTTTAATTTATCAAACAGTCGTGAAATAAAAATTATGCGTAATTATCCCAAATTTGGTGTGAGTCATAATTTAATTTTCAATTGGATTTTGAACTGATTTAGTTTTTAAATTAAATCTTGAATAAAAATTTGTTTTTTAATACTGGATACAATAGTACTAAGGTAGTTTCTTAATTTTAGTATCATTCTTTTGTTTCTCATTGTTTATACTTCATATTAGGTTTGTTTTTAGGTCGTTTTTATATTTCTCTTTGCTGCTTTTAAACTTTCAAATAAAAGCATGTATGTTATAATTTTAAAAAAATTAATGGCCATACTGTAGTCAGTATGACCATTAGAATTGGAATATGGATTATTTTTTAAGCAATTCTGCTTGTAAGCTATTGTTAATGATTTATTATTAAATATTTTGTTATGAATTTTTATCATTTAAGCAATACTTTTTTTTAACATGACATGAATATTAATATAGTGGTAAAAATAATTTAATAAAATTTTAATATTACTACACTTTTGTGTAGTTTTGGAATTAACTAATTACAGATAAGATACACGTATGAATGACATCCCAAATTCACTTTGGGCCGGCAATATTTCCGCTTTCCCTCCATCAGAGCAAAAAGAAACTTCAAAAAAATATTTGGAGGCGCTTAAAGGCCTAGCAAGAATAAGCTTTGGATGTGTTTTTATCTTGGATTTTGTTAACGAAAAAATTGAATTCCTTTCAGAAAATCCTTCTCTTTTTTCAGGTCTACGATCTAGTGAAGTAGAAAAATTAGGCTATGATTTTTATCGTAAGTTCACAAAAGCTGATGATCTTAAAGTATTAATGAAGGTAGCGAATGTAGGGTTTAAATTTTTCGAATGTTTATCTCTTGAAGAGAAAAAGACTTACAGTATTACTTATGATTTTCATGTAACAAATGCAAGCAATAGTGATGTATTGATCAATCATAAAATGATTCCGATCGAAATCTCTGAAAATGGTGATATCTCTAAAATGGTGTGTTTGGTGTCTTACTCCCAGAACCAAACTGCAGGAAATATTTGCATACAATCTAATACCTCTGAAACCTATTGGACCTATAATCTTCTTACCGGCAAATGGAAAGAAGAACATAAAATTACCTTAAAAATAAGGGAAATTGAAATCATAAGGTTTTATCTTCAAGGGTTGAAAATAGAAGAAATAGCCCAGCGGTTGTATCTCTCACCAGACACTGTTAAATTTCATCGCCGTAAATTGTTTGAAAAAATTGGAGTAAATAATATAACAGAAGCAATATCCTATGTTGTATTGAATAAGCTGATTTAGTTGAGATTGAAAATAAATTATAGTATCAATGCAAATTGGAAGATAAGAAGCGTTTAAATGGTGATGTTTAAAGGTTTTTATATATGTAACGAGTCTTTTTACTTAGATTTCAGAGTTTATTTGACAGCTTATTATTTTGTCCTAAATAGGATAAGAAGTGTTTATGTGCAATCTGGATTTTTATAAAGTTAGGTTTCTTTATTTCCATTCTTTATATAAAAATACGTTAAGATTAAATATTTTTATTGAAAATTATCTATTAAAATCTTATTTTTATAATCATAAAATTAGAAATTCAAATTTTAAGATGGTTGGTTTTTAAGTCATTCTGTGTTTTTGTTTGAATTTATTTTATATAAACACATTCCTATGATAAAAAATAAATTTGTTCTTTTTATTTCAGTGATATTGCTATCCTGTGGTGACAAAAAGGTAAAGACAAAAGAAACTCCTGTACAATCGTATCAGGTCTTAACATTAGCACCTCGGCAAGTTATCGTTTACAATGATTTCCCGGCTTCAATACAAGGAGAAAATGTGGTTGAGATCAAGCCTATGGTATCCGGTTACCTTCAGGATATTTATGTGCCGGAAGGGGCAACGGTAACAAAAGGACAATTGTTATTTCGAATTAAAAACCCTCAATATGAACAAGATATTGTTACCGCTAAAGGGGCTATAAAAATAGCAGAAGCCAACGTGAACACGGCTCGTATGAACGTGGAGAAAGCAAGACCTTTAGTGGAACAGGAAATTGTAAGTAAATATCAGCTCAGTTCCGCACAATATGCTTTACAGTCTGAGCAAGCTGCTTTATCTCAGGCAAAAGCAACGCTTGCGAATGCACTAACCAATCAAGGATATACTTATATAAGAAGTCCTCAAAGTGGAACCATTGGGCTTATTCCTTTTAAGATTGGTGCTTTAGTGAGCAGTACAGCAACGGATCCTTTAACTACATTATCTAATACTACAAATGTATTTGCTTACTTTTCTCTTAGTGAAAAACAGTTGCTTGCATTTCTTGCGAATATGAAAGGCGGTACAACCACTGAAAAGTTAAATAATATGCCACTTGTAACGTTGGTTCTAGCAGATGGTACTGTCTTTCCGGAAAAAGGAAGATTGGAAACAGCCAGCGGGGGAATCGACAGCAGTACAGGAACAGCCGTTTTTAAAGCGATATTTAATAATAAATTAGGACTTATTCAAAATGGAGCAAGTGCAACCATCCGAATTCCTGTGAATATGGATAATTCTCTGTTGGTGCCGCAAATAGCGATTTACCAGATGCAGGATAAATCATTCGTTTATAAACTCATGAAAGGTAATCAGGTGATGAGTATGGCAGTGACTACTTCGCCGACTGATGATGGTAATTTTGTGGTGGTGAAAAGTGGAATAAACGCTGGTGATAAGGTTGTTCTTAATGGGCTTAATATTAGCGATAGTACAGTCATAAAGCCGATACCTGCTAATTCTGAGAATATTTACCGTACGATGAAAACCAAATCAAACCCATAGGTCATGCTAAAATTATTTATAAGAAGACCGGTATTGAGTACAGTAATTTCTGTAATCATTATCGTATTGGGGATTTTGGGAATAAGCAGTTTGCCTGTAGCACAATATCCGGATATTGCTCCGCCTACCATTCAGGTTTCTGCTTCCTATCCTGGTGCTAATACAACAACGTTAATTAACAGCGTAGTATATCCGTTAGAACAACAGATAAACGGAGTTGAGGGTATGACCTACATGACTTCCTCAGCCAGTAATACGGGGTCAGCCAGTATCAGTGTATACTTTGCAGTAGGAGTAGACCCTAATCAGGCTGCTGTGGATGTGCAAAACCGTATAAGCACGGTATTGTCTAAACTTCCGCAAGCAGTAACCCAAGCGGGGGTAACGGTAAGAAAGCAACAGAGTAGTAACGTTTTAATTGTAGGATTATACAGTGATAAAAAACAATATGATCAGAAGTTTTTACAAAATTACGCGGCCATCAATATCGTTCCGCAGCTGCAGAGAGCAAAAGGAGTAGGAGGTGCCAGTGTATTTGGAGGTGCGATGACGTATGCGATGCGTATTTGGTTACAACCAGATAAAATGGCGGCGTATGGATTGGTTCCTTCTGATGTAACAGCGGCATTAAATGCGCAAAACTTCAATGCTGCTCCGGGTAAAATTGGAGATAATATGGCGCAGGCCTTTCAATATGATATTACCTATTCCGGGACGTTAGTTTCGTTGGATCAATTTCAAAAAGTGATTGTTAAATCAATCGGAAACGGACAGTATTTATATTTAAAAGATATTGCCAGAATTGATTTAGGAACGCAAACCTATACAAGTGCTACGGCTATCAATGGGAAACCTGCAGTAGCAATTGCTATCAGCCAGACACCGGGTTCTAATGCGCAGGAAGTAATTGTTGGGGCTCAGAAGGTAATGGCAGATGCTTCTAAAATTTTTCCTTCGGGAATAAAAATGCTGGAGCTGGTCAACATCAACAACTTTTTAAATGAAAGTATCTCCAAAGTACTTCATACACTTGTTGAATGTTTTTTATTGGTATTTCTGGTAATCCTTATTTTTTTACAGGATGTACGGTCTACAATTATCCATGGAGTTTCGGTTCCGGTATCTATTATAGGAACATTTTTCTTTTTGTATTTATTTGGATACAGTCTTAATCTTCTTACTTTATTTGCCTTGGTATTGGCGATTGGTATTGTGGTAGACGATGCGGTGGTAGTGGTGGAAGCAGTTCACAGTAAATTGGAACATGGCTATACTTCACCTCGAAAGGCTGCTATTGATGCCATGGGAGAAATTGCACCAGCCATTGTTTCTATTACGCTTGTGATGGCTTCTGTATTTCTTCCGGTTACTTTCTTGGGAGGTTCGGCGGGTGTATTTTACAAACAGTTTGGAATTACATTAGCGATTGCCATTATGATTTCGGCGGTGAATGCATTAACGTTAAGTCCCGCTTTGGCTGCGATGTTTCTACGACCACACAAACAGGAAGAAGAAGGTGCTAAAAAAGGTTTTCTTCAAAAAATGAAGGATGGCTTTAATTCAAATTATGAAAAAGTAATCAAAAAATATACAGAAGCAGTAAGCTTTCTGATCAGAAGAAAATGGCTGACGGCTATTATTGTTGTTGCTTTTGGAGGGCTTTTTTATTTTACAATCAAAAGTGTGGCATCCAGTTTTGTTCCTGCGGAAGATATGGGGACTGTTTTTGTGAATGTTACATTGCCTGCTGCTGCGACAAAAGAAAGAGTACAGCTCATCAATAAACAAATCGATAGCATTGCTCATACCATTCCTCAGGTGCAGGCATCCATGACGACGCTGGGGCAAAATCAATTAGGAGGAAGCGGAAGTTCTTACGGAATGTTGATTTTACGCCTTACGCCTTGGAGTGATCGTCCCGGTATCACTGATAAAGATATTATAACACAGCTGACAGATAAAACGAAAAATATTCGGGGCGCTTCCATTAATTTCATGCAGCAACCAACTATTAGTGGTTTTGGAACCAGTGGAGGTTTTACTTTTCAAATAGAAGACAGAGGCGGACATAGCATCAGTGATTTTTATGCAGTCTCCCAAAATTTCCTGGCAGTATTAAATAAACGACCTGAAATTCAATATGCGGCAACAGCCTTTAATCCTAACTTTCCGCAATATGAAGTAGATATTAATATTGCTAAATGTGAAGACAATGGGGTGCAACCTGCGGATATATTAAATCTGATGAATGTATATTACGGAAGTTCGTATGTAAGCAACTTTACAGAATTTGGTCAGCAGTATCAGGTTATTCTTCAGGCTGATAATCCTTACAGAGGAACAGTTGAGCAAATGAACAATATCAAAATACGAACGAGTAGCGGAACCATGAGTCCTATTTCAGAATATGTGACGATGAAAAAGGTATTTGGACCTTCCTCTATCTCCCGTTTTAATATGTATAATGCTATTTCAATCAATGGGTCTCCTAACAACGGATACAGTACCGGGCAATCCATGGAGGCAATCAATGAAGTGGCAGCTCAGTCTTTACCGCCGGGCTATAGTTTTGAATATAGTGGAATGAGTAAAGAAGAGCAAAATTCAGGCTCTCAGGCTAGTATTATATTTTTGCTAAGTCTTTGTTTTGTATATCTGTTGCTGAGTGCTTTGTACGAAAGTTACATTCTTCCGCTAGCGGTTATTCTTTCGCTTCCTGTTGGACTAAGCGGGATATTTGTTTTTGCAAAGCTGTTTGGAATAGATAATAATATTTATGTGCAGATCTGTATGATCATGCTGATTGGTCTCTTGGCTAAGAATGCTATTTTGATGGTTGAGTTTTCTCTGGAAAAAAGACAGGAAGGAATGGGATTGTTGGAGAGCGCACTGGAAGGTGCTAAAATCAGAATTCGTCCGATATTAATGACTTCATTGGCGTTTATTTTTGGGTTAATGCCTTTAATGTTTTCTACAGGAGTTGGTGCCAATGGGAACAGATCTATTGGTATTGGTTCCATTGGTGGAATGTTATTCGGGACTTTGCTTGGAATATTTGTTATACCTGGATTGTATGTGATTTTCCAAGGATTACAGGAGAAAATAAAGTCTAATAAGTATGACGAAAATGATGAATTGATTGTTGAAAACAAAAAATAATCTTAGAATGAAAAGCATGAAACAATTGACGAAAAAATACAAGTTTATTCTACAGATTGCAGCATTTTCAGCGATACTTTACAGTTGTGATGTTACGAAACCTTATGCCAATAAACAATCAGTTCAGGATAATTTATATGGAGATTCAGCAAAGACTACTGCCAAAAGTATTGCTGTACTTTCCTGGAAAGAAATATTTAAAGATCCACTATTGCAACAGCTCATTAGTGAAGGGATTGATCATAATTTAGATCTGAAAACAGCTACCGCCAATTTGAAAGCGGCAGAAGCTAATTTTGTCCAAAGCAAACAGGCATTGTTACCTTCGCTTTCTGGTAATGCTTCGGCGGGAGAATATCATCCATCTAATAATCAGGCTTCGAATCCACAGGTTTATCAGCTATATGCGCTTTCATCTTGGCAGGTGGATATTTGGGGTAAACTAAGAAGTACTAAAAGATCCATGTATGCCAGCTATCTTGCTAGTGATGCGTATAGACAGGCGGTGCAGACTCAGCTTATTGCCAATATTGCTATTTCATATTATCAATTGCTTGCGTATGATGAGCAGCTTGCCATTGTTCAGCAGTCGTTAGAAGTATATTCTAAGGATACAGAAACAATGAAGATTTTAAAAAACAGCGATGTGGTTACGGGTGCTGCAGTGGTACAAAGTGCTGCGAATTATTATTCAGTAAAATCTACAGTTCCCGATATCAAAAATAGCATTCGCCAGACAGAAAATACATTGTCTTTATTACTGGGAAGGGTGCCGGGAGCTATTAAAAGAGATTTACTTTTTAATGAACAGACGTATAATGAGTTGTCAACGGGGTTGCCTGTGGAGCTCCTTGCTAACAGACCTGATGTAAAAGAAGCCGAACTGCAACTGCGAAGTTATTTTGAACAAGTAAATGTTGCCAAAACTTCATTTTATCCCTCGCTTACGATAACAGGGCAGGCAGGTTTGTATGCTACAGAGTTGAAATCTGTTTTCAATGCAGGCGCTTTTTTAGCCAATGTTGTGGGTGGATTGACACAGCCTATTTTCAATAACGGTCTCAATAAACAGAAACTAAAAATAGCACAGGCCAATTACGAAGCTGCCGAATATAATTATAGTAAAATATTGCTTACCGCAGGGCAGGAGGTATCTAATGCGCTTTATCAATATCAGATGGTAGATGAAAAATCATCTTCTCGTAAGGAGCAAATCGCTAATCTTGAAAAGGCAGTTCATTTTACAAAAGAATTGCTAAAATATACCAGTGCCACCAATTATACAGACGTTCTTACTTCAGAACAAAGTCTTTTAAGTGCAAGACAAAGTGCGGTTACTGATAAGCTTCAACAGCTTCAGGCAGTCGTGAATTTGTATGCCGCTTTAGGAGGAGGATGGAAATAATGATAGAGCTATTTTGCCTTCTAATATCTAATAATTATTGATAATTCCACTTTTTAATACCGATATTTCTATTAGAATTATCGCTTTTTTAAGACAAATTTTAACCCTTTACATACGATTGTTTAAAGGGTTTTTTGTTTGTCAATAGCACTTTTTAATACAAAGCCTGTTTAAACTAATTAAAAAATTTAACCACAAAAGATACAAAAGCTATTATTGAATCATTTAAAGTTGAACTATTTGAAAACAAAGCTTACAAAAGAATAAAAATCAAAGATTTTTTTAAACTTATGTGTTCTTGTTTGCAGTTCATTATGAACTTAAATAAATAATATGCTAATCTTTTATCTCTTTTGTGGTTAAAATAAAAAGTTTAAACAAGTTTATAAAATAGGCAGATAATCGTTATAATATTCATTTTTATAAATGAAAATGAGTCTTAAAAGAGATTCTATAAAGGGGTATTTGACGAATTATATTGAAATAAATTTGATAATTATTAAGTATAGATATAATCTATTACGTTTAGTTTTATTCATTTTTTATGAGATTTTAATGCTTGTTTTTTTATTAAAAAAAGTGAATTATTAGACCTGTAGCAAAAAGTTATATCACTCTTCAAAGTTTTATTATAACAGATAGAATACTTTGAAAGATAATATTTAATTCAAAATTTTTAAAATTGTATTTTCTTCACTATTTTGTGATTTTTATGATTAAAATGTAATTTGATGAGGTGTGAAAACGTAATTTAGATTTTGGAAGCGAAATTTTATAGAATTGCAATAAAAAACGTTTTTAAACTATGTTTTTTTACGAATATGTTATTTTTTAAGGTGTTTTATTGTTGTATGGATGGCGTAATTCTAATATGACTATATGGGGTTGTAAAAATTTTCGTAAAAAATCTTAATAATTAAGCTTGATAATAAGCTTGTTATAATTAATCGAGATACCACGTTTGATTATTTTAATTATTCATTTTGAGTAGATTTGCGGAAATAATTATGAATACTTAAAATAATGAGGAATTTAGTTTTATCAATTGGCTTTTTTTCAGCTTTAACTTTGAATGCGCAAGTTGGAATCAATACAATTACGCCCAAAGCATCTTTAGATATTAATAAATCAGTAAATACAACAAGTGCAGAAGGGTTTCTTACCGTAAGAATAACAGGAACAGATCTGGCGGCAAAAGATAATTTATACGGAGCAGATCAGAACTCAACGGTTGTGTATGCTACAAGTGCTCCTGGAACTCCAACTACAAAAACATCCAATATCACAAGTCCCGGATTTTACTATTATAAAAACAGTATCTCAAAATGGGTAGGATTAACAATGCCAAAGTTTTTTTACATGCCATCTATTTTGTTTGATACTACAACGTTAGGTGCCGGAACGAAAGATTTATATCAACTTTATTTAACGCAATTCAGCACACCGGCAGTGTCAAGTACAGGCTCAGCAGGAAAAATTCCCGTGTTGGAAAGGGGTGATCTGGAATATTATGTAACCTATCTGGATTCTACTGTTTTCACAGGAGTAACCATAAATGCCAGTGGTGTAATGAACTACACAGTAAGCAGTAATGCTACAGAAGCGAGTTTTATGAATATTGTATTTGTTGTTAAATAAATGTATTAAAATGATTTTTTATAAAAAATATTTAATAGCAAGTTTCATACTTTTAATTTCTCTTACAGGAAATATTTATGCACAGTTTACCATTACCAATACTTTGAAATCTAATAATTCTGCAGGATTAAAGATTGGAGATAATGCCTATTTAACGGCTGCCAGCGGTGTTGATATAAATGGAGCAGGATGGTTAAGGCTTACCGAAGCAAAAACCAATCAGAAAGGGTATATGTATGTAATGCAGGGGTTTCCCACAACGTTGGGAGTGATTGCGGATTTTGAATATGTGCAGTGGCGTAATGTATCAGATCCGACCTATTTTGGAGCTGATGGGTTTTCTGTCTTTTTGTTTAATGCATCAGTGAGTGAAGCTGATTTTAAGCTCGGAGGTTACGGAGGTTCTTTAGGATATGCTACTTTTAGTAATCCGGCCGGAACTACTGGTTTATCAGGTGGATATCTGGGAATTGGTTTTGATGCTTATGGTAATTACGCTACAAATACCGAGAGTAGGAACGGCGGTAGTGCCAATGCAGTTCCTAACTCTATCATCGTTCGAGGCCCTAGTAGCTCTACCTATTCGCTTTCAAATACATACCTAACGAGAGTTGATTTAGGAGATAGAACTGGAACGTTAAATGCGATCAGACAAAGGGATGAGATTGATTATAACACAGTAACTACATCCAGACCTGCAAGTGATGTTTTTTACAGAAGAGTACAAATTAGTATTACAAAACCAGGAAATGATTATGTAATATCAATCAAATGGAGAAAGCAAAACCAAACCACTTTTACAGAGGTTCTGAATTATACATTAAACGGTACAACTTACCCGATACCAACCAATTTAAAATTAGGATTTGCAGCTTCAACAGGAGGAGGTTTTAATTTTCAGGAAATTAGAAATATCTTGTTAACGACTCCAGGAAATTTAAGGGTAGACAGCCGTGCAGATTTTCCGTTTGCATGTAATGAGAAGAAAAATACAGTAAGTTTTAAAGTTGAGGTTACGAATGATACAGCAGCAGCATTGAACAATATCAGTTTCACTAGTAAAGTAACCAATGCAGCCAATACATTGCTTACCAACTCTCAATTTAAAATTACGAGTGTGGTTTTAAGCAGTGGTTTTACGAACTCAACGATACCGACTTCTAATTTTACCACCAATGAAATTAATGGAATCGTAGGTTTAGCAGCAAAATCTTCCGGAATAGTTACTATTACAGGAGATTACATCAGAGGGGTAAAAGCAAACCAAACTTTCAAAGATGTTTCAACTGCAAATACAACTGAAATAACGGATACAGATACAACCAATAATACCGCAACTACAACCATTGATGTGAAAAAATGCAGTGTGATGAGTAATCCAAGTATGCCTGCACGATATAAATAGTTTTAGTTTACGCTTAATTAAAATATAAGATATTCACGTTGAAAGCCTTGTTAATCATTCGATTAATAAGGTTTTTTTTTTTGTAATTGATTATTGAAACGTAATGAGGTAGCGTTTTTTTTTGAGGTATAAATGTTCGGGAAATGTGCTGATTGATTTCTTTAATCTCTCTTAATCATTTATCTTAAAAAGTATATTTGTGAACTATATTTCTGATTCTACCTAAAAAAGCTTTAATTTTAATCCATAAATAAACTAAATATCATTTAATTTGGTATATTTGTATTCTAATTTTAAGGTTATGAATTTTGATCTTGTTAAAGATGTGGTAGGTTTACTGGAGCAATTTGATACTGAAAATAAAAATTCTCAGTATTCTTCTGATGTTGATGGATTCAAATCATGGATCTACAACAAAGAATCTATGGCTAGTAATAATGAAGCAGAAGCTCCTTATTGGGAAGGCAAAGAAAGCGGAAGAAGCCCGGAAAGTGCGATCAGTACTTTGTTGGTTCATCTCAACAGGTATGCAAAGACCTATTCTAAATCTGCTATTTCGGGTTCTGATTTTGCCACGCAAGAAGATTTTATTTATCTGATCAATTTGAAAGCATTTGGTGAAATGACCAAAATGGAACTCATTAAAAAAAATATTCAGGATAAGCCTGTGGGAATGTTAATTATTACCAGATTAATAAAGCAAGGTTGGGTACATCAGACAGATTCAAACGATGACAAAAGAACGAAACTCATCAAAATTACAGAACTGGGAATCGAAGCATTGGAAAATCAAATGAAAAAGATCCGAAGCGCAACACATATTGTTTCAGGCAATCTAAATTATTCTGAAAAGATGGATCTTATTCGTATTCTGAACAAATTAGACAAATTTCATTATCCCATTTTTAATCGAAACATAGAGAGTAAAGATTTAATCAACACTGTTTATCAGGAATATTCATTTGAGAAAAATTAAAAATGAAAAAGAAAATAGCGATTATTGGTTCTGGGTTTTCGGGATTGTCAGCGGCAGCGTATTCTGCAAAAGAAGGTCATGAAGTTCATGTCTTTGAGAAGAATAGTGCAGCGGGTGGCAGAGCCAGAAAATTTGTTACAGATAATGGTTATACTTTTGATATGGGGCCAAGCTGGTACTGGATGCCGGATATTATAGAATCCTTTTTTGAAGATTTCGGTAAAAAAACGTCAGATTTTTTTCAGCTTGTAGCACTTGATCCGCAATTTGAAATGGTATTTTCCGATAGCAAAATGAATATCCCTCACAATTATACCGAAATGCGGGATTTGTTTGAGAAAACAGAAAAAGGCTCCGGTAAAAAGTTGGATGAATTCATGGAAGATGCCCGATACAAATATGAAGTGGGAATGAAAGAATTCGTAAATAAACCCTGTCATTCATGGTTTGAATTTGTTTCTCCAAAAATTGCAAAAAGTGCGTTGAAGCTTGATCTTTTAACCAATTTTAAAAAATTTGTAAGAAAGTATTTCAAGGATCCGAAGTTGATCACGTTAATGGAATTCCCCGTTATTTTTCTGGGAGCGGCACCTAAAGATATTCCCGCTTTGTACAGTTTAATGAATTATGGTGGCTACAAATTAGGGACTTGGTATCCGATGGGAGGTTTTTCAAAAGTGATTGATGCGATGAAAAACGTGGCGGAAGCCCAAGGAGTGAAATTTCATTTTGATGCCAATGTAGAAAAAATTATTGTTGAAAATACCAAAGCTACTTCTCTGATTGTTAATGGTGAGGAAATAGATTTTGACACTATCATTGCTTCTTCAGATTATCATCATACGGAAAGTAAACTGTTGCCTGAAGAATTCAGAAATTATAAAGAATCATATTGGGAAAAGCTCACTTTTGCGCCTTCCTGCCTGATTTATTATTTAGGGTTTAAAGAAAAAATTCCCAATCTGAAACATCATACGTTGTTTTTTGAAAATGAGCTTGACCTTCACACTACAGAAATTTATGAAGATAAGAGATGGCCTACAAAACCATTGTTTTATGCGTGTTGCCCTTCAAAAACAGATCCCAATGTTGCGCCTGAAAATTGCGAAAACGTATTCTTGCTCATGCCTGTGGCAACGGGAATAGAAGATTCTGAAATGGAAAGAGAAAAATATTTTCTTGAAATAATTATAAGACTCGAAAAGCATACAGGAGTTTCGAATTTATTGCCAAAGATTGATTATAAAAAAAGTTACTGTATTAAAGATTTTAAAGAAGATTATAATGCCTATGAAGGCAATGCGTACGGGCTTGCCAACACCTTATCACAAACCGCAGTTTTGAAACCGTCACTCAGGAACAAGAAAGTGAAAAATCTTTTTTATACCGGACAGCTTACCGTTCCTGGACCCGGTGTTCCGCCGTCGATTATTTCAGGTAAAATTGCTGCCATTGAAGCCACCAAAACAAATTAATTATGAAAAAATTATTTGATGAACTTTCTTATCGGGTAAGTAAAGAAACAACCAAACAGTACAGCACAAGCTTTTCTTTGGGGATTTTGGCGTTGTCTCCAAAAATCAGAAACCCAATTTATGCGGTGTATGGATATGTGCGTTTGGCTGATGAAATTGTAGACAGTTTTCACGGCTATGATAAAGAAAAACTACTTACCAAATTCAGGGAAGAAACTGCTCGGGCTTTGGATGATGGAATTTCGCTGAATCCTATTTTACAGTCTTTTCAGGATACGGTTCATAGGTTTGATATTGATCAAAAATTAATCGGTCAGTTTTTAGATAGCATGCAAATGGATCTTCAGAAAGTAGATTATAATTCAGATCTTTATAAACAATATATTTTAGGCTCTGCAGAAGTGGTGGGTTTGATGTGCTTGCAGATTTTTGTAGAAGGCAATGTTTCTGAATTTGAAAGGCTTAAACCTTTTGCTATGAAATTAGGCTCTGCTTTTCAAAAGGTAAATTTTTTAAGAGATATGAAAGATGATTATCAGATCTTGGGACGAAGCTATTTCCCGGATGTAGATATTTCGTTATTCGACAATAAAATAAAAGCAGATATTGAAAAAGATATCGAAAAAGAATTTAGTGAAGCTCTGAGTGGAATTAAAAAGCTTCCCAATTCATCAAGATTTGGAGTGTATTTAGCATACCGTTATTACATTTCCCTTTTCAGAAAGATAAAAAGGACTTCGGCTCATAAAATCATTAATAAGAGAATCAGAATCTCAAACAGTAGAAAGATTTCTTTAATGATGAGCAGTTATTTACAGTATAAAACTTCATTTCTATAAAAAATTAAAATGATACACAGACTTTATAAAGAACAGCAATTGAATTGTGATTTAGCAACCGCGTGGAAATTTTTCTCTTCGGCAAATAATCTGTCTAAGATCACTCCGGAAGACATGAAATTTGTTGTTTTGACCAAAACAGATGATGATGAAATTTATGAAGGAATGATCATTGATTATCATGTTTCGCCTTTGTTGGGGATTAAAATGAACTGGACCACAGAAATCAAGCAGGTTGATTTCCAAAAAAGCTTTACCGATTATCAACAAAAGGGACCTTATAAACTGTGGAATCATTTTCATGAATTTATCGTAAATGATAAAGGTGTTTTAATGAAAGATACCGTTGACTATGAACTTCCAATGGGTTTTTTAGGTGAGATAGCCCACAAACTTTTTGTGAAAGATAAGTTGGAACATATTTTCAGCTATCGAAATAAAGTTTTAGACAAAATGTTTAATAGTGAAGTCTAACCACAAAAGATGATAACACTTAAGATTTATTAAGTTAATCAGTAAACTGTAAAATAAGAACACTTAAGTTTCATGAAAATCTTTGAATATTGAGCGGAGTCGAAATATTATTCTTATGTGGACTTTTTTAAACTAAAGTATTCTAAAGTGTCAAAAAGCTTTTGTTCCTTTTGTGATTAAAATAAAAAATTAAATAAATAAAAATCATGAATTTTTTAATTGTCATAAGTACATTTTTCATCATGGAAGGCATGACGTGGCTGATTCATAAATACATCATGCATGGTTTTTTATGGTCGCTTCACAGAGATCATCACGATCACAGCAATGAAGGGCATGTAGAAAAAAACGATTACTTTTTTCTGATTTTTGCGCTACCAACCATCGCTTTAATGTACTACGGAACAGTTAATAATTACAACATCTACTTTTATATCGCTGTAGGAATTGCATTGTACGGGATGGCATATTTTTTTGTTCATGATATTTTCATTCATCAAAGAATCAGGTTTTTAAGAGATACCAAAAATCCTTATTTATTATCGATCAGACGGGCACACAAGCAACATCACAAACATACAGGAAAAGAAAGAGGAGAGTGTTTTGGATTTTTATGGGTCCCCGTGAAATATTTTAAAATGTATTTTAATAAAGATAAATGATGATTACCTGCAAATTGATATAATTAAAATACTTAATTTTTATTAACAGCAAAAAGAACAAAGGATGATAACACTTAAGACTTATTAAGTTAAAAGTTATACTCTTAACAAGTACACTTAAGTTTTATGAAAATCTTTGATTTTCTTCTTATGTGAATTTTTTTAAACTAAAGTGTTCTAAAGTGTCAGAAAGCTTTTGTCTGTTTTGTAGTTTTAATTTTTTTTCACTGAAACTAAAGATTTAAATGAGCTCAATGAAAAAATATTTATGTCATAAAAGAAAATTCAATAAATAAGTAATAAAAATGCATCACTATACCTATCTGTTAATCAATTTTTTTACGATAATCATCTGTTTTATTTTTTCATTTCATCATAAGATAAAATTCAACAGACATTTCGGAGCTTTTTTCTCTGCTTCCTTTTTGGTGGCTTTAGTATTTATAGCTTGGGATGCGTGGTTTACGAAGATAGGGGTGTGGTGGTTTAATGATCATTATCTTTTGGGAATAAGGATTTTAAACTTGCCCATTGAGGAGATATTATTCTTTATTTGTATTCCTTTTTCATGTGTATTTACGTATTTCTGTTTAGATCAATTTTTCAACCTCAATTGGAAACCGCTTCCTGAAAAAATATTTGTAATTATCAGTATTATTTTGGCTTTAATAATTGCGGCTTATTTTCATGATAAAATTTACACTTTCATTACATTCCTTTCAACAGCTGTAAGCATGTTTGTTTTGTATTTTATCTTGAAAGCAAGATGGATTGGGAAAGCTTCTTTTATTTATCTTGTTTTAATGCCCGGATTTTTAGGCGTAAACGGAATATTGACGGGAACTGGTCTAGAATCTCCAATTGTGAATTACAACCCACAAAACTTTATGGGAATAAGAATGTTGACTATTCCATTGGAAGACACTGTATATGGTTATGAAATGATATTGTGGAATCTGTTTTTATTTCAAAAATTCAAAAAAAATGAACAAAATTAATCTATTCTGGTTCAGGCGAGATCTGAGATTAGAAGATAATTGTGGCTTACATAAGGCTTTACAATCGGGGGTAAAAGTGCTTCCTATTTTTATTTTTGATCGTGAAATTTTAGATCAGCTCAGTGATAAAAAAGACAAAAGGGTAGATTATATTCATCAGGCTTTAGAGGAAATCAATCAAGAGCTAAATAAATATGGAACTTGCCTAAAAACTTTTTATGGAAAGCCTTTTGAAGTGTTCGAAAAATTGACGGAAGAATATGATATTGATACCGTTTTCTGCAACAATGATTACGAACCTCAAGCCATTAAACGAGACCAAAAAATAGCTGAATTTCTAGCTACAAAAGAAGTGAAATTTTCAGTTCATAAAGATCAGGTTATTTTTGAAGAAAATGATATCCTTAAAAGTGACCGAACTCCCTACACTGTTTTTACGCCGTATTCAAAAAAATGGAAAGAGAATATTAATAAAATTGAGATTGAAAATTTTCAAATTAATGGCAATAACTTTTTTCCTGTAAAAGATTATAAAGAGATTTTAAGCCTTAAGGAAATAGGATTTGAAAAAACTGAAATTGAATTTTCAAAACCTTCTTTAGACTCAAAAATTATAGATACATACGATCAAAACCGTGATTTTCCGGCAATGGATCATACCACTCATTTGGGGATTGCTTTGAGATTTGGAACAATTTCAGTACGAAAATGTGTGAAGTTTGCTCAAAAGCATAATGAAACCTGGCTGAATGAATTGATTTGGAGAGAATTTTTCATGCAGATCTTATTTCATTTTCCGCATGTTGTTACGCAGTGTTTTAAAAAGAAGTACGAAAATATTCAATGGAGAAATAATGAGGACGAATTTAAAGCCTGGTGTGAAGGGAATACTGGATATCCCATTGTAGATGCAGGAATGAGACAGCTAAATGAGACAGGTTTTATGCACAATCGGGTGAGAATGGTGGTTGCGAGTTTTCTTACCAAACATTTGTTGATTGATTGGAGATGGGGTGAAGCATATTTTGCCGAAAAACTTTTAGATTATGACCTTTCGGCCAACAACGGAAACTGGCAGTGGGCAGCGGGTTGTGGTTGTGATGCTGCGCCGTATTTCAGAATTTTCAATCCTGAAGAACAGACTAAAAAGTTTGATAAAAATCTTCAATATATTAAAAAATGGCTTCCTCAGGATGCTTTATTAATCAGGCCTATTGTAGATCACAAACAGGCAAGAGAAAGAGCATTGAAAACCTATAAAGAAGGACTGGCTGTAGAATGATTTTATACCAAATTTCAAAAAAATGATAATTACAGGAATAGAAAATAGAAGGACTTCATCATGAGGTCCTTTATTTTTTGTATAAATAATGATAACTCTACTTTTTAAAATTAATTAAGCTTAGTTTTTTGAGTATGTTTAAATTTTAGTTAATAATTAATATGTGAAAATTTTAAACCATTAAGAATAATTTTAGTTGTTAAGGAAATTAAGAAAAAATCTGCAGATTTTCTTAAGCGTGTCCTCTTAAAGGGAAGCTCAAACTTAATATTCTAATATTCGAATAATCTTAAGTAATCTTACTATTGAAAATCAAGGATGAATATAATAAATTTTTATGTGTTTGGTTATCATTTTTTTTATTGACAAAATTCAATAGGTCATGTTTGAAATTATTTTTTGATTAAAAAGATTAACGCAAAGTTGATGAATAATTTTGCTTTATTTTAAGTGGGCAAAGTAATGCGACTTCGTCGCTGATGAAGCTGTTTATTCATACGCTTCGACGAATCAATGAAGTTGATTCTATCCTTTGCTCCCTGAAAATATGCATAATAAAGCTAAAGCTTTGCGTTAGAAAAACACATCATCAGTATATTATCTTTAAAAAAAAACTTAAAGAATGTGATTTAGATAAAGATTTGAATGGTATACAAAAATCAAATTTAGAAATTTATCACAGGCTTTTATGCTTTGTGATAGAGAGTATATTTTCAAAAATCCGCTTTAGTTTCTTTTTTGTCCGTTTCCGCTTGATTTTTCGATGTAGCAGAAATTCAGCACGATACATTTGCAGAGTTATTTATAAATGTTATCATTATGAAAAAGTTATTTTTAGTTGGTTTTGCATTGGTTGCATCACAAATGTCATTTGGACAAAGTACATTAGGAAATATTATGCAGCGTCTTAGTTTCGGGGTGAAAGCGGGAGGTAATTATAGTAATTTTACTGATGCTGGTTTTGATACGGAGGGATTGGCTGGATTTCATGGAGGACTTATTGTTAATTTTAAGTTGGCAGATAAATGGTCTATACAAGAAGAGTTTTTGTATTCAACACAAGGAGCAAAGACAAAGAACAGCCTTTTAGGGTTGGAGAAAGATTTAAAACTGTCTTACTTATCTGTTCCCATCCTTGTAAAATATCATTCTAATATTGGAATTTATGCTGAGGTAGGACCACAGGTGAATATGTTGATAGAGGATGCTAAGAATACAGGGTTTGACAAATTTGCAGACAAAATAGATGCGGGGGTTGCTGCAGGAATTGGCTATCAGTTTAAAGGAGGTTCTTTAAAAGGTTTAGGTATTGGTGCGAGATATTACCAAGGCTTTACAGATGTAGGCAAATTCAATTCTTCTGCTGTAAAATCGGATTTTAAAAACAGTGTGTTTCAAGCCGGAGTGTTCTATATTTTTTAGTAATTAAAAAAATCAATTATTAAAAAAAGATGCGTTTAAAACTAGCCTTAGTTCGGGTTAAATATTTTAGATTCCGAATTAAGGTTAATTAGAAATCTGTCATTTATCACACTCATTTTTCTCATGTAAAAATGTATTGTTATATATTTGATAAGCAAATTGAGGGAACTCTGATTTAGATTTTTAATCGCAATGTTGTTGCTTATTTTTTTAGATAAATAGTTACAAAGATGCTTAGTAATATTAATAAATTAATAACACCCAAAAGTCTTCGGGAAATTTATAAGATGAATTACCTTCTTTCGGGAGTTACATTTGTTTTTTCTTTTCTATTTCTTACATTGGAGCATTTTAAGATGCCATATATTGCATTTAAAAGTGGGGCATATATTTTTTTGACGAGTTTTGCTCAAGCTTTTATTCTCAAATACTGCTCAGCGAGATATGAAAATAATGCATTTAAATTTTGGCGTTATACATTGAGCTTTGGGATTGGAATTATCCTTTATTTTCTGCTTTGGGAAATTATGGTATTGCTGTCGGGAAATTCATGGGGGCTTAATGAATTGAGCAGGGTATTGATGTATTTAATGTTTTCGGTGGTTATTAATACGATTATTCTAGCATTACATGACTTTGTGATTGTTCGCCGGGGAAAGATACAGGCTGACCTTGAAAATTATAGACTTCAGATGAAAAATACAGAAGCAGAGAATCTTGTTTTGAAAGAACAGATTCAGCCTCATTTTTTGTTTAATGCTTTGAGTACTTTGAAAATCCTTTATAAAAAAGATCCTGAAATGGGAGAGCATTATCTTTTGCAGCTTTCTGATTTCTTAAGGGTTGCAGTTTCTCATAATAATAAGTTTATAGCCACTTTGGAAGATGAACTTTCAATTTGTATCAACTATCTCGAAATGCAGAAAATAAGATTTACAGCCTCTCTGGATTGGCAAATTATTATTGAAGATCAGGAATCCTTACAAGGAAAAATACCTTCTTTTTCATTACAGCCATTGCTGGAAAATGCAATTAAACATAATGTATTAACCGCTCAGTTACCTTTACATATAAAGATTCATCAATCGGGAAATGGTATAGAAGTTTCTAATAATATTAACCCGAAGTTTTATAAAGAAACCTCCTTGAAAAGTGGTCTTAGTAACTTAGCAGAAAGATATCGGTTGCTTACTGAGGAGGATATTATTGTGAAGAATAATGGAAAAGAATTTTCTGTACGTTTTAAATTCCTTGACCAATGAAGATTATAATTATTGAAGATGAAACGCTTGTTGCTGAAGATTTGTATTCAACATTAATGCAGATAAAACCGGATATAGAGTTGCAGGCTGTTTTAAGTTCGGTTAGCGAATCAATAGAATATTTTTCTAATCACCCACAGCCTGATCTCATTTTTAGCGATATTCAATTGGGAGACGGATTGAGTTTTCAGATTTTTAGTCATATAGAAATCAATGTTCCTATTGTTTTTTGTACAGCTTTTGACGATTATGCTATTGAAGCTTTTCAAACAAACGGGATTGATTATATTCTTAAGCCATATGATAAAAATGTATTAGATAAAGCAATACAAAAATACAGCCTTCTAAAAACAGCATTAGCGAAGGATGTCATACAGCAATATGATGCTGTAATGAAGGTTCTTGATAGCTATAAGTTACAAGAAACGGGAACATTTATGATAAAACACAGAGACCGTTATCTGCCTGTAGGATTAGATAAAATTGCGATGTTCTATTTAGAAGATGAGGTTTGCCGCCTCTATCTTTTTTCTGGAAAAATATATTTTATACCAGACACATTGGAAGAAGTAGAAAGTAAAATAGGTTCCAATTTTTTTAGAGCCAATAGACAGTTTCTCATTAATAAGGAGGCAGTTTTGGAAGCTTTAGAATATTTTCCCAGAAAGCTGAAATTGCAACTGAAATTATCTTTTGATAAAGAAATTATAGTAAGTAAAGAGAAAAAAACGAAATTATTGAAATGGCTTAATGATGTATAATTATGGAGTGTAAGAGCTCAGTTTTTTTTTATTTCTACTTCGATTGCGAATAATAAAAGAGTTTCATCAGGAGACTCTTTATTTTTTGATGGTTGTAGTTTTTTGTATTTTGGGTAATGGTGTGGAAATAAGTTAAGTTTGTTTGTTTTTTTTGAAAATTATCTATTAAAATAGTATTTTTATCATCATAAAATCAAAATATCTAATTGTAATACCAAGCGTATTTCAGTAACTTCTAGGGTTTTGTTTGATTTTTATTTTAGATAAACACATTATTATGATAAAAAATAAACGTATTCAGATTATCCCAATGATATTCTTATCGTGTGGTGAAAAGAAAGCAAAGGTGCAAGATGATACTGTAAAAAGTAAGATTTTAATCTTTGTGAAGGACAGTTCTTGTTCAGAATGTTCAATCCTATAAATACCAACGCTTCATACGTTGTTATCCAATTTATTTAATTCAAATAGTATTTCGAAAGTATGCACGAGTTATTACCTTTCATGTTGGCCCTTATCGTAGTTATTGTATTGATAGAAATGCTGGCCGATAAATTGAGAATTGCCTATCCTATACTTCTGGTAGTGGTAGGTTTAATGATTAGTTTTATTCCGGGGCTTCCTAAAATTCAGATAGATCCGGATATGATCTTTTTTATTTTCTTACCCCCGCTTTTGTTTGAAGCATCATGGACTATCTCTTTTAAAGAAATGAAAAAGTGGTGGCGTATCATTAGTAGTTTTGCCTTTATAGTAGTGTTTTTCTCTGCGCTCACTGTTGCGTTGCTTACCAATTATTTTATTCCAGGATTTACCTTGGCGTTAGGCTTTTTATTGGGTGGTATTGTTTCGCCTCCTGATGCCGTAAGTACCGGAGCCATTATGAAATTTGTGAAAATTCCTAAATCCACCTCTGCTATATTAGAAGGTGAAAGTTTACTGAATGATGCTTCATCATTAATTATTGTAAGATTTGCTTTGGTGGCTGTGGGTACCGGACAGTTTATTTTTAAAACAGCTATTGTAGATTTCTCATGGATGGTAATTGGAGGTATTGGCATCGGGCTTTTGGGAGGATGGTTATTTATGCAGGCTCATAAAAGATTGCCTACCGATGCGCCTTCAGATATTGTGTTTACGCTTGTTGAACCTTATCTGTTGTATTGGGCAGCGGAACAAATGCACAGCTCGGGAGTATTGGCCGTGGTGGCAGGCGGTTTATTTTTATCCACCAGAAGATTGTCTTTTTTAAGCAGTTCCAGCAGAATAAAAGGATCGAGCTTCTGGGAAGCCTTAATTTTTATTCTCAATGGTATCGTGTTTATGATTATTGGTTTGGCTCTTCCTGAGGTGGTAAAAGGCTTGCGGGAAGATGGGATACCTCTCAATAGAGCTATTCTTTACGGAGCGGCGGTTACAGCTATTTTAATTGGTACAAGAATGATCTCTTCTTATGGAGCGATGATAGCCACTATTATATTCAGACCAAGCCTTAGATTCGGGAGTGACATCAGTAAAAAAAGAAGATTTGCTATGCCTTTATTATTAGGTTGGACAGGAATGAGAGGGGTGGTATCCTTGGCTGCGGCTTTATCAATCCCTTTAACCTTACCAAGTGGTGAAGCTTTTCCTCATAGAAACCTTATTTTATTTGTAACGTTTGTCGTTATTTTATTAACACTTTTAATTCAGGGGCTTACGCTTCCTTATATTATTAAGCGCTCCAATCTTTTTAATTTTGCCAGAGAATTATCTGAAGAAGAAGCAAAGACACGAGTGAAAAATCATCTTGTAGTAGAGACAATACGTTTATTAAAAGAAAAGCATGAAAAAGGTTTGTATAAAGACCCTCATCTACAAAAAATGATTGCTGTGTGGGAGCATAAGATCAGCCAGCCGGAAAACCTGAGGATGCCGGAAAGTTCTAAACAAAATTATTTAGAAGTCTTGGAAAGTCAGCGTCAGTTTTTAGCTACCTTAAACAAAGATCCTGAATTGCATGAAGAATACATCAATTGGCAAATTCGCCAAATTGATTTGGAAGAAGAGCGTATAAGGCTTTTATAATCAGTGAACTTAGAGCTTATTTAATTAGAAATCATTTTGGCACAGATATTACTTGTATTATGATATCAAAACTCACAAAATGATCGATCATAAAGAAAATAAATATCTGGTATATGAATATTTAGTTTTAAGTATTAGAAAGAATTTTAATTTAGATATCAATCTTTTTAACGAATATATTTTAGCTAAGAATATTGTTTCAAAAACAAGAATTATTGTTCCCACATTTTCAGATAAGATTACCAGTAATCCAAGAATAAAGATGTTTTTAACAGCACTTATTTTAAGTCTTAACAATATGAATCATAATGTTACTGATTTGAAAAAGGAAATAGAATATTTAAAGAGTTCAGATTCTTGAACTACTGAATTAAGAATAACACATTGTACCGTAATTAGTCAAAATACAATAAAGTCCCTACTGATGAGTGAGGGACTTTATTGTATTAAATGATCTCTTGTTTTAGCCTAAATATTTAGCTACTTTTCCTTCTAAATCATCAAGGTTAAAAGGTTTCCCCACATAATCATCAGCCTGAGCTTCTTTCGCCAATGCTACAATATCATTGTTTGCGGTAACGTAAATCACAGGAATATGTTTGAATTCTTCATGACTTTTCAAAAGCTTTGTAGCCTCAACACCTCCAATTTTTGGAATCCAATTATCCATCAGGATAACATCCGGCTGATACTTGGTTACTTTTTCTACGATATCATGAGAGGTTTCTGAAATTTCGACTTCATATCCGTTCTCTTCAAAGATGATGGTAATTACTTCTAGAATAGTTGTATCATCATCGAAAATCAAAATTTTCTTTTTACTCATAGCAGTTCTATTTAAATCCTAAGTTTTTTCTTTTATTTTTTATAATTGATTAATATAATCTGCCAGATTATCTGGGGTAATAATCAGATCATATTCAATTTCATCCACCGCATGTTTCGGCATATAATCTACTTCTGCAGTCTCCGGATCCTGGATCCATACTTGGCCGTTATTTTTTTTAATATAACCTAAACCTTCCACACCGTCTGCATTAGCACCGGAGAGTAAAACTCCGATAAGATTTTCACCATAAATTTCTGCGGCAGATTTAAAGGTGACATCAATGGACGGTCGAGAATAATTCATTTTTTCTGAACTGTCCAGCGACATGAGTTTTTTATTTTCAAACAACAAATGATAATCTGCGGGAACGATGTATAATATGTTGTTTTGAATTTCTGTTTTATCCTCAATCTCAACGACTTTTCTTGATGAAAACTGCTGTAACAAAACAGGAAGGATACTTGTAGAGCCTGCCTTTCTGTGAACAATCAGTACAATAGGAAAAGTCAATTCTTTATTCAGGTTTTTAACCATTTCCAGAATCACCTGCAAGCTTCCTGCAGATCCTCCAATGACGATTAATTCTGTATTTGTGTTTTTTGATTTCATGCTAAAGGCATTTAATGATGATCCAGTTTTTTCCAGATTTTTTGATCCTCTACCTGATGATAAGATTTGTCTAAATTAGAAAATCTTAGCGTTTCTTTTGATCCCAAAGCCAAATACCCTAAATTCTCCAGACTATCATCAAAAAGACGGAAAACACGTTCCTGCAATCCTCGGTCAAAATAGATCAGCACATTCCGGCATATAATTAACTGAAAACTGTTAAATGAACTGTCTGATACCAAGTTGTGCGTTGATAAGATCAGTTTTTCCTGTAAACTTTTATCAAATCGTACACTGTCATAATTGGCCGTGTAGTACTCTGAAAAATCTTTTTTACCGCCAGATAACATATAGTTTTCAGAATATAATTTCATCTGTTGCAACGGAAAAACCCCTGCTCTTGCAGTTTCCAATACCGAAGGATTAAGGTCTGTTCCGTAGATCAATGATTTGTGGTAAAGATTGGCTTCTTTAAGAAGGATGGCTATAGAATACGCTTCTTCACCGGTAGAACAACCCGCTACCCAAATTCTGATCAGCGGATAGGTTCCCAATTGCGGCAATATTTTTTCACGCAACGTTTTAAAGAAGATAGGATCGCGGAACATTTCGGTTACATTCACTGTGATTTCTTCTACAAAACGCTTTAGATATTCAGGATCGTTAAGGATGGTATATCTCAACTCTGCAAAACTGGTGAATCTGTCAATCAGACAAATACGATTAACCCTACGTTTAAAAGACGCTCTGCTGTATTCGGAAAAATCGTATCCGTACATGGCGTACACATCTTTAATCAAGTGTTCTACTTCTTCATCTTTTACGATACTGGGTTCTAGCATTTACGATAGTTTTTCTATGGCAGTTATCAGTTGATCGACATCAATGGGTTTTGATACATAATCCTGTGCTCCGGCATCCAAGCATTTTTGGCGGTCTTCAGGCATGGCCTGCGCCGTAACCGAAATAATATCTACTCCGCTGATGGATGGGGTATTTCGGATGATCTTAATGGCTTCGTATCCGTCCATTTCAGGCATCATCATATCCATCAATACAACATTGATTCCGTCATCTTTTTGTAAGATCTGAATAGCTTCTTGTGCCATTGTAGAACTTTCAATTTGATAACCCCTTGACTTCAGTGTCAATTTAAGTGCAAATATATTACGTGGATCATCGTCCACAATTAAAATTTTCTTATTCATCAGAATTTATCTGTTTAACTTTCATATAACCAAACGCGTAACAACGATAATAATTGGTCTATATCCACAGGTTTCGATATATAATCTGAAGCGCCTGCAGCGATACATTTTTCACGGTCACCAATCATGGATTTGGCAGTGATCGCAATAATAGGAAGACGCATGAATGATGGCATCTTTCTTATTTCCTTTATAGTTTCGTATCCATCCATTTCCGGCATCATCATATCCATCAACACAACGTCTATATCAGGATTTTCTTTCATTTTTTCTAACGCCTGCTTGCCGTCCATAGCCAATACAACTTCTACTTTGTATTTCTCCAGCGCTTTGGTTAAAGAAAAGATATTACGAACATCATCATCAGTGATTAGAATCTTTTTGCCTTTCAGAACTTCAGTTAATGAACCTAAGACTTTGTTTTTAATGGTTTCTGAGTTGTTTTTTTCTTCCACCAAATGTAAAAATAAACCTACTTCATCTAAAATTCTTTGGTAAGAATGTGCTGTTTTTACGACAATAGAATCTGCATATTGCTTGATTTTAAGCTCTTCTGATTGGGTTAAATTATGTCCGGTAAAAATAATAATTGGCAGGTTTTCCAGTCCTTCATAACTTTTAATAGATTCTATGATCTGATACTGATTTCCTTTTGAGGCACCAATGTCTAAGATCACACAATCAGAATTACCTTCTGTTAGAGCTTTCACACAATCTTCCACATTGTTTTCTACTGATAATGAGATGTTGAAATTGCTCAAATAGTAGGAGAGTGCGCTTGCATGTTTCTCGTTTTCTTCTACAATTAAAACCTTTTGTGGGGATTTTTGTAGTGCTTCTTCAATCTTTTTGAATACATCAGTCATCTGATCCAGCGCCATTGGTTTATTAATGAAATCAATAGCTCCTTTCATCAGACTTTCCTTTTTCACATGTAAAACAGACATCATGTGAACCGGGATATGCTTGGTCTGAGGGTTTGATTTTAATTCATCCATCACTTGCCATCCATCTTTTACAGGTAACTGAACGTCCAGTAAAATAGCTTCCGGATGATATTGAAGAGCAGTAGATAATGCATGATCACCTCTTACGGCAACAACGCCTTTGTATTTTTGAAGACGAGCATATTTCAATAATGCTTTGGCAAAATTAATATCATCTTCAACAATTAAAATAACCTTATCATCTTTAGAGATTGTATCGCGGTCATCGGGTACATTTTCCGGAATTTCTAAGGTGTTCACCGGAAGTGTGTACGAGAGCTCATCATCTTCTAAAATTTGTTGAATTTCTTCTACATCTTCCCGAATCGTTTCCATTAATTGTTGATCAGTTTCAGGCTGAACGGCTTCTGTAATTGCTTTAATCGGAATGATTAAACTAAATTCGCTTCCTTCATTTACTTTACTTGTAAGCATTAATTCTCCACCCAATAATCTTGCGATTTCTCTACTTATAGAAAGACCTAAACCTGTTCCTCCAAATTTTCTTCGGGTAGAACCGTCTGCTTGTTGGAAAGCTTCAAAAATGATTTTCTGTTTGTCTTCTGCAATCCCGATTCCGGTATCTTTTACACTTAAAATAATAAAATCGTTATTCTTAGGATCTTTTTTAATATTTAAATGAATACTTCCTTTCGTGGTAAATTTTGCAGCATTTGACAGTAGATTTCTCATGACCTGATCTACACGTAAACGGTCAGTTTCAATTGATTTTTCTACATTATTTTCTATTTCAACCGTAAATTCAATTCCTTTTTCTTTAAGGATGGGTTTGAATAGGTTTTTTAAATCTTGTACCACTTCCTCAATGACCACATTTTCATATTCCAGTGTCATTTTACCTGACTCTATTTTTGCCAGATCTAAAATTTCATCAATCAAGGTTAATAAACTGCTTCCTGAACTCTGGATTACTTTAGCAGATTCAACCTGATCTTCATTCAGGTTTTCATCAGGATTTTCAGCCATCAAACGGGAGAGTAGTAAAATCGAATTCAGAGGCGTGCGCAGCTCGTGCGACATATTCGCCAAAAATTCAGATTTATATTTTGTGCTTAAGGCAAGTTCTTCTACTTTTTTCTGAATTTCATTGTTACGTTCCGCAATCAGGTGATTTTTATCTTCCAATAATCTTGAACGTTCTTCCAGTTCGGCATTGGCCTGCATCAGTTCTTCCTGTTGAACTTTTAATTCCTCTTCTGAAGCCTGTAGTTTTTGAGTTTGAGCTTCTAATTCAGTATTAAGGTTTTCCAATTCAGAATGTTGAACTTGTAATTCTTCTGATTGTGCCTGGGTTTCTTCCAGTAATTGTTGCTCTTTTTCACGGCTTTTTCCAGCGCTTAAAGCAATCCCGATATTTCGGCTGCATTCTGCAAAATAATCAATTCGTTCTTCTTCAAAATTGGTCGTTGAGCCCAGTTCTAATACTCCAATCGTATTACCATCAGCTACAATGGGAAGTAATAATATGCCGTAGATCTTTATTTTACTGCTGGCAAAAGTAACGGTGAAATCGTCTTCGTGAAGATTGTTATACACTTGCATCTTTTCACTAACAAAGGTTTGGCCCACCATTCCTTCTCCTAGCTCAAATGTCTTTTTCATGTTGCCTTCTAGACCAAAGACGCTGTTTAATTTCAAAATACCTTCATCAAAAAGATACAATGAACCATTGATGCAGTTACCATATTCAATTAACTGAGCTAAAGATTTATTGGCAACTTCTTTTACGGATTTATTGCCAACCAAAGATTCATTTAATATGGCAAGACCTTTTTGGCGCCAATCGCTTTTATTAATCTTATCAAATGACTTCTTCAACGAGTCGGTCATATTATTCAGAGAGTCTACTAAATCACCAAGGTCGTCCTCAGAATTATCATTTGCTTTTTGGCTGTAATCTCCATTGGCCACTCTATTAGCCACTTGCTGAATAGCACTTACACGTCTGCTTATCTCAAGATCTTTTGCTTTTAATTGCTTTTCAAGCTTATCTCTGCGGATCAAATCTGCTCGTAGTTTTATATAGAAAAATATAGTAACCACGATCGCAGCTAATGCAGAAAAGATAATGAACAACACAGTTGTGTTAGAAGAACGGTTAAGGTCTTTATTCTTGATAGCTAGCTGGGCTTCTTCATATTGCACGAAATCTCGAACAAGCAAACGGCATTTGTCCATATAAATTTTACTCATCAACACTTGCTGTTGAGTCATTACAATGCCTTTTTTTCTGTTTTCTACAAAATGCTTTAGATTGCTAATATTACTGTTGACGTTTTGTTGTAAACTATTTAAACGCTGAAGCTGATTTTTATCTTTAAGATCTAGCGCTTTAGCACGTGCTATTGCTTTTGGGAATTCATTCAGACTGCGGTTGTACGGTTCTAAAAAGTTTTCCTTTCCTGTCAACTGGTATCCTCTGTTTCCTGTTTCGGCATCTAAAAGAGCTATTAAAACGTCCTTTGCCGCTGTAATGGAACGTCTGCTTTGAGATAGACTTTCTCTGTGTTGGGTTTGCCTTTGAATGCTGACGTAAGAAGCAATTGAGCTTGCAATTAAGATCAGTAAAGATAGACTAACTCCAAACTGAAGATTTCTTATGATTTTTTTCGGCATGAAAATTAATTTAATGGTAACGTGAAATAAAATGTAGATCCTGCATCTACTTTACTTGATACTCCTATGTTTCCGTGGTGTTGTTTAATGATCTCTGAGCAGATGAACAAACCGATTCCCATTCCTTGAAACTGCAGCGAAGATTCTTCTACACGATAAAATTTATGAAATACAGCATCTTGTTTAAAATCAGGAATTCCGATTCCAAAATCTGTAATATTCACCTTGATTTCCTGCTCTTCTTCATCAACGAAGGTTGTGATGATGACTTGGTTATTTTGAGGAGAATATTTAATGGCATTGGTAAGGAAGTTAATCAAAACCTGTTCGATACGAATCTCATCCAGCGGAATAAGAATATCAGGTTTGATGCCGTGCCAGTCTATTTTTATCTGACGGTTTTCGTGCGTTTGTAAGATGGTTTCAATCGCATTTTGGATAACATTGCCAATATTGGTAGGCTTTTTATTAATCTTTAGTTTGCCGTTTTCAATTTTGGAAACATCCAATAGATCAGTAATCAAAGTATTCAGTTTTTCGATCTGATCCTGAACTTTAATCATAAAACCAGCTTCAGCACCTTCTTTGTCTAGCTTTAACTTACGGTCTAATAACTGAACGTATGCTTTAATACTGGTAAGCGGAGTTTTTAATTCGTGACTGGCAATACTCAGAAATTCGTCTTTTTCTTTTTCAACTTTTTTCTGATCATTGATGTCTGTAAAGGTTCCTACCCAGTTTTTTATCGTGTTTTCTTCATACACAGGCGTCACTCGGAGTAAATGATAACGATAATCTCCGGATTCAATATTTTTTATTCTGACCTCTAATTCCAGCGCTTTTGCTTTCTTTTTACAACGCTCAAATTCTTCTTGGATGTTGAAATCATCAGGGTGAGTCTCTGGGAATTCCTGTTCAGAATCCGAATATTCATGCCACTTACGATTTACAAAATCTACAATTCCTTCTTCGTTTAAAGTAAAGGCAATTTGAGGTAAAGACTCCAACATCAGATGAAAATGATCGATTTGAGATTTCATCGTAACCTGAGATTCTCGTCTTCCTTTTACTTCCAGCTCCAGACTTTGTTGCGTTTTTTGCATCGCAATATTCTTTTCCTGAAGGTTATAAAAGGTCTTTACCTTAAGCAGTAAAATTTCTGGATCTATAGGTTTGGTTACGTAGTCTTTCCCGCCTGAAGCATATCCGCGGGTTATGAATTTTTTTTCAGTATTTACGGCAGATAAAAATATGATAGGAATTTCCTTCGTTTTGCTGTAATCCGCCAATGTTTCTGCAACTTCAAAACCATCCATGTCTGGCATTTGCACATCCAGGATGATTAAGGCGTAATTATTTTTTAGTGCTTTTCCCAATGCTTCTTCACCGGAACTGGCTATATCAACCTGAAAATCTTTAGATTCTAATAATTTTTTTAGGGAATAAAGATTGTTTTGGTTATCATCAACAATTAAGATCATAGGAATGGAAAATCAATAATTAATTATGTTTACTCTTGTGTCAAAAATACTCACAAAATTCCGAAAAACATTTATTTTTTAACCATTTTATGCTTATGTACCACATGTTTTGGGTTTTCAATAAAATTTTAGTGAAATTTTTAATTATTGATTGTTTAATGAATGGTTGTATTCCATTTGTATATTGTAAATAGTTTGAATTAAAACTATCGACATTGAAATTTTGAGTGTTGAAATGTTACAATGGGATATCTTTTTACACGATTACAATAGGGTAGGAAGTGTTAATTTTTCCTTATTGCTTTTAGCAAAGTTTTCTATTTGACTTTTTCTATGCCAATATTTTAATTAAATTAAAATGAGTTGTTTTATTGGTTACTTTATTATCAAAAACAACTATAGTATTTTTCTATAATATTAAAGTTTTATTTTAAGTTATTTGTATTTAGTTTGTTATGTGTTATTTTGGATAATTGCATTAAATAACTAAAAGGTTGTTTAATTGAGAATTAATATTACCTTTGATCCATCGAAAACAAAAAATAAATACAATGAGTACTTTTAAACTACCACAGCTTTCTTATTCTTATGATGCATTAGAATCCGTTTTAGACAAAGAAACAATGACTATTCATCACCAGCGTCATCACCAGGCATATGTTGATAATTTGAATATTGCATTAGAACAAGCCGCTGAAAAAGATCCTGATTTAGAATCTATTTTACAGAGAGTAAGTGAATACAGTCCGGCTGTTAGAAATAATGGCGGAGGACATTTTAACCATTCTTTGTTTTGGGAAATCTTGTCTCCTCAACCTAAATTACATCCTGAAGGAAAACTGGATGAGGAAATCATTAAAACTTTTGGAAGTTTAGAAGATCTTAAAGCAGAAATGAAAAAAGCAGGTCTTGGCCAGTTCGGATCGGGATGGGTGTGGCTGTATGTGAAGTTCAGTGGTTCTCTTGCTATTTGTTCTACTCCGAATCAGGATAATCCGATGATGGATATTCTGTCTGTTAACAGAGGTGTTCCAATTCTTGGAATCGATGTATGGGAGCATGCTTATTATTTATCTTATCAAAATAAAAGAGCAGATTATCTGGATTTATTTTGGTCTGTGTTAGACTGGTCTTCTGTTGAAATAAAATATGAAGAAGCACTTTCAAAAATCAGATCATAAAATATAAATACCTCCTTTTAACATGGATACTTCAATTTTCATCAATAAAGTAGAAGCTTCAGGAATTATAACGATTGATCTTTTAGATTATAAACCTGAAATAGAAATTATAACACTGGATATCAAAGAACATCTTTTCATGGGAATGATTGTTAAGGAAAAAGAATTTAAAGAATCTATTTCTGAGAAAGATTTTTCAATTTATAATGGAAAAGCGGTTGCAGTGATTTGTTCTGAAGATGCTATTATTCCACCTTGGGCTTATATGATGTTGGTGGAAAAACTATACTTGTATGCGGTGTATGTTGATTTAAACACTCCAGAAAATATTCTGCTTGATTTCTGGAAAAAGAGTTTGTTGAAAGCAGATCTAAGCCAGTACAAAGATCAAAAAGTAGTGGTAAAAGCAAGAACGAATATTGATCCTGCACTTTATCTTTTAGTCTCCTTGCAGCTGAAACCATTGGTTAAAAGTTTGATGTACGGTGAGGCAGGTATGCCAAAAGTTATCTTTAAAAATTAAAAATAAAATGAAAGCAATTATATTTAACGGAGCCTTAGAAAGAAGGCCACAGTCTACTTCGGGGATCCTCTCAAAATACTTCGCAGATCAACTTGAAATGTTGGGGGTGAGCTATGAAATGTTTGCTCTTGCAGATTCCGGGATTCCGCTGTATGATATTTCTCTTACGAAAGTTCCTTTAGCGGTGGAAAGAATGGCTCAGCTTTTTCTGGATGCAGATATTCATTTCTGGCTGGCACCGATGTATCACGGAAGTATTCCGGGGGTAATGAAAAACTGTCTGGATTGGCTGGAAGTGACCGCAGACCAGAAGCAGCCGTATCTTACCGACAAAACTGTAGGATTGGTGTGTTGGGCAGACGGTCTACAGGCGATGCAGGGGATTAATGCGATGGATGCCATTGCCAAATCATTACGGGCGTGGCCACTTCCTTACAGTGTTCCTATGATCAGAACTTCACTTTTTGATAATGAAAATAATGTATCTCCGATGTATGCAGATAAACTCGATAAACTGATTAATATTGCTACTACCAACAGGATTGAAAAAATAATTAACCATACGATATAAAAGAGTTTTAAAAACTCATCTACGGTGTAATTATTGCTGGATAATATACTGAATAACAGAATTAAAAGATTGATGATATGGCCATAAAAATAACAGATGCCTGTATTAACTGTGGAGCCTGCGAACCTGAGTGTCCTAATTCAGCCATTTATGAAGGAGCTATCGACTGGAGGTGGAAGGATAAGACAAAGCTTTCCGGGAAAACAGTCTTTCCGGATGGTAAGGAAGTAGATGCAGATGCTTTTAATGAGGCGGTTTCAGATGATGTATATTATATAGTAGCCGGAAAATGTACAGAATGTAAAGGTTTTCACGAAGAGCCGCAATGTAAAGCAGTATGCCCGGTGGATTGTTGTGTAGATGATCCTGATCATCGAGAGACAGAAGAAGTACTGTTTAGCAGGCAGAAATTTTTACATCACGTATAAAACATTTTGGTTAAACTATAAAGCGGGAAAGGGTCTGGTTGTATGATCTTTTTCCGCTTTTTTTTGTGAGATACTAATTTAACAACCTTTATTATGAATTATTAAAAGGTAATAAAGAGCCTGTTTAAACTTTCTATTTTAACCACAAAAGACACAAAAGATTAATATATTATCTATTTAAGTTCATCATGAAATGTAAAACTTGTTTAAACTTTTAATTTAACCACAAAAGAGATAAAAGATTAGCATATTATTTATTTAAGTTCATAATGAACTGCAAACAAGAACACATAAGTTTAAAAAAATCTTTGATTTTTATTCTTTTGTAAGCTTTGTTTTCAAATAGTTCAACTTTAAATGATTCAATAATAGCTTTTGTATCTTTTGTGGTTAAATTTTTTAATTAGTTTAAACAGGCTTAATGTATAAATTTCTAACATTGTTATTTTTTTTCTATCGTTGTACAATATTTTATCGTTTAAACTGTTTATGTTGATGACTGGATATTGCTTTGTAATTCATCACTGAAATACACTAATTTAAAACTAATATGAAAAATCTCAGACTGAGCGGGATCGTATCCACATTTACTTTTCATCATCACAATAATATTGTTGATTTGCTTTCAGATAATATTGTATTCTTTTCTATAGGGTATAATCTGGTTGATGCTTTTACTTTTGATCACCATTTATAATTTTATCACAATCTAGTGTGTTGAATTGAAAATTTAAATATTTTATTTCATTAACCAATATTTCTTTCATTAAAAAAAGATTAATTTTTAATACCACACTACTTTTTATGATAAGTTGCTGTTATCTTTGCGTGCAGAGCTTCTGAAATAGAGGCTTAACTGAAAAGAAAAGCTAATTAAATCACGGAATAATGATTTTTAAACATAATAGGTTTTTCATAATTTATTCACTACTCATAAACCAAAATCACTATAAAAAAAACTCTACTACATTAAACAATAAACTGAATGCAAACATCTTTTTTTAAAATCGCGGCTGCCTCAGCTGCGCTCTGTTTCAGTACTTTAGCTGTAGCTCAGCAAAAATACTCTGTAAGCGGAACGGTAAAAGACCAAAAAAATGGGGAATTACTGATCGGGGTGACAGTAAAAGTGGCTGAAGACCCTTCGATTAACGTGGTAGCTAATGAATATGGATTTTATTCTCTATCATTGCCTGAGGGAAATTATAAAATGATTATTTCCTATCCGGGCTACAAAGATTTCGAACAAGATATAAAAGTAGATCAAAATATTAAGCTGGACCTTCCTTTAAGCCAGGAAGATAAAAAAGAAAGAACAGCCAATATTGATGAAGTGATTATCTCCGGAGTAAAAAAAGATAAAAATCTTTCGACTGCTCAAATGGGTACCGAAACATTAAGTATCAAAAATATAGAGAAACTTCCTGTTTTATTCGGCGAAAAGGATGTGATGAAAACTATCCAGTTATTACCGGGAATTAAAAGCAATGGCGAAGGAAGCAGCGGGTTCAGTGTAAGAGGAGGAGCAACAGACCAAAACTTAATATTATTAGATGAAGCGCCTGTTTATAATGCTTCGCATTTATTGGGATTCTTCAGTACGTTTAACAGTGATGCCTTAAAAGACGCAAGTATCATTAAAGGAAACAGTCCGGCTCAGTACGGAGGACGACTTTCTTCGGTGATGGATGTTAAAATGAAAGACGGAAATAATAAAGATTATAACGTTAATGGAGGAATTGGTTTAATCAGCAGCAGGCTGAGTGTGGAAGGGCCTATTCAAAAGGAAAAATCATCATTCATAGTTTCGGGAAGAAGAACGTATGCCGATCTTTTTTTAAGAGGAACAGATGATTTCAAAGACAGTAAATTATACTTTTATGACCTTAATTTAAAAGCCAATTATCAGATCAACGAAAACAACCGTCTTTACCTATCCGGATATTTTGGAAGAGATGTACTGGGAATAGGAAAGACCTTTGCAACAGATTGGGGAAATACCACAGGAACGTTACGATGGAACAGCATTATCAACAGTAAATTATTCTCTAATACCTCATTGATTTACAGTGATTATGATTATAAAATCAGCCTGGAAAGCAATGACAATACATTTGGCTTAAATTCAAAAATTCAAGACTGGAACCTGAAACAGGATTTCACTTGGTTCGCAGGAAATAAACATTCTGTTCGTTTTGGTCTGCAGTCTATTTATCATACCATTACGCCAAGCAGTGCTTCGGGAACGAGCGTGAGCAGTTTTCCAAGAAATCCGAGAAAATCATGGGAAAACGCAGTGTATATCAATGATGATTTTAAAGCAACGGAAAAGTTAACCGTTAATTACGGATTAAGACTTTCCGGTTTCAGTGTTTTAGGAGGTGATACATTTAATACCTACGAAAACGGAAATCTTACCGACAGTCGATTTTTAGAAAAAGGTAAATTTGGAAAAACGTATGTAAATCTTGAACCAAGAATTACAGCAAACTATAGAATCAACGAAGTCAGCAGCATCAAAGGAGGCTATTCTAGAAATACCCAAAACTTACACCTTTTAAGCAACAGCAGCAGTGGAAACCCTACCGATCAGTGGATTGGAAGCAGTTATACGGTGAAGCCTGAAATTGCAGATCAGATCAGTGCAGGATACAGCAGAAACTTTAAGAATAACAATTACGAATTGAATGCAGAGATTTACTATAAATCAATGCAAAATCAAATCGACTTTAAAAATGGGGCTCAAATCTCATTTGATACCGCTGCCGATGTAGAAAGTGAATTACTTTTCGGGAAAGGAAGAGCCTATGGTTTAGAATTAATAGCGAAAAAGAAAAGCGGAAGATTAACCGGTTGGATTTCTTATACGTTATCTAAAACAGAAAGAAAAATTGATGGCATCAACGATAATGAATGGTACAACGCAAGAATGGATAAAACCCATGACCTTTCTATCGTTGCAACATATGAACTGAATAAAAAGTGGTCGGTTTCAGGATTATTCCTTTACAGCACAGGAAACGCGGTTACTTTCCCTACCGGAAAATATGAGTTGAACGGACAAACGATATTCCAGTACAGCAACAGAAATGCAGACAGAATGCCGGCGTATCACAGAATGGATCTAAGTGCGACGTACGAACCGGATTCTAACAAACGTTTCAAAGGTTCGTGGTCATTCGGAATTTATAATGTGTACGGTCGTGAAAATGCTTACACCATTACGTTTAAAGATAATCCGGACAATCCAGGAACAACCCAGGCTATACAGACCTCGTTATTCCGTTGGGTACCAAACATCACTTACAATTTCAAATTTTAAATCATGAAGAATACATTTTTTATTATATTATCCCTGTTGGCATTAACGTCTTGTGAAAAAGAGATCGACCTCGATCTGGACGATAAAAGCGGAAGCATCGTTATTGAAGGAAATATCACTGATCAGGCAGGACCTTATACCGTGAGAATCACAAAATCGGTGGCTTTTACTCAGAATAATCAATATCCTGCGATTGCAGATGCTCAGGTTGTTTTAAGTGATAACACAGGACAAACAGAAACTTTACATTATGTAGGTGACGGAAAATACCAGACGACTGCTTTTACGGCAGTAACAGGAAGAACCTACACGATGAAAGTACAGGCTGAAGGAAAACAATATACGGCGCAAAGTACGATGCCTGCTGTGGTAGCTTTTGAAGGACTTGCACAGGATTCATTTGTTTTTGGAGGTGTAACAACATATACGCTTCTACCTATTTTTACAGATCCTATAGCGTTAGGAAACCGCTATCTTTTTAGTTTTACGGTTAATAATAAACCTAAAAAAACATTTAATGTATTTTCAGACAATGTGAATAATGGATTACCTAATCAACGACCTTTATTCCTTCCTAACGATGACAGCGATAAGGCGGATGCTGTTAAAGTAGTGGTAGGAGATACCATTCACGTTGAAATGCAGAGTATTGATAATAATATCTTTACGTTCTACAGTGCGCTTCTTCAAATTATGGGAGACAATGGAGGTGGTGTGACGCCTTCCAATCCGCCAAGTAACATTAGCAATGGTGCTTTAGGATATTTCTCAGCGCATACTTCAAGCACAAAAGATTTTGTGATTCAGTAGAAAATATTTTTCTTCAATTCTTCTGAATTGAAAAGCACACATATAATAAAATCCTGACGAAAGTTGGGATTTTTTGTTTTTAAAAATAGGATAGGAATAGGTTGGACATTGAAGTTTTTAAACAAAATGAATAGCCAAAATGAAAGATTTACGATAAAATTAAAGTATAAAATTAATTCGGAACGATTGGTTTAAAATACATACATTTGCATCATGCCAAGGAATAAAGAATTTGACTATACAGAAAAACTAGAAGTAGTGCGTAACCTTTTTTGGGAAAAGGGCTATCATGCTACTTCCATGCATGATATTGTAGATGTTATGAAGCTCAATAGGAGCAGTATTTATGATACCTACGGCAATAAGCATGATTTGTTTTTAAAGTGCCTGTCAAATTATGCCGAGTTTAAAGAAAATCAATACACAAAAGCTGCGTCTATTGAAGGGCGAGGAATTGAAGTACTAGAATATATAATTCGTGATGTGGTAGACCAGACCTTAACGGATAATAAAGCCTGTCTTATTGTCAACACTATTTTTGAAATTGGCTCCAGCGATGATTCGGTGAAGCAACTTTTATTAAATACGGGAGCGTCTTTATACCAAATTTTAGAACATTCAATAGGGCAAGCTTTAGAAGACGGTGATATTAAAAGTTCAAGTCAGCCAGCAGTTATTTCGCGGTATATTTTAACTTCGTTCAGTGCTTTTTGGAGTCATTATATACTAACCCAGAATAAAAAAGAAGTCATGGAAATGGTCGATTTTTTAATGGAGCAAATTAAGAAATAAATTTTTTTGTCCTATTTTGGAACGATTGGTTTAATATAAAAAAATCAGAATCAAACAATTACAATAGAAATTTAAATAAAATGGAAAACAATAATGTATCTAAAGCTCAATCTTACTTTGAGTTAATTAATAACGGACAGTTTAATACCCAAGCTTTTGCTGACCTTTTCACAGAAGATGTTGAAATATATTATCCGAAGTTTGGCTATGCCAAAGGAATGGAAGGTATCGGCAGCTTTTCACAACATGTTAGAAAACTCATTAATGATCTTCATTTTGAGATGGATAAATTTACATACATCACCAACGAAAAGTATGTGATTGTTGAAGGCTCAGAAAAAGGGATTACCCGCACCGGAATTCCATTTCCTGATGGGATCGTTTCACATGGAAAGTTCTGTACGGTGTTTGAGTTTGAAAACAGCCGTATCAAAAGAATGCATTGTTATGTAGATCCTGACTTTGGTGGTGAAGATATTGAAAGAGCTCAATTACTCAATACAACAATAGAAGCATCTCAAAAAGAAGATATTGAAACGCAAACCAGAAATGTTGTAAACAATTTTTATGACATTCAGTTTGGAAGAACGGAAGGAAATCTCGAAGACTTATTTGCAGACGAAATAGACTGGGATTTGCCGGGAAATACGGAGAAATTTGAATGGGTGGGCAAGAGAACAAAAAAGAATCAGGTTGGAGAATTTTTTAAGTTACTGTATGCTAACGTAAAACCAGAAAAATTTGAGATTGATTTTATAGCGGTGAAAGGAGAAAATGCGACAGTAGTAGGAGAGTTATCTTCTAAAATATTAAAATATGACAAAGTGTTTACAACAGAATTTGTGGTTATTTTTAAAGTAGTGAATGGGAAAATTGTCAAATTCCATTTGTTAGAAGATGGCTATAAACTTAATGAGGAAATGAATTAGGGTATTTCCAAATATCCTAATGATAAAAGCAGCCTTCAAAAAATTGAAGGCTGCTTTCTGTAACAATATAAATAGTTCGGAACTAAAATCCGGATTCCATTACTTTTAACAATTCTGTCTGCTGAATAAGATCATTTTTACTGCTGATGAGATTGTAATTAGCCTGAAGCCAGCCATTTCGAACCACAAAAAAAGTGTAGGCATCCATCAATCCTTCCTTGTACTTTTCTTCAGATTTCTGAAATGACAGTTTTTGATTTTCAAAATTAGCATCCAATAGATTATACTTCTCCTGGGCGTTTAGAAATTGAGCTTTAATTGAATTAATACTTTTCGTAAGCGTATTAATAACCAGTTCTTTATCATAATTAGAATTAATGATATTCAGTTTGGCAATCTCTACATTGGTTTTTACCTGTAACTTGTTGAAAACAGGAATGCTAAGCCCAAAATTCAAAGATTGATTTTTATTTTGGGCTAACTGATCTGAGAAATTGGTTGCAGCAATATCATCTTTTCCTAATACTTTATTATAGAAACTCGACCAGCTATAACTTCCATTCAAAGTAGGCCAATAGCCTGATCTTGCAATATCCTTCTTTTTTTTCTGAGCATTGATTTCGGCGATAACCGATTGATACGCGGGATTTTTTTCTAATAAATTTTGAGTGAAATTCGGGTCCTTAAATTCTGTTTCTGATAAAATATTTTCTTCATTGATGACAAAATCTAGAGAATCCGAACGAAGAGCGAGCGCATTGAAAAGATTGATTTTAGATAAATCACGCTGATTCTTTGCAGACACCCACTGTTCCTGTAAAGTTCCCAGGTTAGCTTTGATATCGTACACATCACTTTTAGGTCGGCTCCCGATTTCTACTTCCTTTTCGGTTCGTTTGATCTGATCTTCAATTCCCGAAATTTGAGTTTGCAAAACATCCAGCCAGCTTCTGCTGTTTTGATAGGCAAAAAACATTTGAATAACATTGAGTTTCACCTCATTTTGAACCTGTTTTAGTTTGTAGGTACTTGTTTCTTTATTGAGTTTAGACAAAGAAATATTCAGGAAGTTTTTCCAGTTAACAAGCTCCCAATCTGCTCTTGCAGAAAACTGATCGTATTGGGTATTAAGCGTTTCTCTTTGGTTACTCGACTGATTAATGGAAGAACCAAAGCTGTAGCTATGATTTACGCCAGCTTCTACAGAAGGCAGCAGCATTCCTTTTGCACCTGTGATCAGTCTTTCATTCTTTGTAACGGTAACGGTTGCCTGCTTAATCAACGGATGATTGGCCGAAGCATAATCGAGACATTGTTGCAGGTTCCATGTTTGCTGTGCCGGAAAAAGGCCAACAAAAAATATGAAAATAAAATTTTTCATGAGTACGTTCTGATTTAAATAGGTGAGTTGGTTTAAACTGTTAAAAGGGTAACTACAAAAGGGACAAAAGCTCTTTGGAGATGTAATCATTAGAAAATAAAAGTTCTCAAAAAAATACTATTTCGACTCCGCTCAATACAATAAGATTTTAAAACTTATGTGATTTTATTTGCAGTCTGTGAGTCAACTTAAAACACTAATATGTTATCTTTTGTCTCTTTTGCGGTTAAAAACAATGAGGTCTATTATTCATATTTCAGATAGGTAACCAAGTTCACTTTTGTTGCTTTATAAGCTTTGATACTTACCACCGCAAACGTTAGAATAAGCAAGACACAGAAACTTACAATAAAAGGCCAGATCGGCATATCAATTCGGTAGGCAAAATCTTTCAGCCATTCATTCATCAGAAAATAAGAGATCGGGATGCTTATTAATACAGCAGCTATGGTGATCCATAAGAATTGAAGTGTTAATCCAAAAATCAAGGTTCCGTCTGAGGCGCCTAATGTTTTTCTGATGGCAACATCTTTTAGTTTCTGTTCTATCATTAAAGAAGAAAGTGCGAAAAGCCCCAATAAGGCTACCATCAACACCATGGCATTCAGAATGGTAAATAAAGTCTGCTGTTTCTGGTACTCTTCAAAAGTTTTGGCAAATTTCTGATTGATAAAATAATAGTTGAAAGGATAGCCAGGTTCTGCTTTGGTTCCCCAGAATTTTTTAATTCGATTGACGGTACCCTCAATATCATCAGGTTTTAATTTCACCTGAATATTGTATACATTGAACCTTATCCAATCTGTGTCTCTGTAATGAAAAAATATCATAGGTCCTACCTTGTATTTAAGATTCTTAATGTTGAAATCCTTAACAATTCCCACTATTTTATATTTTTTATTATCAAAGCCGGGCTGAAAACTACGTTGAAGAGTCTGTTCATCTGTCCATCCAAATTTTCTTACAAAAGCTTCGTTAACAATAGCATTGTTGATGGTATCAGAAGCTAATGCAGGATCCAGCCAACGTCCTTTATGTAGTTTAACACCCATAAATTGGAGATAGTTATAATCCATTGGTGCATTTTGAGCATTAATACTTTGCTCTTGGTAATCCATATTTGAAATACTGGAACGGACACTTGCTGCTACTGCTTCACAGTAAGAGATTGCCTCTACGCCTTCAATCTTTGAAAGTTCGGTTTTCAGCCTTTCATATTTCAGCCATGGTTTGGGATCGTTTTCACTAAAATTAATCACCATGACCTGCTTTCCGTTAAACCCAAGATCTTTGTTCATCATGTATTTTACCTGACTGTGGACAATCAGTCCACCAATAATAAAAAATGAAGAGATCATAAGCTGTAACGTAAGAATCCCGTTTCTAAGCCATATGCCGTGTTTACTTCTTGCGAAATTTCCTTTCAGTGTTTCAATCGCTTTAAAACTCGAAAGATAAAAGGCAGGAATTAATCCAGACAGTAAAGTCACAATCATGACCATTCCTAATGAATAGGCGTAAACATGCCAATCGTTCAGTTTTATTTCTTTATTGAAAAACTTATTGAAAGAGGGTAACAAGAGCTCAACTAGTGCCAGTGCGAGCAAATAGGATACGAGACAAATGATGAAAGTTTCCATAAAGAACTGTATCATCAACGAAGATCTTGTTCCTCCAATGGCTTTTCTCACACCTACTTCTTTGGCTCTCTGCGATGCTTCTGCCGTTTTCAGATTGATAAAATTAATAGCGGAAAGAATAACAATCAGAACAGATAATGTAAATAAGATCATGATCGTTTTAAAATCTCCCGTTGCAAACCAGGATAATTTGGTATGAAGTTTAAGACCTTCTAATGGGGTAAGTAACATATCATTAGGACCATATAAATCCATATATTGCTGTACTTGCATTCCTGATTCCTTAGCCCCGATTTCTGCTCTTAACTGTAAGATATCTCTTTTAAATTTTTCCTGAATCACCACAGGATCAGCTCCCTTTTTAAGCATAAAGAAACATCCAAAGTTATAAGTTCCCCAATTTTCTTTATCATTCTTCAGCTGTTGGGCAGCCATGATAACGAATTCAGGTTTAATCTGGCTGTTTCCTTCCGGAAGCTCATACACTGCGGTAACAATATAATTTTTATTATTAAATTTTACAGATTCTCCAGCAGCATTGGTTGTCCCAAATAATTTCTTAGCCGTCTGTTTAGAAATAGCAATGGAAGTATCTGTTTTTAAAGCATCTTTTGCTGACCCTGAAATAATAGTAAAAGGAAAAAAATTAAAAAAGGTTTCCGATGCCATAAAGCCATTTTCCTGAAAAACAGTTGTATGCTTTGTTGTCATTTTATATGCTGCATCAGGTTGACTAAAAAGAACATAGTCTTGTATTTCTGGAATTTTTTTCACGGCAGTATACGCCATGGGATAAGAAATATTTACGCCATACGATTTCTCTTTTGTATGATAGGTTTGAAATGCATAGATCTGATCTTTCTTTGGGTTCCATTTTTCGTAGGATTCTTCGTCATTCCAATGCATGAGAATCAGCATAAATCCGGTAAGACCTATGGTGAGACCAAACAGATTGATAAGGGTAGACAATCCGTTTTTTTTATAATTGATGAAAGCTATTTTGAGCCAGTTAGTGAGCATAATTGTAGTGTTGTAATTAATGATAATTGATGAAATCGTCTTGATTTATTCAAAATCTTTAGCATCTGCTTTTGCAAATACATCCTTTCTTTGGGAAGCGTGTTCTTCATTAAAGATTTCGCCATCTTTCATATTGATAATTCTGGATGCATATCCGGCATCGTATGAAGAGTGTGTTACCATTACAATGGTTGATCCTTCTCTGTGAAGTTCTGCGAGAAGATTCATCACTTCATTTCCGTTGTTGCTGTCGAGATTTCCTGTCGGCTCATCGGCAAGAATCAGTTTCGGTTTTGTCACCAATGCTCTTGCGACGGCTGCTCTCTGTTGCTGTCCTCCTGAAAGTTGCTGTGGATAATGCTTGGCACGGTGAGCGATATTGATTTTTTCCATGATCTCCTCAACTTTCTTTTTTCTTTCGGAAGAAGAAACGCCGTTGTAAATTAAAGGCAGTTCGATGTTTTCATAGACGGTCAGTTCATCGATCAGATTAAAATTCTGGAAAATAAAACCGATGTTCTTTTTACGGACATCAGATTTTTTTCTTTCGCTTAATCCTATCATTTCTACTTTTTCAAATTGGTATGAACCTGCAGAAGCGGAATCGAGGAGTCCGAGAATATTTAGAAAAGTAGATTTTCCGCAACCTGAAGGTCCCATTATCGCTAGAAATTCACCTTCTTTGATGTTGAGGCTCACTTCGTTTAACGCATGAGTCTGTACATCTTCTGATTTATATATTTTTGAAAGAGTTTGTATATTGATCATTGTTTGGTCTGTTTAATGGTTTTGTTTATTAAGTTGATAATAGCTTTTTAAAGCTGCGTATAATAAAAGATTAAAATTATTCATCTTTTACTTTTTAATCGTCAGGATCTCATATTTTTTTAAATCCGAATAATCTGAAGTAATAACGGTCTCTCCGGCCTTCAGTCCTGAGGTTATTTCATAATAAAGCGGGTTTTCTCTTCCCAAACTGATGGTTCTTTTTTCGGCTTTATTTCCTTTCACTACAAAGATCCATTTTCCGTTGGTGTCTTTGTAGAAATTTCCTTTGGGAATCATCGTACTTTGGGTATCTGCCGAAAGCTTTAGTTTGACCCCGAAAGTCATTCCTATTTTCAAGTTTTCAGATTTTTTATCTACAAAATTAAGCTCAGCTAAAAACTGTCCGTCTTTTACTTCGGGAAGAATTTTGGTAATGATTACTTGGTAGGGTTTGCTGTCGTTGTCCAAAATTCCTTTGATGCCGTTTTGGAGCTTGTTGATGTAGTATTCATCTACTTTAGCGACCAGTTTATAGCCATCCATTAAATCTATCTTTCCGATGCTTTGTCCACTTGTTAGATTTTGTCCAACCGAAATGGTAAATGACGAAAGTCTTCCGGAGGCCGGAGCGGTGATGAGAAAGTTATTTTTATTGGAGCGTAAGATCTGAAGACTTTTTTCCATTTGTCCAATAGATCCGTTAATCGCCGACATCTGTGCATTCCTGGAATTCTTCTCATTAGAAAATCCTTTTTCTACAATAGATTTCCGCTGTTTTTGATAGGTGAGATTCTGCATGCTGATGTCATAATCAGTTTTTTTTCCAATCTCGGCATCATACAAACGTTTTTGAAGATTAAAGCTTTGTAATGCCGTGTTGTAATCGTTTTGTGACTGTAGCAGTTCTTTATCCTGCGCCAATTCTTGATTTTTCAGTTCAAGAAGAGTACTTCTCATCTGGCTGATCTGCTGCATGATCCCCGTTTCCTGATTCATATAATTGAATTCGGTATTGGGATTGTAAACCCTTGCAATAGGCTGGCCTTTGGTTAGCATTTGCCCATCTTCTGCAAAAATTTCTTTAACAGCTCCGCCTTCCAGAACATTCACTAAAGAAGAATTAAGAGATTGGGTCTGTGCATTTACCATCAGCATGTCTTCAAAATTTCCACGGGTCACAAGATCCATCTGGATGTCTTCTGCTGAAACATTATAGGTCTTTTTCTGATTGGTAATATAAGCACCAGACAATGCCAGTACCGCTATGAGTCCAAATCCGCCTACAACAAATTTTAGTTTTGATTTCTTTTTTACTATTTTCGTATCCATATTAGAGATAACTCATTTTATTACAGTTGATTACACAATACGGATGCCAGAAGAATACAATCGCATAAGTGCTTGAAAATCTGGAGAAGTCTTATTGATAAGAAATTTGGAGTGTTCATTATCGAACACTTTCTGTACGGAAATGAACACTTTAATACTTATTTTTAATGAATAAAATAATAAGTCTGTTTAAACAAGTTTAATACATCCATAAAAACAACAACATGCGTAAAAAAGAAGCTCATATTTTAATTGTAGATGACGACGAAGATATTTTATTTTCTGCAAGGGTTTGGCTGAAGAAGTTTTTCTCGGAGGTCAGCTGTCTCAGCAAGCCTGCTCAGATTATGAAGTTTATGACTGAAAATCAGGTTGATGTCGTGGTATTGGATATGAATTTCAGAAAAGGGTTTGAAAGTGGCCAGGACGGTTTGTATTGGATGAATGAAATTAAAACGCTTGAACCTCATCTTCCTATTATTCTGATGACAGCTTACGGTGAAGTAGAATTGGCGGTAGAAGCGTTAAAAAATGGGGCTTCGGATTTTATTTTGAAACCTTGGAATAATGAAAAACTATACGCTTCGGTAAACCTTGCAGTAGATATTTCCAGAAAAAACAGAAAGCTCAGCCAATGGGAAAATGTAAACCAAAAGAATAATCAATATCAGTTGGAGAGCCACTCCAAGAAAATGCAGGAAGTGCTGGAGCAGATCAGAAGAGTAGCGCCCACCGATGCAAACGTATTATTGTTAGGCGAAAACGGAACCGGAAAATATGTATTAGCAGAATCCATCCACGAGCAATCGGAAAGGAAAAATGAACCGTTTGTACATATTGATTTGGGGAGTATTTCAGAAAGTCTTTTTGAGGCAGAATTGTTTGGTTATAAAAAAGGAGCATTTACCGATGCAAATCAGGATTACTCAGGAAAGATAGAAAATGCACAGAATGGAACGGTATTTTTAGATGAGATCGGAAACCTGCCGCTTCAACTTCAAACCAAATTATTAAGCCTGATTCAAAACAGAAAATTATCGAGGCTAGGAGAGTCTAAAGAACGGTTGTTGGATGTCCGTTTTATTTTTGCCACGAATGAGAACCTTAAAAAAGCGGTGGCTGAGAATCGGTTTCGCCAGGATTTATATTACAGAATCAATACGGTGGAAATTCAGATTCCTGCTTTAAGGGAAAGACAGGAAGATATTGGGTTGTTAGCTCATTATTTTCTGGATCGCTATAAACAGAAATACCATCAACCCAACCTTGAACTCACGGATGATTTATTGTTGACTTTAAAAAATTATCCATGGCCGGGAAATATCCGTGAACTGGATCATTGTCTCGAAAGAAGTGTTATTTTATCTAATGACAACAAGTTACAATTGTTGATGCCTCAGATTGAAGAACACGAAAGCACCATTGTGAATCTCAATATTGAAGAAATGGAAGAAGTCTTGATCAAAAAAGCACTGAAAAAGCATACCGGAAATATTTCTTTAGCAGCAGAAGACTTGGGATTGTCCCGCGCTGCGTTGTACAGAAGAATGGAGAAATTTGGATTGTAAATAGGGTAGATTTTAGACTTTTAATCATAATGTTGAGACTGTGGGTGTTATATTTGAAAATGAACTTGAAGTTTTTAACCATTAAGAGAAATTTAGTTATTAAGGAAGGTTAAGAGAAAAATCCATGGATTTTTTAAGTGCATTGGCTTAAAGCGAAGCTAAAAACTTAATATTCTAAAACTCTTAAAGTACTTCTTAATGGTAAAAAATTAAATGATAAAATTGGAATTTTTTTTAATGTAAGCAGACTCAAAGATTAAAAAATCCAATCATTTCATTGTTATTATTTAGTATCAACAAAATAGAAGAAAAATCATGATCAGAAATAAATATGCGTGGCTGATGTACAGCATCTTGGCAATCGCAAGTGGAATTATCGGGTATCACTTTTTTTTAGAACAGAAATGGATCAATGCGATTCTTTTTGCAGCGGTCATGGTTGTTTTTGTGGCGTTAATTAATTCAGCCTCTGCTTATGAAATTTCAAAAGCGGAAAAGATCATTTCATCCATCCGAAGAAAAGATTTTTCATTATATCCAAAAGAAGAAGGGGCTGAACTTCTGGACAGCAGCATTGGTCTTTACTATCAAAGTAAGGAAGAGCAGTTTTCTTTATCTTCCTACAAATTGCTGTACGAAAGCATCCTGGATCATATGGAAACAGGCTTGATGATCCTCAGCGAAAGAGAGGGAAACTGGGACGTATTTTACGTAAATAATGCTTTTTTGGATATTCTGCAGGTTCCGAAATATAATGTATGGCAAATGTATGAATCAAAGGTTCCTGAGTTTTATAAAATCATTGAAGATACAGGATATCGCAGCTCTCAGGAGTTTTTTGATGTATCTATCCGTGGAAATTCTACACAGTCTTTTTCTCTCAGAACTAAAAAAGTGAAAAGTACACAACATCAATTTTTCATTATCACGATGGAATCTTTGCAGAAAATTATTGAACAGAAAGAAAAACTGGCTTGGAATAATTTAATGAAAGTAATTTCTCACGAGCTTTTGAATACGCTAACTCCCGTGAACAGCCTCATCCAGAATCTTGAATACATCAGCAATCAGGAAACGATAGACAAGGAAGACCAACAGGAAATGAAGGAAAGTTTGATGATCATCAATTCTAAATCTAAGCAATTGTTGCATTTTGTAGACGATTATCGTCAGGTAGCAGAACTTCCTAAACCTGTACTTGCTGCTGTATCTCTTAAAAAAACGATTGAATCTGCTGTGAGTTTTCTAAAAACTGAATTTGAAAAACAAGATATTCTGATGGTGTTGGAAATAGAAGATTTTATGGTTTCTGCGGATGAAAAAATGATTGAGCGAAGCCTTATCAACCTTTATCTGAATGCCATTTTTGCGGTTTCTGAAAAAGAAAAAAAGATCATCAAAACTACCGTAACCTCTCATAACAACAGAATTATTGTAAGTATTACTGACAACGGTTCAGGGATTACTTCGGAAATTAGAGATAAAATTTTTCTTCCGTTTTTTACGACCAGAGCCAATGGTTCCGGAATTGGATTAACATTAACCAAAAGTATTATGGAAGCACATGGCGGATATCTCAATTACCAAGGGTTGGAAGAGGGGAGCAGTTTTGAATTGTGGTTCTTGAAATAGACTGAGAGTATTAAGGTTGAAAGGCTGAAAGAAGGAAGCTGGGAGATGCTGTTGACCTTTATAACTTCCTTCTTCTAACTTTCAGTTTCTTTTCAAATCGATCATTATTTTCTTAAGAGTTCTAACTCCAATACTTTATCCAGTGCTTGGTCTTTAAAGACTTCATTAGGGTAAAAGCTGTTATTAAAATCAGGATGCTTTCTGGGGTAATTCATTTCTATATTAACAGGAATTCCGGTTGCTTCGTAGGCTTTTCCTTTGTTATCGGTATAGATCTCGTTGGAAAGGCTGAATTCCCAACCATTAGGAAGTTCTTTCCAAAGAATCTCTGAGAATATGCCTGAGGTTCTGCTTCCAACGCGGGTAATATGGGGATACTCCAGCGTGGCAAGAGCAAAGATTTCTGCAGCGCTTGCGGTGTTGGGACCGAGAAGCAAATATACGGGTTGGTCGTAGCCTTTTTCCACAGGATACAGTGTGTAATCTTGCTTCGGAGTAAACCCTGAACTGGTTTTTGCAGTAATGGAAATGACTTTCTTTTTAGATTTTACAAAATAGCTTAACAGTTTTAAAGCAACCGTTTCATAACCTCCGCCATTAAAACGAAGATCAATGACCATAGAAGTGGAGCCCTCTAAATCATGGAGAACGGTTTTCATAATCTTTTCTGTTCCTGCTATTTCATCGTCAAACATTTGTTGAGGAGGTTTAGCTTCACTTATTTTATCGTACAATGCTCTGAATTCTTTTGAATTCTGCTGTTCTTCGGGAATATAATTGGCAAAATTATTCATATCGGAAATGATGATATAGCCCACTTTGCTGTCCTTTAAAAATCCCCATTGCAGAACACCTCCATTATATGATTTTAATTCTTTGATGTAGGTGTTTTTTAAATCTGATAATAATGCTTGTCTTAAATGTACAGTTCCTGTTGCGATTGCTATTGGTGCTGGTTTTTCCTTTAAATCATCAGGAAGATCAAGTCGGATATGTCCGTCTTTCATTTTTCCTACAATCTCTTTTAAAATTCCTGCAAATTCTTTATCGGTTTTAGCATTTTGAACTAATGGAAAATATTCATCATAGATGGCTTTCCAATCAATTTTCCGCTCTTTGAAAAAGGCATAATTATTTTGAAACGTTTCCCAGAATACTTGAAAGTTCTTAGGATAGGATAGTTCCTTTCTTGCTTCTCTTGTACAGTTGGCGGGCAGTTGGTCAAGAGCGGTGAAATTATAATGAACGATTCCGCCAGGGTTGACGATCAGCGCTCCTTTTTTCAGAGAAACCATTTTGAAACGGTCCTTAAAAACACCATCTATCATTGGTTTGCACGTAACACTATTGATATTGTAATAGGAATAGGTGGAATCTTTTATCGTTAAAATCCGGTCATAGCCCTGCTGTAGCCAGACGGTATTGGATAATGATTTCGGAATCTCTTGGGCTGTTGCCGCACCTCCTGACAAAGCAAAGCTCAGTGAGAAGAAAATGTTTTTAGTATTCATAGGTTACTTAAAAGACAATTGGACGGACTTGGATGTTACATGTATTTTTAAATAATTAGCCCTAATCTAGATTTTGATTGATTATTTCAATAGTACAACTTTACTGACAGACTGTTGTCACAACTCTCTATTACTTTTGCTTAAAATTATATAAATTATCAATAACCAACCCTATGAAACTAACCTCCTTAAGAATTATTACGAAAGACATCAAACCATGCGTTGAATTTTATGAAAAAGCTATTGGATTAACAGCGCAATGGTTTACAGAAGATTTTGCGGAACTTTCTACAGGCACCATCACGATTGCAATAGGAAGCGTCCGTACCATGAAGTTATTCGGTGACAATCTAACAGAATCAGCCGGTACCAAAAATACAATTATAGAATTTCGGGTTGCCAATGTGGATGAAGAATATGAAAGAATTAAACAAATTACCACCGATATTATTCAAGAGCCTACGACAATGCCTTGGGGAAATCGCTCGCTGTTATTTTCAGATCCTGATGGGAATTTAATTAACTTTTTTACGCCTGTGAGTGTGGAGGCGATTGAGAAGTTTAGTTAGACTGGCTGTTTTTAGATGTAAATAAACCTACTGCTTTGTTGGAAGTGGTAGGTTTTAGTTTTTGTGACGTTATTAATTCTGTATATTTGAAAGTAAGGAAATTGCTTTTCTTTATAGAACGAATCTAACCATACAATTTATTCACTCATGAAACCTGAAATAAAGAAATGCGATGAATGTGAGAGTTATTATTTTGTAGCTAAATCTCCAATGGCAAGTCTATGTCCTGAATGTGCTCACATTCTTTATAATTATCCAAACTGTTCTCACATTTTCGAAAATAATCGTTGTATTATATGCTATTGGGATGGGAAAAATAGTGGGTATATTGAAAGCTTAAAAAAAGGAAAATAAGGATTTGCTTCTGTAATATTTTCTTTTCTTCTGTCATTTCGAAGGTAGGCGAAATTTGCTTTTATAAGGATATTTGAATATGCTTGAGTATAGTAGAATGAAAATGTAAGCTCAGTTAAGCTTAAAGAGATAAAATACCTTTATTATTTACAAAGCCTTTTTATTCTACTATTCAATGAATCAATTTGATTTTGCAATTGTTCTTTTTGGTTGCTGCCCTTCTCTCAATCCAAGTAATTAACAATGCCTAGACTGGCTGAAATAACAATACTACTAACGGATATTAGAGAAGTAACAATTTGGTGTGATGCCTAATAATAAGAATTTTCACTGTAGGAGTGAAAATAGAAATAAGATAGTTCCACAATCTTAGAGTGCAAAGGAATATTTTCTAAATATTCCATAAACTCAGTTTTAAAAGCTATAAAATATAGCTCAATTTATTTTGTTATAGTATCATAGTGATAATACTGCACAGGCATTATCATTAAAATAGAACAGACAGGATTTAATACCTGTACGAATAAGTTTTATCAGGGATCTTGCACGTTACTGCTTCACACACCATAAGGTTAATGCTAAGTGTGTACCCTTAAGACTTTATACTTACCCACCCTAACCCGAGTAGCTTATTCTAATCTCTTTAGCGTCTATCTTCCGCCACTGTTCTTTACAAATATAATGATTATTTCACAAACGTTTTATTTTTCTCTTATAACATTATAAAGCCATCTTCCTCAACGCCTCCATCGCTTTTCCAGCATCCTCTTTTCCTACAAAAATATGATCATGAAAATAAGCGGCAACCACATTGCAGCTTATATTTTCTTGCTTTAAGGCATTGGCAAAAGCGGCGGTTAATCCTACCGCTTCCAGTGAAGAATGTATGTTAAGGGTAATCCAAGAAGAGATATAAGTGTATTCAAAATTCCATTCATCGGCAACCGATTTTTCTAAAACGATTGTCATTGCTTCGGTCTCGCGAAAGAAAAACAATAGCTTTTCCATATTGGGAATTTGGTTGAGGTTTTCTACGGTACAGAAAACATAGTCTCCTGAATTCAAGACAGGCTCCATATTTTGGAGGAGTAGGGCTAAATCTTTTTCTCCTGACATCTTTTTTTTCTACAAAACTAGAGTTTATGTTTCGGGAACTATTTATCAATTGATAAAAAATAGATTTTTTTCCTGTCACTGAGAGATTGCTTCGTTCCTCGCAATGACAGAAAATAAACGACCTAGGAAATGGAGGCGTTAAGAAAATAAGCTATGCGAACGTTAAGAAAATTCTACTGTTTGAGTGCGTGACAAATGTACTACCGAAGAACTCATATTGCTATCGCGCGAGTTTTAGAATTTTTAGAGAGCATAGATTATTTTTAGTCGGAGTTTCCAAGTCTTGAACTTTTGGTTCTTTTGCTTCAAGGCAAAACGAACAAAATAAAAATAGATAAGCTATTGTAAACCAAAGGTGAAGTAATCTCAATATAATAGTAAAGATTATTTCATTTTTTTAGAAGTAAGAAAGCTGTTTTAATATACTTTTTGATTTTTCCTTTCAACCGTTGAGGTCCTTCCAGGATGACAAACTGGGTGTTAGAGTTTGTGGGAGATTGCTTCGTTCCTCGCAATGGCAGAAAATAAGCGACCTAGGAAATGGAGGCGTTAATAAAATAAGCTATGCGAACGTTAAGAAAATTCTACTGTTTGAGTGCGTGACGAATGTACAACCGAAGCACTTATGTTGCTATCGCACGAGTTTTAGAATTTTTAGAGAGCATAGATTATTTTTAGCCGGAGTTTCCAAGTCTTGAACTTTTGGTTCTTTTGCTTCAAGGCAAAACGAACAAAAAAATAAAATAGAGAAGTTCTTGTAAACCAAAGGTGAAGCAATCTCAATATAATAGTAAAGATTATTGCATTTTTAATAAGTTTTTTAGGTTTCCCTTTCAACCGTTGAGATCCTTTCAGGATGACAAACTTTGTGTTATATCTTGTGGATTAAATGTTTCTTATAAGAGATTACTTCGTTCCTCGCAATGACAGAAAATAAACGACCTAGGAAATGGAGGCGTTAAGAAAATAAGCTATGCGAACGTTAAGAAAATTCTACTGTTTGAGTGCGTGACAAATGTACTACCGAAGAACTTATATTGCTATCGCACGAGTTTTAGAATTTTTAGAGAGCATAGATTATTTTTAGCCGGAGTTTCCAAGTCTTGAACTTTTGGTTCTTTTGCTTCAAGGCAAAACGAACAAAAAAATAAAATAGAGAAGTGATTGCAAACCAAAGGTGAAGTAATCTCAATATAATAGCAAGGATTATTTCATTTTTCTAAAACGAACAAAGCAGTCTTAATACGCTTTTTAGATTTTTCCTTTCAACTGTTGAGATCCTTACAGGATGACAAACTGGGTGTTAAGTTTTGATTAAATGTTTCTTATAAGAGATTGCTTCGTCACTTCGTTTCTCGCAATGACTGTGATGAAGCTGTTTACAAAGGATTAAAGTAAAGCAGATTAAAAAAGCACTATTAAATATACAGACTTGTATATTTAATAATTATATTTGCATCATGAAAAAACAAAGAGGTCAAACAGTGACCGATAAAATAATAGATACAGCCGAAAAACTTTTTTATAATCAAGGCTATAATCTGACGGGGATAAACCAAGTGATAGCAGAAGCTGATATTGCTAAAGCATCTTTATACAAACATTTTGAATCTAAGGCAGACTTGCTGTTGGCGTATATCCAACGCTTTCACCAAGAGTGGCTGGAACGGATTGAAGCAAGAATTAATAAAGAACCAGATCCTAAACAGAAACTGCTGACGATTTTTGATCATATGAGTGAGCGTCAATTATCCCGTGAATATCAAGGCTGTGCTTTTGTAAAGGCTAATAATGAGGCAGGACAGAATGATGAGCGAGTGTTGGCTGAAATTCAAAATGCGAAGAGAGACTTTAAAGCGCTTATTGAAAAACTAGTCATCAATTCAGGACATAAAAAGATGCTGACGGATCAAGAACTCACCGAAATGATATTCCTTATGACAGAAGGCGGCATTGTTGCTGCATCCATTTTTAAACAGGGCGAAGATCTTCAGTCTGCAAAAAAAATCATTGAAAAACTGATTTAAATGAACGAGATTAAAAATAAATGGCTGGAGCTTATTATTGTACTTTCGGCGCCATTGCTTTCTGTGATTGATGTATTTATTATCAATATTGCGATTCCGTCCATTAAAACAGGAGTTCACGCCACTGATGCTGAGGTTCAGTTGGTGATTGCCGGATATTTGTTGGGATATGCAGCTTTTCTGATTACCGGAGGTAGGGCAGGCGATCATTTTGGACGCAAAAAAGTATTCTTCTGGGGAATGTTTGCTTTTACGATTGCCTCATGTTTGTGTGGATTATCAATGACTCCGTTTCAGCTTAACCTTACCCGATTTCTACAAGGATTAAGTGCCTCATTTATGGTTCCCCAAACGATTGCTTTTATTCAAATCCTTTTTACCGATAAAAAAGAAAGAGCGAAAGCGGTGGGTCTATTCGGAATTACGTTAGGAATTGCTGCTATTATCGGGCAGGTGTTGGGAGGTTATTTATCAGATACCCATTGGGCAATTGCAGGATGGAGACTTATTTTCTTTATCAACCTTCCCATTGGAATGGTTACTTTGTGGGCTACTCATCGTTATGTAACTGAAACAAAAGGCAATCATGGGAGCAAGTTTGATTATGTAGGTGTGTTGATTTTAACATTGGCTTTAGTATGTCTAATTTATCCTTTAACACAAGGTCGGGAAGCAGGCTGGCCATGGTGGAGTATCTTAATGATTATCCTGTCATTGTTTCTGTTTGTCTATTTTATGTATGATCAAAAAAAGAAATTGCTCACCAATAAAAATCCACTTATTGATGTCCGTTTATTTGAGATCAAGGATTTCAATATTGGATTAATCGCTGTACTGTTCCATTTTATGCTGCATACTTCATATTTACTTCTCAGCGCAGTATATCTACAAAATGGATTGAAGGTTTCAGCTTTACTCAGCGGACTTTATTTTATTTTCCCTGGGATTCTATTTATTTTTTCTTCCCTGATTGCTTCAAAACTTATCGTTCGGTTTGGAAAGAAAGTATTGCAGGTTGGTGTTATCCTTTTAGCCATAAGCTTTTTGCTTCAGGTTCAATTATGGAAACCCGGAGTAGATCGCTGGATCATTATTGTATTAATGGGAGTTTGGGGCTTAGGAAACGGATTGGTATTACCCTCCTTATTAAATATCGTACTTAAAAGTGTACCCGCTGAACATGCCGGAGCTGCCGCAGGGATTTATTCTACTTTTCAACAGACTGCATCAGCATTAGGAATCAGTATTATTGGAGGGATATTTTTCTATTTTTCCCAGGAAAGCTGGCAAATTGCTTATAAAGCTGGGGTTATAGCGATATTAATTTGTGTGCTTCTTGTAGGAATTATGCTTTATATATTGCCGGAAGAGAAGAACTTGGAGCAAAAACAGAAATAATGAACTTTTATTTTAGCCACAAAAGTGATCAAGAACTTTTAAATCATTTATACATTCTTATAAATTATAAAAGGACAAATCACTGATTTGTCCTTTCTTGTTTTTATTAATCGTATTTTATTGATATTGTTCAACTTTTGCTTTAGGTCTGTATTTTTTATCCAGCTCACGAACAAGATCCATTGTTGTGGATGATAAAACATACGCATTCTTATCTTTTTTCGACGCTTTATCGTAGAGATAAATAAATTGAAAAGGATCTTCAATATGTTTAACGAGTTCTTTTTTATAGCCTGCTTTATAGATAATGTCAGACATATAACATCCCGGAACATGGCCACTGGTATTCCCAATATTAATCAGCTTATTCATTTTTAATGAAGATCGGTTTAATGGTTTTACAGATAATAGAGAATCAATATTTTTAATGACTTTGGCTCCGTCTGCAATAAATTCTGCACGTGTTTCTCTCTGAAATTCTAATAACTTCACCGCATCTTTGCCTTCATATATTTTATCTGTTAAATCTGCACTGCCCTCATTTAGGATTTTTTGAAGCAAATTGACAATCACGGCATCTTGATTTTCCACTTCAAACATAAGTTGAGGTCTCAATACATGATGAAACTCGTGACCTCCCATAGCACCCATCTTATTGGCATCATGAAAATAGGCTGCCATAAGAGAATACATCATCCAGCTGCTTTCTATATGAGCATCATTGTGTATAGGAATGATGGTAACCTTATAATTGGGAGCTTTTTTTTGATATTTCTTAGGAAGCATTTGATACGTGTATTGATAGCAAGTTTCAAAATAGCTTTTAGGATCTTTTTTAATATCAGTGAGGTATTTTTTCATTTGATCTTCGTTCACCTTATACTCATTCACAATATAAAGCCACCAATTTTTCATAGGGTCTTTTAGTTTTTCCTGTAAGAGGGCATTATTTTTGGGCATGTAGGCGATTTCCATGTTTTTCCTGTAATTATCGATGTACGCACTGTCGACACCCTGATCTTTCAGATATACCTGTATCGCATCATTTTTTAAAAACTGGTTCCATGTTTTTTTGTCGAGCGGTTTGTTATTTTTTAAGTCTTGAGTGATTTTAAAATATTCCCAGCAAGAGGTATCATCAAAGGTTTGAGAATATACCATCTGAGAGGATAGAAATGTAAATAAGGTAAATATTATTTGTTTAATCATGGGTTTGTTTTTAATGAAAATTATTTGGTTAAAGTACAATAAAGTACTGTTAGTATAGTGATTTAATTCAATAGAATAGAAAATTGCACTTATTGCCGGAGCAAGATCAAAATAAGTTACACTCAACTTTGATGTATTTCATATTCATCGTATTACTATTAAAAGTTTTGAACTGGTGTTATCTAAAAAATAATATCACAGGCGGAGTCATTTATTAGTAAAACAATTATAGGTGGCTTTTCATTACCTGTAAATTGAAAGATTGCTGAAAGTGCCTCAAAATGTAATAGTTGTTTGTCCAAAAATAATGTGGTTTCAACTGATTATAATCAAAATTAAAACTGCCTCCGAAATTAGGAAGGCAGTTGTGTTTTATACTGTTTTTTAAATTTTAAAGGAATTGGCTTTTTAATTACGTTTCGTATGAACTCATTAATTCATCAAGGTATTCCAGGCTTTGTAAAGAATCCATCTTAATTTCTATTCCCACTTTTAGCCTGTCTGGCAGCTTCATTGTCTTTCAGGTTAAGTCGATAAACGAGTGTCAGTCGATATCGGGCAGCATTAGGAATATTGGTCTGGCTGATTATATAATCCGATCCTGTGGTGATGCTTTTTGACTTTCGAAGATCAAATAGATTACTTACATCAAACATAACGGTAGCTTTGTCTTTGAGGAAAGTTTTGCTACATCCAAAGTCAATACTATGAAGAGCTTCTGCACGAGTTTGTGCCGTAGCATTGGCGCCTCTGAAATTATACAATGTCTGAAATGCCAGTTTATCCTTTAGTTTTAACTGTGCGCTTACACGGGCGGTGAAGGTATTGCCCGAATAATCGAAATTCTGATTTTGATACACTCCCTGTTCAGAATAATGAAATACATTAAGTTCTGTGTTTACTTGCAGCCATTTAATGGGATTATAAAGCAATGAGAGTTCAAAGCCACTGCGTATTTCTTTATTAATATTGATAGGCATGGTAATGAATAGGCCATCTGCATTTTTATAGGTATAATCTTCTATCACACCGCTGGTGCTTTGATAATAAAATGATGGATTAAATGTAAGCGTCTTCCAGTTCTTGAGGAAAGCGAGTTCAAATACATTGGCGTAAGATGGGTTAAGGTCCGGGTTACCAATATATCGGGTGCTGAGGTCGGTTAGTTCATTAAAAGGATAGATCATTCTAAGACTTGGCCTATTGATTCTTTTACTGTAACTCCCTTGTAAGGTTGCGCCTTCTTTAAAAAGATAACTGATGTTGAGCGTTGGGAATAAACGGTTATACTTCTTTTTATTGGTATAGCTGCCAATTCGGTCTTCAATACCAATTCGGGCGAGCTCTCCACGCAGGCCGCTCTGATAGCTAAAAGCACCTGCCTTACCGGAAAATTGCACATAGCCACTCCCAATTAATTCTTTATACAACAAATGGTTATCTATCTGGTCTACAGTTTCCCAGCCTGTTGAGTTTTGCTGTTCAGCGATAAAGTCACTGTTTACTCTTCGGTCTTCTGCTTTCACACCGAACTCTAAGGTAGCATTACTGCCCATCGGCTGTATCATGTCTGCCTTAATCATTAAATCTTTACTACTCCCATCCGATATTGTTCTAATCATTGGTAAATCAATTGAAATCGGTGAAACTTTACTGGTGGTAAGATTCCATTCTTTTTCGCTGTTCCAAAAATCATATTGCATATCTACGGTCAGTTTTTTGCCTGCTTTGCCAAACGTTTTGGTATAATTAAATTCAAGCTGATTATAACTTCGTTTTTCCCATGATTCGCCACTACGGCTCAGACTACTGTCCAGAATACTATTCTTATCTGAATATAGATAGTTGAGTCTGGTTTTGTCGTGGTCGCGGGTGGAGTTTCGAAGGAAAGCTGCCGTAATACTGTTGTGGTCATTAAACTTAAAGTCGGCACCAAAATAGAGTAGCTTCGCGTTATCATGTCGGTTCTCATCCTGTCGTTGATTCATGTAAACTGGCGTACTTGAAAGTCCGGTAGATTGTTCCACCGTATAAAGGCCTACATAATCTGATAACCTTAAACCATAGGTGGCAAATAGATTCAACTTATTAGATTTATAGTTTATACTAGGAGTCACTCGGGTTTCATTAGGACTACCGCCCACTAAGCGTATCTGCCCGCTGAATCCTGCTTTCTTATTTTTTTTCAGGATGATATTGATAATCCCGGCAGAGCCCGCAGCATCGAATCTAGAGGAAGGATTGGTGATTACTTCCACACGCTCAACCTGATCTGCAGGCAATTGATCTAGTGCATTGCCTTGGGTTAATCCGGTGCGTCGCCCGTCTATTAAAACCAGTACATTGCTGTTACCTCTTAGGCTGATGGAGCCAGTTGGAGTAACACTTACTGAAGGCACAATGTTCAGCAAATCAGTTACAGCTCCCGATTGGGAGAGGATATCTTTGCCTACTTCAAATACTTTTTTATCAATTTTTAAACTTACTGAGGGGTGTTGTCCGTTTACTGTTACTTCTTCCAGGAGTTTTCCATCAGGTTGTAAAACTATGGTTCCAACGTTTACTTCCTTATCAGCAATGATTTGTATTGGTTTAGTGATTGTTTTAAAACCGATAAGACTATAAGTGAGGGTGTAATTTCCTTCAGAAAGATTTTCTAATCGAAAGATTCCTTTAGTATCCGAAATACCAACAGCAACGGGTTTATCATCAATTTCCTTGAGTGTTATGGTTGCGTAGGGAATAGCGATGCCCGAGCTTTCATGAATCACACCTGTTATTTTTGCTTTCTGGGCAAAAGAATATTGAGAAGGTATAATGATCAAAAAAAATAATATGAGTTGTTTCATGGTGTAAATTTAAAACGTGGATGTATGCCTGTTTGCTGAAAATTTGTGAACGACTCTACAGGCTTTCAAACGACATCAGGTTTTAGTAATTCCCTTTGTATATTTACATAATGCATAAGTTTATGTTGGTATTGCTTGGCATACTGAATCCGTCCGTTATCCGTAACGAAGAACCAATGCCTGTTTACAAAGTAGGTGATGATTTAGCTTGGGCATCCAAAGACTATAATGATGAAAGTTGGGCACAGAATAGAGGTAATACTTCCGGTAAAATTTTCTGGTCCCGAACACATTTAGATCTTCGCAAGGTAGAAAATGAGATATTACCATTGGGTCTTCAGATTGAATCATTTGGTTCCTTTGAAGTGTATTGGGACGGAATATTGATTGGTAACAACGGACAAATTCCACAAAATGGGAAGCCTGAAATACCAGGCACTGAAAGCAGCTATTATAAGATTCCGGATCATCTTATTTCACCCGGTTTACATACAGTTGCCCTTCGCAGCTCGCAATCACTTCTTCCGAAAGTACAACGCAGCATCGGATTTAAAATAGATCCTTACAATTCACTATTGACCAGACCATTGGTCACGATGTCCTATATGAATCTCATGGCAGGAGCTTTTCTTATTGCAGCGATCTATTACTTTTTTCTCTATCTGAACAGCAAGCGCAAACAACGGGACATTCTTATTTTTGCGACGATATGTTTTTTATTTTTTGCTTTGTTGATTATGGAATACTTAAAATTCCATGTGGTAATTCCATATTCTAAGTTTTTTATTCGCCTGGAGATTATAGGTTGGCTGACTTTTGCCAATGCGCTGTTGGTTCCTTGGTATTTTATTATTCAGTTTAATTTTAAAAAGGGAAAATGGCTGATGGCAGCTCTTTTAGTAACGCTGCTATTGCTTTATTGGTTTAATTATAGGCATTATGATTTGACAGCTCGCCTCTACAGTTTAGCCATGTGGGTAGCTGCTTTCATTGTAGTGCTGAATGGTATTATTCAAAATGAAAAAGGCGGTTTTATTGTGTTGGCAGGTCTTTTACTGAGTGCACTGGTCAATAATTTTTTGGTGTATGATTATGGTCTGTTTATCAGTTTTACCATCATTGTATTGTGTATGCTTTATCTTCATTCCATTCGTACAAGTGTTATGGAAGCAGAACACCAAAATGCTATTTTGCTTTCCTCAAGGCTACAGTTGGAGTTACTTAAGAAGAATATTCAACCTCATTTTTTAAGAAATACGCTCACTTCAATGATGGATTGGGTAGAAGAATCACCAAAGGAAGGAGCGCGTTTCATACAAGCACTGGCTGCAGAATTTGATATCATGAACGAGATTGCTGAACAAACGCTGATACCCATCACCAAAGAATTGGAACTCTGTCGGCAACATCTCTCGGTAATGGGCTTCCGTAAAGAAATTAATTATACTTGGGAACAGCTTGGAATAGATGAAACACAGCGAATACCACCTGCTATTATTCATACGTTATTAGAAAATGGCATTACTCATAGTGAGCCCCTGCCGGGAAATACGGTTAAATTCGCCATTTATTATTCTTTGACCAATAATGCGCATCAATATATTTTTGAAACTACCGCAGAAAACCGAAAGGTAATGCCCAATAGGGCAGGAGGAAATGGGTTTAAATATATCAGGGCACGTCTGACTGAAAGCTATGGTTCAAATTGGACATTCAATTCGGTTTCTACAGAAAACGGTTGGGTATCAACCATTCAAATTTTACGATAATGAATATACTGATCATTGAAGACGAAGCAAGGATTGCTCGCCGTCTGCAGCGTATGACTGCTGAGTTCTTCACCAATAAACCTGCTCATATCATCATTTGTGATTCTCTGCAAAAAGGGCTTGATCAAATTGCAGACCAAGCTCCGGATTTATTGTTGTTAGACCTTAACCTCAATGGGGATAATGGTTTTGAAGTATTAGAACAGATGGTAGCGGCTTCATTTCATACAATTATCGTTTCCGCGAATATTGATAAGGCAATCACTGCTTTTACCTATGGGGTACTTGATTTTGTTCCTAAACCTTTCGATCAGGAGCGGCTTTTTCAGGCGCTGAATCGGTTTGTTAATCCTGTTTTGAAATCAGATAATAGTATTAAATATGTAGCGGTGAAAAGGGCAGGGCAAATTCGCTTGATTAATATTGCCGAGATCATCTACATCAAAGGAGCGGGAATTTATACAGAGTTGCATCTTAAAAATGGGCAGCAGGAACTCCACGATAAATCACTTGAGCTTTTACAGCAGCTTCTTCCGGACGGATTTGAAAGGGTTCATAAATCTTACTTGGTTAATTTCAAACAGGTCGAAAAGATTCTGATTAACCCAGGTACCCGATACGGAATCCTACTTAAAACAGGGGAGGTACTGCCTGTAGGACGTTCAAAATATAAAGAACTCAAAGATAAAATGATCTGATATTTAGAGTTTTCCATTTGATTAAAAAACGATTTTATCTTAACTTTTTTACTTTTGATTTAATCTTATGGAGCAATAGCTTTTTATAATACTCTATAAATGAAACTATTTTGGGAAGTTAAGTTGCTTCCCTTAATTGATAAGATAATTAACACAATTTTAACTTCTATTATTAAATATTCAAGTGCCTATTTCCGCACAGAAAGCCGTACTTTGCAAGTCTAATAAAACAACGAAAAGATGGGGTTATTTGATATGTTTACGCAGGAGATCGCAATGGATCTTGGAACCGCTAATACGCTGATCATACATAATAACAAGATCGTCATTGATCAGCCTTCTATTGTCGCTATAGACCGTACTACAGGAAAACCTATTGCAGTGGGTGAACAAGCCAAACTGATGCAGGGGAAAACCCATGAAAATATTAAAACAATACGCCCGTTGAAAGATGGGGTAATTGCAGATTTTCATGCTTCTGAACATATGATCAAGGAATTTATTAAACAAATTCCGGGAATTAAAGGAAGATTTATTCAGCCCGCGCTGAGAATTGTTATATGTATTCCTTCGGGAATCACTGAGGTGGAAAAAAGAGCAGTAAAGGATTCTGCATTAAAAGTGAACGCTAAAGAAGTGAAATTAATTTATGAACCAATGGCAGCAGCTATTGGAGCAGGAATAGACGTTCAAAGTCCTGAAGGAAATATGATTATCGATATCGGTGGTGGAACAACTGAAATTGCGGTTGTTGCCCTTGGAGGAATTGTTTGCGACAAATCTTTAAAGATTGCAGGAGATGTATTTACCAATGATATTTCTTATTTTTTAAGATCATACTACAACTTATATATCGGCGAAAGAACGGCCGAAAGAATAAAAATTGAGATAGGTTCTGCATTAGAAGAACTAGATTATCCTTTAGAAGATATTGCCGTACAGGGAAGAGATATGATCACAGGGAAACCAAAAGAGATCATGGTGAATTATAAAGAGATTTTCAAAGCATTAGATAAATCTATTATGAGAATTGAAGATGCTGTAATGGAAACACTTTCTTTAACACCACCCGAATTGGCAGCAGATATCTACAAAACAGGAATTTATCTTGCAGGAGGAGGAGCCTTATTGAATGGGTTGGCAGATAGAATACACAGAAAAACAGGATTGCCTGTTTGTGTTGCAGAAGATCCTTTAAGAGCTGTTGTTCGTGGAACCGGTATTGCGCTTAAAAATATAAACAAGTTTAGATTTTTGATGAGTAGTTAATTCAAATCAATCTGATATACTAAAAATAAAAAGGCTTTAAATTATATTATTTAAGGCCTTTCAATGCTGTGAATTTCTGAGATTGTAAAGAATAGGCTTTATCATTTTTAAATGAAGCTTGTCAGGCAGCTACTCCCAATTGTATTGATAGCTTCTATTTTAGTCTCACCACTATTTTTCCTTTTGCACGACCACTTTCTACGTATTTTAAAGCATCATTAGATTGGTCAAAACTAAAGACCTTGTCCACAACAGGCTTTATAATACCACTTTCTATAAGTTTGGTAATTTCTTGTAGCTGAGAACCGTTTGCTCTCATAAAGAGAAAAGAATAATCCACATTTAAGTTTTTTGATTTTCTGCGGATACCTCGGCTGAGAAATGAAAGAATCAGTTTTATAAACCATGGTAACTTCTTTTCTGTTGCAAACTCTGGAGTGGGAGGGCCGGAAATAGAAATTGCCTTGCCTCCTTGTCTCAATATATTTAAGGATTTTTCAAGCGTTCTTGTATCCTGGCTGTTCAGAACTAGGTCATAATCTTTGAGTACAGTTTCGAAATCCTGAGTTTTGTAATCAATAATGAGATCTGCTCCCAATTCTTTTAACATCTGAAAACTTTGCGTACTTGCAGTTGTTGCAATTGTTGCCCCCAGATGTTTCGCCAACTGAATGGCAATAGTACCGACACCACCCGAACCGGCTTGAATAAAAACTTTTTGCTCTTTTTGAAGATCTGCCTTTTCAACAAAAACCTGCCAGGCAGTTAAAGCAACCAAAGGAATAGAAGCTGCTGCTTCCATAGATATATTTTTAGGTTTGAAAGCTACATCCTTTTCGTTAACGGAAATAAACTCTGCAAGCGTACCAATTCTGCCATCTGATGGACGGGAATAAACTTCATCTCCTGTCTGGAATATTTTCACATTTTTCCCAACTTGGGTTACTACGCCAGCTACATCATGTCCCAATATCAATGGAAACTGATAAGGCAGAATTGTCTTAAATTCTCCTGACTTGATTTTGGAGTCCAAAAGATTCAGTCCTGCAGCATAAACTTCGATAAGAACATCATTATCATTCACGGTTGGGACTGGAACGTCAGCTAATTGTAAAGCTTCTTTATTACTGTATTTATTAATTATAAATGCTTTCATAATGTTAGGTTATTATTTTGTTTATGGTTTGAAATGCTTATATATCTTTTTTGGATTAACCAGATTAAAAGCTAATTTCGGAAAAAATCTGTTTACCAGATACAATAGCTTGGCATCTCCTACACGGATTGTACTTTTGTTTGCTTTGATCCCTGATAATAGTGCTTTTACCAACTCTTCCGTACTTATTTTTTTATCATTTCTGTTAGCTGTCATTTCAGTTGCTACAACAGGAGGCAGTAGTTCAAAAACCTTTACATTGGTTCCTATGATTTCCAGATTTTTTCTAAGAAGCTTTGTATAGAAACTCAGCGCAGACTTACTGGCTGAATAAGTAGGTTCCTCAAGTGCAGGTACAAGACTTAGAATAGATGTTGTATTAATAATAGCTGCTTCTTTTCTTGATTTTAGCATTTCAATAAAAGTATTTGTGAGGCTGATAACTCCAAAATAATTAACATTCATTTCATATACTGCATTCTCTAGAACTTTTTCATTAGCAATGGCAATATTCAATGCTGGACTTCCTACTCCGGCGTTATTGTAAAGAATATCAATTCCGCCTAATTTTTCTATCTGTTTAAAAAGGACTTCCGCATCATCCGTATTTTCAACATCACTTCTCATTGTTGTTAATGCAGGAAACATTTTTTTTGCGGCATCTAGTTTATCCTGATTTCTACCAGTAATAATTACCTTTGCACCTTCTAATAGAAACTGTCTGGCAGATTCTAATCCTATACCAGACGCTCCACCTGTAATCAATATGGTTTTTCCTTTTATTTCCATAATATCCTTATTTTAATTTGATAATCAAGGTTTGAACTTTACTCGTTAAATTTCAAACCTTGGTTAGGAAAGCTATCCGTTTATTTTCTCTACAATTGGCTCTATAAGCGCATGGATCTTTTTTGTATCTCCAACAGGAACTTCAAATTGGTTTTTTTCTAATGCAAGAAGTAGCTCTTCTGCAACTTCTTCCGGAGGAATACCATTAGCCCCACCAATTTCTGCAGAAAATTCGGTATTTACCAAAGGAGGATAAACTTCATATACGTTAAGTTTTTCATTTTCGATGAAAGTATCTCTTAATCCTTGAGTATAGCTGTGCAATGCAGCTTTACTAGCCGAATAAGTTGGCAGATATTTATTCCCTCTGTAAACCGCTATCGATGAAATATTAACAATCGCAGCATTCTCTTTTTCTAATAACTGAGGAAGTACTAAAGACGTAAAGTGGATAACGCTTAAATAGTTGGTATTGATCTCATCATAAGCTTTCTGTGCTGCGTTATTGTTTTGATCACCCAGATCGTTCATAAAAGCAGCACCGGCATTATTGATCAGTATGTTTGTATCCGGATACAGATCTGCTAATTCTTTTGCAATTCGTTCACGATCAACTTGGATAGAAAGATCGCCTTTAATAGCAACAGCGTTATTAATTTCCAACAATGCTTTTTGAAGACGTTCTTCGTTTCTCCCGTTGATAATAACCTTGTTACCGGCTTTGCTTAATTTTTTTGCAATAGCAAGTCCTATTCCGGCACTTCCGCCGCTTATAAATACAGTATTTCCTGTTGTTTTCATTTTTATAATATTTAGATTGTTTTTAGTTTAAAGTTGGATAATCTGTGTATCCTTTCTCTCCCGGTGTGTAAAATGTAGTCTGATCAGGAGTGTTTAGCGGTATATCTTTACGGAAGTGTTCTACAAGATCAGGATTGGCAATAAAAGGAACTCCAAACGAAACAAGATCTGCATCACCATCATTGATGATTTTTGTCGCGGTTTCTTTATTAAACGCTCTGTTGATAATGATGGTACCATTATATATTTTTCGGAAATGTTTGGCAACTTCCTGAACCGCTTGCAGATTCTGAGAAACATCGGTAAACGGTTCTATTAAATGAATATAAGCGAGGTCATAATCATTTAGTCTGGTGACGATATGATTATATAATTTAATAGTTTCATCATCCACCACAATTCCCATAATCCCATGCAATGAAGGGTTTAAGCGAATTCCCACCTTGGTAAGATTTACCACTTTTTTAAGTTCATCAAGGATTTCAAATAATATTCGGGAACGGTTCTCAACAGATCCGCCATACTCATCTTCACGTTTATTGGTGTTTTTACTGAAAAATTGCTGTAAGAGATAACCATTGGCCCCATGTAATTCTATCCCGTCAAAATCTGCTTCAAAAGCATTAATAGCGGCTTGTTTGAAATCATTAACAGTTCTTCTGATATCATCAATGGTCATAGGCTGTGGTTCTTCTGAAGGTTTGAAACCTTCGGCAGTAAAGACTTGTTGATTCGGATTGATAGAGGAGGGAGCAAGTGGCTTTTTACCATTATGAAGGTCTGGATGAGAATAAGCTCCGGTATGCCACAACTGTGCAAAAACGAGTCCTCCTTTTTGATGTACTGCTTCTGTTGTTATTTTCCAGCCTTCAATTTGTGCAGAAGTATAAATTCCTGGAACATTCACGACGCCTATTGCTTCTTCACTTACAAAAGTACCTTCTGTAATGATTAATCCTGCAGTAGCACGTTGCTCATAATATTTTGCATGTAATGCCGTTGCAGTATGGGCAGAATTATCAGAACGGCTTCTGGTCATTGGTGCCATTATGATGCGGTTTTTTAATTCTAATCCTTTTAAATTGTAAGGTTCGAATAAGGTTGTATTAGTCATATTTGTTATGTAAAATGTTTTTTATTTTTGTTTTAAAATATACTAAAAAGTATATTTTGTTTGAAAAAAAATCAGAGAGCATATTGCATTAACTCTGATTTTAAACTCTTTATTAAACCAATCATAGGTTTGGATGTGCCCATTGTTCTGCACATTACAATTCCGCCTTCGACTGCTGCTACGATTTTGAATGCATAAACAACAGAATCCAGTTGATCTGAAAATTCACCACTTTTAATACCTTCATTCAGAATCTGAATAATACTTTCCTGACCACTTCTAAATATAAATGCGATCTTTTGTTTTAATTTCGGGTGATTATCATCTGCATCCACAGCAACATTAAAAATAGGGCATCCTCCAGAAATTGGAGTTTCTATGGGATTTTTATAAAAATCTATAAAGGCAAATATTTTGTCCTTAGCTGTTTTTCCTTTGGAAACTGTTGCATGCATTCTATCAGAAACCTTCTTTAACATGAGATCAATCACCTGCTCAGAGAGATCATCTTTATTTTCAAAATGACTATAAAGGCATCCTTTTGTTAATTTGGTAGCCAGAAGTACATCATCAACATTCACCCCCGAAATTCCCTTTTCATTATAAAGAGGAACAGCGGTATCCAGTATAAATTGTTTGGTCTTTTCTGCTTTGGTTAACATTTGATTCTAAATTATGCTACAAATATACTAAAAAGTATATTTTAAAAAACAAAAGAATGATTTTATTTTTTTGTTAATATCAAGTTGATGCTTTGAAGAACTTTGAAAAAGCTTTTATAATCAGTCTTTCATTTTAATATGGTCATTTTAAGAACCTGTTTAAATGTCTAAATTTGATTTTTTGTATACCATTCAAATCTTTATCTAAATAAGGATTTTTGATTAAAAACGTAATGTACTGATGACGTATTTTTCTAACGCAAAGCTTTAGCTTTATTATGCATATTTTAAGGGAGCAAAGGATAGAATCAACGAAGTTGATTCGTCGAAGCGTTTGGGATAAGCATACAGCTTCATCAGCGACGAAGTCGCATCACTTTGCCCACTTAAAATAAAGCAAAATTATTCATCAACTTTGCGTTAATCTTTTTAATCAAAAAATAATTTCAAACATGATCTATTGAGTCTTGTTGATGAAAATATTTTATAAATAGATGTATAGGAATTCCTTAGTAAAATTTAAACAGGCTCTAAAATAAAAGAAAAAAAGATTTGAGATCCTTTACATTATATTTTTTCACTAGAGATGTACAGCCTTATAGCTTTAAAAGCTGTCTTAGGAACTCAGTTAACAAAGATTAAAAATCCCTTTTATAATTAGCCATTGGCAGATATTGGTTATCTTTGCCTACTTTTTGAACCCATTATGAACTCTCCAGATTATATTGCACCTGAGCAGTTATTGAGCATACTTTTCAAGTCACCCAATGCGACAGCTGTATATACTGGCGAGGATATTACCATTGTTAGCGCCAATGAGGCCATGCTAGCATTCTGGGGAAAAGACAAAAGTGTCATCGGCAAAAATTTCTTTGATGCCCTTCCTGAGCTTTCGGGGCAACCGTTTTTAGATATTTTGAAACAGGTGTGGAATTCGGGGAAGACCTATATCGCAAAAGATTATCCTGCCATTCTTAAAGTGGATGGTATTCTTCAAAACTTTTATTTTGATTTCGAGTATAAAGCCATCCTTAATGAGCATGGCAAAACGTCTTACATTCTTCATACGGCATCTGAAGTATCAGAAAAGATGGAGGCTAGAAAAATGGTCAAAGAAAAATCGAAGGCGGAAAAGCAGTTGACCAAAGATTTAGTAGATCTGAATGAAGAATATTTAGTCGCAAATGAAGAGCTTTTATTGATTAATAATAAGCTTGAAACGGTTAATAAAGAATTGGTTTATTTTAAAAACCAATTACAAGAGGTTAATAATACTTTACTTGAAAGCGAAAAACGTTTCCGATCTCTGGTAGAATATTCACCCGTTGCTATGGCATCGCTAAAAGGAGAGAATTTCACTGTAGATGTTGTGAATGAGTCTATCCTTCAAATTTGGGGAAAAGACCGCTCAGTGATTGGTCTGCCTTTACGTCTGGCTCTTCCTGAGATAGAAACCCAACCATTTTTGGGCATCCTTAGAGAAGTATACGAATCTGGTAAAAATTTCTATGGACAGGAACTGAAAGTAAGATTGTCGGTGGATGGAAAACTGACTGACCGTTATCTTAATTTTGTTTACAAACCAATATCCGGAACAGATGGTAAAACTACCGCAATTTTGGTGGTGGCTAGCGATGTGACCGATCAGGTAAATGCAAGAGAAACCGTTCTTGAGATGAATACCCGTTTGCAGATTGCATTGGATGCAAGCAGCTTGGGATCTACAGAGGTAAATCTTGCTACTGGTATTATGCAGAGTAATGATCAGTTTAAGCGTAATTTCGGATTCTCAGATGATGAAGAGTTTGCATATTCTGATTTGTTTGAAGCCATGCTCCCTGAACATCGTGAAAGGGTGAGAGGTTTGGTACAAGAAGCTATCAGGACGAATGGAATTTATAAAACCGAATATCCTATCAAATGGAGAGACGGTTCTTTACATTGGATTCAGGCACACGGCCGCCCGAGATATGATAAAAACGGAAAGGGTGACCGAATGGTAGGAATGACTGCCGATATTACAGATAAAAAACTTTTCGAACAACGCAAAGATGATTTTTTAAGTATTGCAAGCCATGAATTAAAGACGCCTATCACATCCCTAAAAGCTTCACTTCAATTATTGGATCGAATGAAGAATAAACCTTTTTCAGAAACGCATATCAGGCTTATTGAACAATCCGGAAAAAGTGTAGAAAAGGTTGTCGTACTTATTGACGATTTGCTGAATATGAGCAGAATGAGTGAAGACCAGTTGAGACTTGAAAAAACAAAATTCAATCTCCATGATATGCTTTCTATGAGCTGCAACCATGTAAGAATGGAAGGTAAATATGACCTGATTATTGAGGGGGATAAAAACCTGGAATTGTATGCAGACGAGCATAGAATTGATCAGGTGGTCATTAATTTTGTGAATAATGCGGTAAAATACGCACCTGACTCTAAGCAGATTCACATAATAATCGAATCACAGGAAGGTCATGTAAAAGTTTCGGTAAAGGATTCTGGAAACGGAATTGATGCAAAGATTCTTCCTCATCTTTTTGATCGTTATTTCCGTGTAGATCATTCGGGGAAATCGTATTCAGGGCTAGGGTTGGGGCTGTATATCTGTTCAGAAATTATCCGAAAACATGAAGGACAAATTGGTGCTGAAAGTACCATTGGGGAAGGAAGTACGTTCTGGTTTACCCTTCCTGTTTAATATTCAGAACTAATTTCTATTAGTTAATCATCCTATTAGTTTGATAGTTGTTCTTCGAAGTCTTCTGATTTCGAAGCTTACTTTTTGTTGTTTCCATTGAGTTCCATAATAAAACTCAACTGTTTGTCAATTATAATGTAGTGTTTAAAGATATTTCTTTTGGATAAAGAATATATTTACGTTGATTTGTAATAAAGCAATAATATTACAATTGAAAAAGTTAATTTAACGGAAAAATTTCAAAAAAAATAAAATCAAGAGAAATCAATTATTACCAACTGTTATAGTATCATGGAAGGTGTTTTTTGATTTTTGATTTCCTGTCATTTAACAAAGACAAAAATTTAAGATGAAATAATTGTTTTTGGATGTAACTAAATCAATACTCCGGTTGTCATACAGGTAACCAAAGTTATGTTTTAAAAGTACTTACCATAATAGAAAATAAATGAAAAAGTATAAAGTCTGCATTGTAATGATCATTGCTTTTGTATCTCAAAGTTTGAGTGCACAAATCAAAACGGTTAAAGGAAAAGATATATCTGCCCAAGAAATTGATACATTCATTAAAAACCAGATGGATTCGCTTCAAATTCCGGCATTGTCTATTGCGATCATAAAAGATAATAAGATTGTCTATTCTAAAGCGGCAGGAACTAAAAATGCCCAACAGGAACCTGTTGAAAAAAATACGATTTTCGAGGCTGCATCCATGACAAAACCGATGTTTGCATATACGGTTCTAAAGCTTGTCAAAAATAATATTATTGATTTAGATAGACCATTGTATACCTATTATCCTTATGCAGATATTGCTTACGATGATCGGTACAAGCTAATAACAGCAAGAATGGTGCTAGACCATACCACTGGATTTCCCAACTGGCGAGAAAACAATAAACTGGCGATTCATTTTACGCCAGGTACTAAATTCGATTATTCAGGCGAAGGCTATGAATATCTTGCCCTTGTCATAGAACACCTAACGGGCAAGAAAATTGATGTTATTATGCAGGAATATACATTTAAGCCTATGTCTATTAAGAACGCTTACCTTACGTATAATGAATATGTGGGACAACATTTAGCAGACGGAATAAAAGGCGAGCACGATAGAGGTAAAAATGATCCGTATTTGCAACCTCATACTCCTTACAGTTTGTACATAGAGCCTACGGAATATGCTAAGTTTGTGATGGAATTGATCAAAGAAAGCCATAAACCCAACAGTATATTTCAATCTATGGCCACTTCACAAATAGAAATTCATGAAGAAGATATGGATCCGAAAGTAAAAATGAATATGGGGCTAGGTATTTTTATCGAAAAGACTCCGTACGGTTTAAAATATTTTCATGGGGGAAGCAATGGAAACTGTTACAACTCCCTTTTTCAGTTTTATAAAGATTCAAAAGTAGGATTTGTTTATTTTATGGCCGGTTGCAGACAGGGTGATTTTGCTAAAAAAATAGATCAATTCATGCTCAATGGTAAATAATTAATTAAACTAATAAAAAGATTAAACCGCAAAAGGTACTGTGCTAATTTCCAAATATTTTTAGATATTTGTATAAACTATTTAAGGAGAATATTTATTCATCCTGTGTAGGCAGGTGCAATCC
>NZ_FRAV01000061.1 GCF_900142445.1 Chryseobacterium polytrichastri | reverse complement strand
ACTAAGCTCTTTATCTGCTTTCCCTACCATTAAAAATTAGTATTTATTGTAAATATAGGCATTTGATGATATTAATAAAAAGGATAAGTCAATAAAGTTGTTTTTTATTACTCAATGATTTATGAAAACACATTTATTTATTAAAATGTTAAATACCTATAAATTTTTACATTTATGTTATGTCAAATGTAGTTTATTGTGTTTGTAATTCAAAGAATATTGATAAATATTAATTCTATATAATGAGTTTTATTCGAAGAGAATACCTTGAGGCTTGTCTCGGGGTCAAAAGAGGAAAAGTTTGAAAAACAGATGGTTTTTCATAAAACTAAAAATAGGATATCTTCCATTGAATACCTCATTTTAACGCTTTGCAAGTTTTATGGACAGACCGAAACGATAAACTCCCTTGGGAAGAAAATTTTGAAGAAGAGTTTTTATTCAAACAACCATTACTCGATAGGAACGCAGACTTTAAGTTTAACGAACCTAAAAATCTTGCAATATTTACAACTCGACAATGGCTTGACGAGAAAAAACCTATTTTAAGCATTGTTCACGATATTGATGGTGACTGGCAATTTTTGACAGGCGACCAATTCCCCGAAGACATAAAAATAGTTGCATTAGAAGAACTAATTAAACGAGACAACACATTAAACGAAGTGTTTGACCTTGAATATGGAGAAGAAGCTGAAAGAGATTTTATAGGCGGACAATGGACAAGAAACAAAGTTGAAACTGATGATGAAGAATAGAACGGCAACCTGCAACAAAGGTTTGTTGATAGTGTGCGGAAAGTTCATAATTCAAGGTTTGCACTGCAGTTGAAATTTGTATTTTAGTTAAAGGTTTCAGCATCAAGATGTCAGGCATAGCCAAACCCCGAAAAGTTAATAATAGCTATAACTAAGTCTCAAAAAACGATAGGATTATTATACGCTGGAATCAAATATTGTGTGCCTCATGACTTTAAACCTGATTAATATGTACAACTAGTTAATATGGACTTGAAGAAAATCTGCAGATAGAAAGTTGGCACTGTTAAATTTGTAATTATTCAAAAGATGTAATTTTAGATTTTATAGCTAAATCTTTTGATGGATACATAAAAATTATGGTTCCAACTTTGGGGGCTCTCCAAAACGAAATTTACGGTCTTTGATAGCCAATACAATGATGAGTTCCCCTTGTTTCCCAAGGCACACATTGCTTTGTATAAAGGGCAGCTATATTTCATTAATTTTGTCTTTATCATACGTTACTTACATTAGTTACTTTTAAATACTAGTTTTTTGCTCACAAGATACAGATGTGAGCTATTATTTATTATTTTGTCATACAAAATAAATTGTCACATAAAATAATTACAAAATGAGTATAGATGTATTATTTAGCCCATTTAGCTATAAAAGTCTTCAACTTAAAAATAGAGTAGTAATGGCTCCGATGACAAGAGGTCAATCTGATAACGGAGTACCCACTCAGCAAATCACAGAGTATTATGCTAGAAGAGCTGCTTCAGATGTAGGATTGATTCTATCTGAAGGAACTGTAATCAATAGACCCGGATCCAAGAATGTCCAAAATATTCCTGATTTCTATGGTGTAGAAGCTTTAAACGGTTGGAAAAAGGTAATCGATGCTGTTCATGCAAATGGTGGAAAAATGGGACCTCAGATCTGGCATGTGGGTGAAATAAGAAGTTCTGAAGATTATCCATTGGTTGATATGGAAAAAGCTTCTACCATGACGTTGGAAGATATCCAAGATACAATTGCACAGTTTGCTGTTTCTGCAAAATCAGCTAAAGATTTAGGTTTTGATGTTCTTGAAATTCATGGAGCTCATGGTTATTTAATTGATCAATTCTTTTGGGAAGTAACCAATACAAGAACTGACGAATACGGTGGTAAAACATTGAAGGAAAGGACCAAATTTGCTGTTGATATCGTTAAAGCAATGAGATTTGCTGTTGGAGAAGACTTTACGATTATTATTCGTCTTTCTCAATGGAAACAGCAGGATTTCAAATCCAGATTAGCTATAACACCGGTTGAAATGGAAGAATGGTTGTTACCTTTAAAAGAAGCGGGAGTAGATATTTTCCATTGTTCACAACGTCGTTTCTGGGAACCTGAATTTGACGAATCTGATTTAAACTTTGCAGGTTGGGCTAAAAAAATAACAGGGCAACCGACAATTACAGTAGGCTCAGTTGGACTTGAAGGAGATTTTATTGGTGCATTTCAAGGGCAAGGAACGGGAAAAGCTGATTTATCAGAATTAATCAGAAGACAGGAAAGAGGAGATTTTGATCTTGTCGCTGTCGGAAGAGCTCTTTTACAAGACCCTAATTGGGTGAAAAAAGTAAAAGAAGGAAATACAGACGAACTTTTAAATTTTTCAGTTGAAAGTTTAGGAGTGCTTTATTAAAGACAATTATGAGTTATGGATTTACTTTGCTGTTAAATTATTAGCATTGTAAACCATTGACAATTCACTCATTTATATTAAATTTCTCACCTAATTATTTTTTTAGAAACTCCCACTTTCAGATCTTCTGAAAGTGGGAGTTTCTAAAAAAATAAAACCTATCAAATTGAAAAAACACCAAAGAAGAGCCTTTAGTGTTTTTAACTATAGTTTAAATAAATTGAATACTAATTTATTTAAGCCATTTATGTACTTAGAGTTTATACTGACCGTGCTATATTTTCCCTTTCGTATACCAGCCCCATTCATATTCATCATAGGATTCACGCACTTCCTCAAGACTTTGTAATGATTACTTAAACTGTGAACACTAAAATTTAATATGAACTCACAGAAAATATGCATTTTGACGAAAATCTGCTGACAGAAATTAGGCATTGTTAAATTTGTAATTATTCAAAAGATGTAATAACGGAACGACCTATAATTCCCCCTTCTTTCAACTTATCATATGCGTTTTGAACATCATCAATATGTATCTCTTGATAAATCAAATCATCTAAGTTCATCCGTCCTTGTAAGTATAAATTAGCATACATAGGTATATCCCGTTTTAAATTAGTAGATCCCATTATTACCCCCTCTAATTTTTTCGCAGGAAAAAGAAAGTCTGTCGTTCCGTTAAATTCCATTTTGGTTCCCATATAATGCATTCCTACTATATAAGCGCCTCCGCCTCGATGTATCATTGAAAAAGCTTGTTTTGACGTTACAGGAAGTCCTGCAACATCAAAAGCAGCATTTACTCCTCTTTCGGTTATTTCCATAACTTTGGCAACAGGGTCTTCATTTTTTGAATTAATAGTATGTGTAGCACCGAAACGTTTCGAAAATTCTAATTTATCATCTTGGATATCAATAACAATTATAGTTGTAGCACCAGCTATTTTAGCACCAGAAACAGCATTTAAGCCCACTCCTCCCGCTCCGATAATTGCTACAGAATCACCAGGACGAACTTTTGCAGTATTAATAATAGCACCAGCACCAGTTACTGTTCCGCAACCTAATAGGCAGGCTCTACTAAAAGGAATTTCTTTAGGAACTTTTGCCAATTGATTTTGATGCACAAGTGCTTTTTCTGCAAAACCACCCAGACCATAGCCTTGTGTAATTTCAGTATCTTCACCGTTTAGCTTAACCCTGGCTTTTTCTCCTTGCTTTCTCATCACCTCTTCTGGATGATAACATAAATGGCTTCTCCCACTTAAACACGACTCGCAATGACCACAATACTGAATCAAGCAACCTACTACATGATCACCTACTTCAAATTCAGTAACCCTTTCACCTATACTTTCAACAACGCCGGCAATTTCATGTCCGAATAAAGCGGGGAATGTGAACATTCCAAAATCGTGTGTGGCTAAATGTGAATCTGTATGACATAACCCTGACGCTTTAACACTAATTAATACTTCATTTTCCATAGGAACATCTATTTCTGCTTCTTTGGTTATGAATGGTGCATTTACTTTTTCTACGATTGATACTTTCATATTTTAAAATTTGGTATTGTTAATTCTGAACTTTTACATTTTGGTAATTAATAGTTTTTTTCAAATTCCTACATTTGCCATACATCTATTTACTGCATAGGATAAGGCTTCTTTTCAAAATAATCTTCAGGACGTAGCTACTCGGTTTTCAACTTTCACTATAAAATTTCTGTAATATTTAGAGGTGGAAAATACAGAGGTAAATAGAAAATAAATAATTCCAAGGGCAGAATCGAAGTATTCAATGGAAGAGATTCCATTTTTGGTTTTATAAAAAACTGTCTGTTTTTCATACTTTTCATCTTTTGGTCCCTGAGGCAGGGCCTCAAGATTATCTTCGAATAAATAAATTGCAATAACTTCTTAGTGTATGAAATTTGGCTCATTGCTGTTGGTAAACCTTTCATAATAATAGTTAAGCTCTTGTTCATATTTTTCACATACATATTCGGAATTTAGTCTGATTATCACAGTGCTTTGAACCCATTATCAATCAATTGTCACCTTTTTTCCAACTCTTAATTGGTAATTTTAAGGAACGATTATTTAATCATAATTCTATTTGGCATTGCGACTAAGCTTCTTCTTTTTTATACCGGTCTGAATTTTCGTGCCATTCTTTTTGCCCTTGCAAAAGCAATTTAGCATTTTCAATATACATTAAAACATCACCATTGTATTTACCAAAATCCGGAATATTGTGTGATAATTTTATAAACTCATCCATCCCATCATTATGTAGTTTAGCAGCTTTATCATACGCCTCTTCAAGGGAACAATTATTTTCATTTTTAAGAACCAATACCAAATTCATTACTTCATTTCTTTCCAATTCTCTTGCAGCACCATAAATATCATTACTCCACATGATGGAAAATGTAATATGATGTCGAAGTTTCTGAATATAGGGGGTATGATAAATTTCTTCAGGTATCATAAACCCTGATGCTACTTCTACAAAATCTGATAAGATTAAACATCCTGAAATCTTTTCTCTAATAGAAAGATAATCCTCATAAGTAGGATAAACTACCTTATCTGTATATTGGTTATATACAGTTTCTTCTTTCATTCCTTCTAGCCATAATTCTTGGTTAGCAATAAATCTTTTCAACCAAAAAGAGCTTGATACTTCTTTGAACATATCTCTTACGCTTGCAAATTCTCTTAAGAAAATATCATCCACTGAATCTGATTCTAAATCAACCTTTGCACCGTTTAGTACACCTATTGATTTTTTACATATGATACTAAACTGTTCTTTTGAACTTGCATCATAATAATCATCGAAAGCAAAGCCTAATAATATCCAACGGGATATTGCAAGTAATCCCGGGTAATCCGCATTGGGAAAAATAATTGCAGCTAATGTTATAATTTTTGATGTTTTGTAAGCATGTCTCATGGGTTGAGGCATCCAAAGATAGTTTTCAATCCATAACTGCTGTTGCTCATCCACAAGATCAATATAAGGACTAATCTTAGAATTAAAGGTATAATTTAAATTAAAATTTGTTGTTCTCATATGTATATTATTTGATTGATAATAAAATATTAATAGTTCTTTTATAATGATAGAAAACTCTACTCCTTCCTAACAAAAGCAGCTTCAGCTAAACCATGGTTGCTGTTATAACGAAGGGTATCCTTTAAATACCATGTATTAAGACCTGAAATCATTAATGATAGGTATTCAACTACTTTTGTTGTTCTTTCGCTCCATTCTCCAAAATCCGGAAGATTATTTTGTAGGGCCACAAATTCAGCCACATCGTTGTCGTGGATCATCCTTGCTTGCTCAATAGCTTGCTCAAGAGGGATATTCTGCTCGTGCATAAGAATAAGAACGAGATTCATTACTTCTCCTTTTTTCTTAATTTCTTTTTTGATGGAATAAAAATCATTCTGCCAACCGATTATTCTTGCTGTTAAAGCTCTAATACGGAGAATCACGGGGTGCTTTTCAATTACTTCCGGCAATACATATCCCAATGACAGCTCTGCCCACGGCTCGTATGCATACATACCTATACAATACTCCCTAATAAGTTTGTAATGTTCCAGCTTAGGAAAAGTCTGGCTCGTTCTAAAAGGAGCTTCTGCTTTGAGTCCATATTCAATATATCTATCAAGAAAATAAGTAAATAATTTCAGAACTTCAGGAGAGCTAACAGCAAGGTACTCATCTCTTAATTTAGCCAATACATGATCAAGATCAGCCGCGTCTGGTAAAGGGTTGCTACCTTCAAGAATATCTATAAAACGTTTACGAAGTTCCTCTACCTCTTCAGCAGTACACATACCCACATAGTCATCAACAATAGAAACCCAGATCATAAATCGGCTGCATGCACTTATATGCGCGTAGGAAGGTGTGAAAGGAACCATACGAGCAGTCGCAATATGGTAGTTTCCTTGCTTGTATTTCTCTCGGATCTCTAAAGAAAGAAATGGATATTCTGTATCCAGCCATTCGTTCAGTTCTGGTCCCAATTCTTTTACATGAGGATTTATTAAATCTGCCGCCCAAGGATAATTTAAAGATAAAAGATAAAATTCCTCAAAGTATTCAACGTCTGTCTCATTCATAGTTAATATTTTTAGATTTGATTTGTGGATGTGCAATTAAAACTATTGATGTTGAAAATTTAAAATTAGTTACTTATAAGCTATGCAGTATATATAATTGGCTTAAACAATAGGATTTATAATCCCTAGCTATTTCAATTTATTAATAAAAACACATGAAATATTACAATCATTACTTTAAAATTTATCTTTTTCATGTGAAAATTATCAGATACCTAATTTAATAATAAATCAACAATATTAGATATTTTTTATATTAAATTTACAAATATGTTAAAATAATTTTACAAGGTAGACTTTATTAATAATATATTCTTAATATTTATTTGATAGAAAGGTTGAAAAATAAACGGATTTTTCTGTAAAATATAATTATTTGTATAATTATAAATAATCAAAATAATTAACTTGAATTTCTAAAAAATATCTATCTCCAAATCAATATCTATTTCCTTAATATTTATTATGTATTCTGTTTCAAATTCGAACTTACCTTTAGCTGTAAAAGCTTTATTATAAGGTGTATCTTCGCGATCAGTATTTGAATTTACAGTGATGTCAGATATGAAAAAACCTTCATTGGCAAAGAAGTTTTTATTGGATATATCAATATCTATATCTGTCGGGTTTAGATCTACTTTCCACTGATTGCAGATGTAGTTTTTCGGTTGTGTACTGTTTAGTAAATTACACCAGATAGAATACTCGCTGCAGAGCTTTTCTACAATTTGATTTCTAATTTCATTAATTTCCATGATTAATAGTTTGTAGCAAAATCGAAAATATAAATTTAAGATTAATATTAGTTTATTTTAGAAATATTTCTAAATTTATTGAATAAATTTAGCATAGTATATAATTGCTTACTTGTTGATTATAGCTATTAATATTTCAAATAATAAGGATATAAAGTATTTATTAATCATGAAAAACAAACTACACATTCAACAATTAAAACTCCCTCGTGATCTACAGAATAATTTATCAAAAAAAACCTCGTAATTAGAATTAATTGAAAAAATCTTTCTTTTCAAAATGTCTTTAGCATTGCTTTATATAAAAAAAATTAAACATTATCTATTATAAAAACTGTACTATGGAAATATTAAATCAATATCAAAAAATTGTTGGTGATGCAATTAATAAATATTCTTTTAAAAGTAAACCCAATGAATTTTACGAGCCCATGAATTATATTATATCTCTGGGAGGAAAACGTATTCGTCCCGTGATGGTGTTAATGGCTTGTGATATGTTTGGTGGCAATACAGAAGAATCAGTGAAGCCAGCATTGGCCATTGAGTTTTTTCATAATTTTTCTCTTATGCACGATGATATTATGGACAAAGCTCCCTTAAGAAGAAACAAGCCAAGTGTTCATACCTTATATGGAATTAATTCTGGTATTCTTTCAGGGGATGGGCTCGTCTTCAAAGCCTTTAAATTTTTTGAAGACCTAGAACCTGAAACCTTTAAATTGTGTCTAAAAGTATTCACGAAATCTACAATTTTAGTATGTGAAGGACAGCAATATGATATTAATTTTGAAACTCAGCAAAATGTTACATTTGATGATTATATTAAAATGATTACCTATAAGACTGCAGCTTTAAGTTCTTCATCTTTGGCTATCGGAGCCTTAATATCCGGAACAAAATTAAAAAACGTTGTTGCGATAGCAAAATTTGGTAAGCATCTCGGTATTGCCTTTCAGATGATGGATGATTATCTTGATGTATTTGGCGACCAATCTCAATTGGGGAAGAAGCATGCTGGAGATATTTATGAAAATAAAAAAACACTACTTTATTTTCTTGCAAAAAAGCATGCAACAGAAAGTGAAATAAAAGAATTGGATTATTGGTATTTAAAAAAAACAGATAATATTGATAAGGTTTATGAAGTGGAAAAAATATTCAAAAAAAATAAAGTGGATGAAAAAGCATTACGTCTAATTGAAAAACATACTGAAATAGCACAAAGCTATCTTCAAAAAACAGACATATCAGAAGATAACAAAAAACCATTTGTAGAGTTAGCAAATTATTTATTGAAAAGGGAAAGCTAATTTTGGAAAAGCGTATGATAATACATGATTAAAAACAACAAAAGGTATAAAAATTTACAATGGTAAAAATGTTCAAAAATTTGATATAGCCGATAATACTGTCACCGATTATAATTCATTGAAAAATAATTTTTAAGACTTTTTTTAATAAAAATCTCTGGGATTGATGTAGATTGGATGTTTGTAGATAAAGTTGAAGCTTATGTAATTAATGAATAAACTTAAGTAAATATTATAATTAAGAATAGTGTGGGGTGTACTTATTAATCCTTTTTGATAGGACAATATTACTATTATCGAACCGAGTGTGATTAACCACGAAGATAATAATTAAAAAAATATTTCTTATATTTGATTTAACAAAACGAATCAAAAACCTACATTTCAAAAGTGAGTAATTCGGTGAGTAGCCGAGCCTTGATTTCAGAAAATGTCGATGAATAAAGAGATTTAAAGAATAGGTGGTTTTACCTCTCTCTCCGCAAGTTGAGAAACTAAAAAATATTAAAAGCCTTTAAATAGTACTATTTAAAGGCTTTTTTGTATGTAATAATTTCGATAGCAGAATTCAGATCAGGCGCAAAATCGGATCAGTTCCAAAACTTGGGGACTACGCAAAAAGTTTAGATAATCTAAATAGGAAAAACGATTTATCGGGTCAAATTCGGTTACCAGATATATGTAAAATCAGAATAACCAAATTTTTCAAAAGTTTACATGGGAAGCTCCTTTGTATTACGTTATATCAAATTTATTGAGTATTTGAATATCTTGTGAGGCGAAAAAATTAAAGCGATCTTGATGAATTATTTAAATAGAATTTAGATTCAAAAGTAAGGGATTTTTTTTGTTGAATTTTCCATTACCTATTGGCTGCTATCATTTGATTTTTTTTAATATATGATGGTGATACCCATTGTATTTTTCCTCATCCTATTGAATTGCTGAAAAATATCCTGATATGTTTATTGCCCTAACGTCTTACCCTGATTTAGATTATTATATTTCTC
>NZ_FRAV01000033.1 GCF_900142445.1 Chryseobacterium polytrichastri | reverse complement strand
AAGGAATATTGGTAAATACAGAGCAAGAGCAAAACCAATAGTTCCTAAAAATCAACGAAATAGCTTATGAAATACACTAACTTAATGACATTGGGCTAAAGCCCGTTCCTATTGATTAAAATATTATATTTTAAAAAGTCTTCGTCATATCCGCAGGAATAATCAGATTAAACTCTGTTGGGATATAGTCTTTTTCAGGAACTTTCAATTCTGGAGTTTCAGATTCAAAAACAGAGATCACTGCCATTTTCAGGTTTGGATTTTTCTGTTTGATATACCAATAAATTCCTCCAAATTCTTTGCTGTGATAATTTCCGTTATAATGAACGAATGTTTTTCCAGACTTGATATTTTTCAAGATCGATTCTGCCATCGTTGCATCTTTGGTAGCCTGTGCAGAAATAAAGTTCATCACTTTCATTTCTTCTGCATGATCACCCATCATTTTTTTCATTTCAGGATAACCTGGAGTATCTAATGTTACTTTGATCGGTAATTGAGCGATGTAGGTTTTCTCTTTTGCCGTTAATTTATTTAAAGATTCCAAGCCTTCTTTTGAAGTTTGAGAAGCGTACCTTCTTGGGATATTCGTCGCAATAAAACTCAGTTTTTTATCTTTAGCAAAATCAACCAACGGTTTATAATCTGTTGCGTAATTATTCCATAAACGCGCTGAATCTTTTAATGTTTTAGCATCAAACGTTCCGTTTAAATATTGGTTTAATTGTGATTGATTATCTCTTTCAAACATCTCCGCTCCTAAAATAAGCTGTCCGTTTTTCTGTTGATATAAAGCTTCTGTAATCTTTAACTGTAACCAATGGTTGATCGAGCTGTTATGATTTTCACCAAAGAATACCACATCATATTCAGCCAATTCTTTGACTAATTTATCTGTATTAACCTCCTTCCCTTTTTGATTATAAAATTGATATGCTTTTACGTTTTGAGCATTGAATGAACAAAAACTTGCGAGCAATATCGCTATGAAAATATTTTTCATTTTTATTTAAATTTAATGAATCTTTTAAACACTAATGTCACGAATTCTTTTCGCAAATATCACAAATTTCTATCAAGGAATTTACTTGAAAATTCAATGTTTTTGTTGGAAAATCGCAAAGGCGCAAAGATTTTAGTTTTTCTGTAATAGGTAAGGCACAAGAAAATCAAAGATTTTCGGCAAGCATTCAATTTAAAACGTTATCAATTTTATCGCAGATAAAATCCTTGCGCCTTAAAACACCTTCTTACATATAATTTGCGCCTTTGCGATTTAATAACAAGTTTAAAAAAAGTGCCATTAGTTTTGTGCTTAATTTAAAATAAAAAAGACCGCTTTGAATTACGAAAAAACAAAACGGCCTCATTCAAAATCATCTAATTATTATTTTTCTAATTCCGCTACAAGGTCTTTCCACTCTTGTAATTCAGGAATTCCTGGTTTTCTTTTTCCGAAGAACTGAACAATAAAGTCACCTTCTTTGTTGAATACTTCAATGGCTGTTACTTCACCGTCTTCTGTTGTCTTTTTCACGATCCAAGCTTCTGTAATTTTCGTTACATCCAAGTGTAAATTGAAATCAGGGTCCATTACGTTGAACCATTGTTGGTGCCAAAGCGTTTTCTTAACTTCTCCTGTGTGGATCTGGATAAGACCTCTGTTTCCAACAAATACCATGATTGGAAGTTTCTTTTCTGAAGCATCTTCAAGAACGTTCACCACTTTAGCATTGTCTATTTTTTTAGCATATCCTTCAGGAGCTAATCTCAACGCCTGCGTTCTGCTTACTCCGAATTTTCTTGTCATCATAAAGAAATCGTGAGTATCTTTTAATTCTGTCCAAGCTTTTTTGAAACCTTCAGCATCAATATCTGCATCTGCTTTTTCAGGAGCTTTAGGAGCAACCGCTTCAAATTCAAAAGTCTGATTTTGATCTTCAGCCTTAAATTTTTCAACAATACTATCAAAAGCAGCTTCGTTACTGTCTTTAGTTAAATAAATTTTGTGCAACGCCAATCCGTCTTTTCCGAAAAACTGAAGACTTTTTTTATCACCCTCAACTACTGCTAAAGCAAATTTCCAGTGATTAAGGAAAATTCTTAAATCAATATCTTCACCTACGAAAAGTTGGGCATGAGGACTGCTGAAATCTCCATTCAGGTAAGTTCCTTTTCTTTCGTGAACGCATTCGTCATTACGCGTAAGCGCCATTACTTTTCCTAACTGCTCTACTTCAGTTAAAATATTTTGAAACTCAGGTTTTAGAACAGTTACGCCTTCCCCTACGTTGGTAACTAATAATTCAGCTTCGCTTACGCCTAGTTCTGCAGCAGCATTTCTAATTCTTACATGTGGATTTTCTGCTTTTAGAGCGTCCCATTTTCCTTTTAGATCGTTAACTAATGTGCTCATTTATTTTATTTTTTTATGGTTAAAACTGTATAATTTCTTGTTATGGTTTCGTTCCCTGCTTTGCTTTTTACTTCTTCTTCTTTTTCAGAGATCTTCATTCTTTTAAAATGGCTTTTAGAAACTGTTTCTTCCATTTCATCCGTATTATACAATGTAAAATCGAATTGAGTGAAAGGCAATTTTTCCATGAAATCTCTTTGTCCGAAAGTAAGAACGAAGGTTCCTTTATCTTTCAATACTCTGTAAATTTCATTTAAAAAATCAACAGGTTCTTCCCAAAAATAGACGGTGTTTACGGTAAATATCTTATCGAAAACCTCATCTTCAAAAGGAAGCTTTTTTCCTTCGTATAAGACAAAATCTGCTTGATCTTTAAATTCTTTATTTAAATCTTTAGCTTCATTCTGCATGGTTTCGGAAATATCGATGCCTGTATATTTTAAATTATTGGCAATATTCAAAATACTTTTCAGGTGTCCTGCATTTCCGTGTCCTATCTCCAGGATGTGTTCATTGTCTTCTATTAAAAGTGTTTTAATACTTTCTAATGTCATCCCGATATTGGTGGCATTCATCATTTCACCAATCTCTTTTCCTTTTTCTCCTTGTGGATTGGCAAGGTTTTGAGCCAGAATTTTTAGTTCATCTTTTTCCATGGTTATCCAAAAATGATCATTGGGTTATTGGTAATGGGGTGTCCGCAAATGGTGCATGGAAAATTATAAGCTTCACTGATTGTATCCGCTGTAAAAACCTCCTGTGGCGTTCCATAAGCAGAAACCTTTCCAGATTTCATTAATAATATTTTATCGGCAAACTGAGCCGCAAGATTTAAATCATGCAAAACAACAATCGCCGAATTGGCTTTTTGAGTAAAATTTTTAATGATTTCCAATGCTTTGTATTGATGTTTAACATCAAGATTATTCAAAGGTTCGTCAAGAAAAACCAATTTATGGGTGATTTCATTTTCCAACTGTGACATTACTCTTGAAAGGTGTACACGCTGTTTTTCACCGCCTGACAGCGTATTGTATTCTCTGTCTTTCAGATGAAAAATTTCAGTTTCGTGCATTCTCTGGTTGGTAGCATCCACGTCTTCCTGTCTTGGCTGCGCATCAAAATAAGGATATCTTCCCATCATGACAACATCTTTCACCTCAAGGGTAATATCATTGCTGTTGTGCTGGGAGAATTTTGCCTTATGTTTTGACAACTCTCTTACTTCCCAGTCATTCAATTCTTTATCTTTAAATACAATTTTTTGCTTTGATTTCACTTCATTCGCCAGAACACTCAATAAACTTGATTTTCCGGCTCCGTTCGGGCCAACAATTGCTAAAAATTCACCGTATTCCAAAGAGACATCAACCCCATCTAAAATGTGGAATTCTTTATGCTTATAACTGATTTGATGCGCCTTTATCATTACAATGATTTTTTGAATTTAATTAAAATAGCAATAAAGATAGGTCCTCCAATTAACGAGGTTAAAATACCAATCGGCAATTCTGAAGGAGCTACAATACTTCTGCTGAACGTATCGGCAATCAACAATAAAATACTTCCCAACACCGCTGATAATGGTAAAATAAAAGTATAATTGGATTTAAATAAAAGCCTTAAAATGTAAGGGACAATAAGCCCCACAAAACCAATCGTTCCTGAAAAGGCAACGCAGGTTCCCACCATTAAAGAGGTGATAATAACAATCTGTTTTTTCAGTCTTTCTACATTGATCCCCAAATGCTGAGCATCTCTTTCTCCCAACATCATTGCATTTAATGCCTTCCCTTTTGGAAGTAAAATCAAGTAAGAAATAATGATAACTATAGTTAAAACAGCATTTTTTGTCCACGTTGCACCGGCAAGACTTCCCATATTCCAGAACGTAAGATCTCTAAGCTGTTCATCTTTTGAAATATAGATCAGAAATCCTGTAATCGAAAACCCGATTGATGTAATGGCAACACCGCTTAACAACATCATTACAACATTTGTTTTTCCTGCGCTTGTTGAAATTCTGTATACCAACATCATCGCTAATAAAGCTCCCACAAACGCTGAGATACCTACTAATGAAAATTGTACCATCTCAGGAAGATATTGCTTAAAATGCCCTCCTAAAACAATTGCAATTGCTGCAAGTAATGTCGCTCCCGAAGTAAGACCTATTGCTTCCCCCGTCGCCAATGGATTTTTAAATAATCCCTGTAAACTCGTTCCTGAAACTGCAAGCATACTTCCGATCAAAATGGCCATAATAATTCTGGATGCTCTTACATCCCACACTACATATTTATCACTTAATGATAAACTCGTATCTCCTTTTATAACTCTTCCCAACACTTCAAACGCAGATTTACCCCCAAAGTCGTAAACCCCTGTATTAAGAGACCATACTGCTATGATGAAAAGCAGTATGGTACTTATTGTAATGTAAAAGTATAGTTTACTTTGTGTTCTCAATTAAAAGTTTGTTTAATCCAACAGCAGCCTTTCCTAATCTTGGTCCGAAACCTGAAACCAAGCCTCCATCCATCGCAATGATCTTCTTGTTTTTACCAGCGTTTGTCTGAGAAACACCCGGCATTTTCAATGCACCTTCGTTTCCTCCGGCACCCTGTAATCCGCTTGAGAAGAAGAACAATACATCCGGATTTGCTTTTACTACCGCTTCCGGAGTTAAAGGTTTGAAATCTTCGAAATCATTCACTGCATTTTCACCTCCTGCAAGATTGATCAAAGCAGCCATAGGCGTATTTTTACCGGAAACCATCAACATATTTCCTCTAGCATAGATGAACAATACTTTTGGTTTCTTAGCGATAGGCTGAATTTGTTTTAAATCTGCATCAATTTTATCGTTTAGCTTTTGATAATCTGTGTTACCAATTGCTTTTGCAACGTCTGCGATTAATTTTTTAGTTCCGTCAACCGTAAATTCCTGTTTGAAAACCTCAGCTTGAATTCCTGAAGATTTGATTTTACCCATTAATTCCGGGTTGATATCTTTATCAGAAGCCAAAATTAATGTTGGAGAAACCGCCATAATAGGCTCGATAGTAATTGATCTTATGTGACCTAAATCTTTAGCTGTAGCTTTTAATGATTCAGGATATGTACTTGTAACATCTGTTCCAACAATTTCTTTTTCGTGACCTAAAGCAGCTACAATCTCTGTAATTCCGCCATTCAGCGTAACAATTTTATTATTCGTTTTTGGAGCTTCTGAACTTGCTTCTGTTGTATTTTCTTTTTTAGCACCTTCCTCTTTTTTGCAAGAATATACTGCAACAAGCATGGAAGCCGCAAGAATGAATTTTTTCATGATATACTATTATTTGATTTATTTTTTATAGACGTGAGTATTGGAATTTAGGATAACCTCTTACTCCTTCATTATTAGTTAATCTTGTAAATTTCAACTTATAATAATCTCCAGCTGAGTCTTTGATAACATAAAATACATCACCTTTCACTTGGTATCCTGATGGACCTACCTCTCTCCAATTTGAACCAATTACTCGTTGATCATTATGAGTAAATTTAGATTGATCAACATCTACTGACTTAAATTTATTGAAAGCGTCTACGGCTGAACCTGTTGATGTTTTCACTTCGTAAGCACTTACGCTTCCCAAATTATTTGTAGTAACAAAATCTGCATATATGTAGCTTCCTGCACCTTCAATTGTATTTGTAAATACAGTAAAACAAATATCCCATTTATTTTTCTCTGGTTGAATAGATACTTTATTACCCGATTTTAAACTTAAGAAAGTATAGTTGTAAGCTGTATTCTTATTTATTACAACTTCTTTAATATTAGTTCCAGTTGCATTCAGTTCTCCATATTTTACTTTGTAAGCATCACCTTGTCTTATTACCTGAACTTTCATCCATCCTCTGCTATCACCTCCTGTTGCTACCGATCCTACCGCAACATTTCCTGTAAATATATCTTTCCCCATATTTAACAAATAGATAGCGTTTTCAGAATCATTTGCTTTTACTTCTCCTATTGCTGTATATCCACTTGGATAATTTCCGTTTACATCATCAACATATATCGTATTATTAGGATTGAAGTTTGCTACCTGTACTAAACTTTGTAATGACGCTACGTTTGCAGAAGTTACAGCATTAATATCAGTAACATTGGAAATTTTCCCTGCTGCCATCATAATAGACGAATTTAAAACCACTTTAAATTCATTTCCAGAATAAAAGGCTAAGTCCCAATCAGTTCTTTTTGTAAGTGTTTGTTTGGGTTGGCCTGTCTGATCAACATCACTTAAGTCAATCCATACTTGATCTGGCTGGGTAGGCCCTTTTACATCAGCATCAACCACAGTACCTTCAGAAGCTGTAAATGGCACAGGATCATCATTGTCGTTAATACATGATTGAGATATAAACGATATTCCTATTACAAGATAAAAGAGAATTTTTTTCATTTTTAATTTTTTAAAAATTATAGCTTAATCTGGCGAAATAACTTCTTCCATAAAAAAGATTAGAATTAGGATCTGCAGTTTCATGTGCATTTCCACTAACGGTAGTATCTCTCACAGAAGACACATCGAAAATGTTTTTCACACCCAGACTTACATCAAAATGATTATTATAGAAAGGTTGGGTAATGATAAAGTTCATCATATGGAAATCTCCTCGTTCTCCCACATCATAATATGAAGTAGCCAAATCTGGCGTTGCCAATACAAACATTTGAGTCTTCCCTGTATATTTATAAAATAATGAAAGAGTCGTATTTATTTTAGGAACTGTATAATTTACAGCTGCATTAGCTTCGAATGTATAAAAGTAATCATCAGGAGAAGTAAGTGCTCCAGCTTTTAGTTCTTTCGAAATCCCATAATACGTAGCATTTGCTGCTAAACTAAATTGGTTTTTCTGTGCTCTAAAATTTGCCTCAAAGATGTAAGAACTATAATTATTAATATTGATATACTTATATTTCAGGGGTTGCTGACTAATTGTTGCCAACTCAATCCTATCTTTAACTTTAAGATAAGTTGCACTTGTTCCTAAATTTAAGTTCCAACCAGAAACTGTATATATCTTTTTTTCACCATTTAAAGACACTGTCATTCCTTGTTCAGGCTTCAGATCTACATTTCCTCGAATATCATGATTACTATCCACCTGATAAGTATACAATTCATCAAAATTTGGAAATCTGTTTGCACTACCAACAACTAATCTTAAATTATCATTTTCAGTAACTTTTGCTCTCGCTGTTAATGAATAATTATGTTGAGCATCAAATTTATCACTTAAAGCCAAGCGATATCCGGGACGGATGGATAACCAATCTGTTGTATTCCATTCAACAGACATAAAATTCGCATAATTGAATATTTTTCTTTTAACATTATCAGTACCTTCAAAATTTCCGGCAATATTTCCGGCAAAACCAGAGGTATGATCTAATTCATATCCAATTTGAAAATCAATCTTTTTACTATCTAAGAAATTACTGAACACGCCTCTTGAATAAAATACATCTGCTTTATTGTAAGACTGATATTCAGATTTATCTCCTATTACTTTTCTGTTAGGAATATCATATTTGAAATCTCTATACTTTCTATCTTGTGTTTGATAAGAAAAATCGCCCGTATAGTTTACAGCTCCAAGTTTTGTTTGTACATTAAGCTGATTCAAATATCTTGTTGTAAGATAATCTCTATCTACACTTGATAAAGTAATATCTTTAACACTATAGAAATAATCTTCAACTCCAGGATTATAATAATTAAGTTTTTCATTTAAAAACCCGAACTTATAAAAAATTGAAGTTTGATTTTTATTATAACGTAAGACTGCATCAACATTTGTTACGTCTTTAGGCTGCCATAAATAACCTCTTTTCTTATCTTTTTCAAAATATTTATAACCTTCCTGGGTACCTTGAAAGCCTTGAAAATCATTATGGTTAATATTAGCTCCAACATACCAATTTTCATTAATATTATATCCTATATTCAAATTTTGAACGTGTCTTCCCTGGCCTTTTTTATACCAATTATATTCTTTTCCTACCGTTTCTTCTTGTAATGAAGCATTGAGTGTTAGTTTTTTCTGACTATTCTTTTTTGTAATAATATTAATTACCCCTGCAACTGCATTACTTCCATAATCTACCCCCATTGAACCTCTTACAATCTCAATACGTTCTACATTATTAATATTAAGTTTTGTAAGGTCAATATTATTTCCAAGCCCAATATCTCCTACTACAGGAATATTATCTATTAGAATTTTTGTGTATTCACCACCAAGTCCCATAAGATTTGCTGTAGAGTTTCCTGAATTACGATCCGGTACGATTAAAACATTCAAACTCTGGTTAAGAACATCTGCTACATTTGTAGCTGCCATATTCTTAATCTGTTCTGCATTAATAACTTCGACTTTATAAATAGATTTATTGATAGATTGTTGAGTATATTGTCCCGTAACGACAACTTCTTCTATTTTTTTCTGCTTAAGAGAATCTCTTTCCTGTGCATTCATCCAAAGAACAGTGGACAGCGATAGTATAGAAAGTGCTTTCTTCTTCATAGTCTCAAAATTTTCGACAAATATAATGCTTTATTTAGAACAGTTAAAAATAATTTACTACTTTTGTGGAATAATTCTAAATAAAAATAATATTATGAAATTAAGACTACTTTTTGGAACTTTAATGCTTACGGCTATGACTGCTAATGCACAAGTAGCTACGATTAATGAAAACTTTGATGGATTTGTATCGGGAAGCGTAACTTTCCCTCAAAATGGATGGTCAATAAAATTAGCAACTAATCCACTACCTTTCCCTCCTGCTCCATTAATGATTGTTACTACTGATGCTAATAAGGCTGTTCAAGCATATTCAGGAAATAATACTAATCAACCATCGTATTTAATTACACCTCAGATTGTAACTCCAGCTGGTGATAAAGCTTTGTCATTTACAGCTACAGCAGCAGAACCTTACACAAGTTCAGGAACAATTCAGATTGGAGTAGCATCAAACCCAACAGATATGTCAACATTCGTTGCAGTAGGCAGCCCAGTTACAATAGTGGGACCTGGAACAATTCAGAATATCAATGTTCCTATTCCTGCATCTACCGGAACAACATACTTAGTTTTTAAATTTACTCCAACTGTAGCTCACACAGCATTACAAATTGATAATGTAGTATACAATACATCTTCAACTTTAGCTGTTTCTGATGCTGCAAAATCTAAAGAAGAAATAAAATTTGCTGTAAATGCTGAGAATACAGAATTACAGTTTGTTGCTAAGAAAGATCCTAAAAACATTCAAGTTTACGCTACAGGAGGACAAAAAGTAGCTGAAGGTAAATTAAAAGGACAAATATTCGACATCAGCGCTCTTCAAACAGGCGTTTACTATATCATTATTGAAACTGCTGAAGAGTCGGTAGTGAAATCAAAATTCATTAAAAAGTAAGATTTATTAGACGAGCTTACATTTTAGAAAAGGCTGACTTATGAAATTCATAGGTCAGCTTTTTTTATGAACAAAAATTAAAATTGCTTTAAAAGCCCATTAACTATGAATTTTATAAGTTTAATAAATAATAAACAAGATAAATATCATGTTTTTATTTAGAATAGTTAAAAATAAATATATACTTTTGTGGAATCATTCTAAATAAGGAAACAACATGAAAACAAAATTACTTTTAGCTTCAATACTTGCTTTTTCAGTTCAACAGACTGTGTTGGCCCAAACAGATGCTAACGGATATACAACGGTGAATATGTCTATGGGAAGTGGATATCAAAATCGTGTATTTTTTGACCTTAGTGCTAATAATATGGTGTCTCAGCCTGCCAATACTTGGGATATCGGGTTTTACAGAAATTCAAGTATGAATTTTGGGACAAGAATCAATGATGCTCAGAATGTAGAGGTATATCAAGCTTCTGCGAATCCTACAGATTGGAATACAATTACAACAAATAATGTATCAACATACGGAGCTCCTTTATATAACCATGATAACACAGCAAATATTCAGGAAGGAGCATTTGAGCAAGGAACTGCAATGTATGGTTGGGGAGATTATAATGGAGCTAATCACCACGTAGAAGGTAAAGTAATTTTTATTTTGAAATATGCATCAGGTGTTTACTATAAATTTATGATTGATGATTATTTCGGAGGATACACCTTCAAATATGCTAAATGGAATGCAGGAACATCTTCTTGGGATGCTACCCTTACAAAAACAATAGCTAACGGTACAGATGATTCTTTTTTCAACTACTTCTCTTTCACTACAGGAGATAAAGTTCCTAACTTAGAGCCATCAAAAACCAATTGGGACTTTATGTTCACAAGATACTGGGCAGATTATCCATACGTAGACCAACAGGGGAACCCACAAACAATGAAGTACAGAATGTCTGGGGTCATCCAAAACACAAACATTACCGTAGCCAAAGTACAGCCGGAAACTCAGTCAACAACTTCATCTACAATTCCTGCAGCCAATACTTTTTCAAATAATATCACTAAAATCGGGCATTCTTGGAAGCCTACTTCAGGAGTTTATGCAGATGTAGTATATTACATAAAACAAGGATCTGATTATTACAGATTGTATTTTACATCTAATGATGGTACTTCTACAGGTAATATGTATTTTAAATATAAAAACATTAGCGCAACTTTAGGCGTTACGGATTTGGCGAATAAAAAAGCTTCATTCGGTATTTATCCGAACCCAACAACGGCTGATAAAAATGTCACTGTTTTATTTGATGTTAAAGAAAAAGCAAACAATAAAGGGAATGTAGAAGTATACGACCTTACCGGTAAAAAAGTGTACTCGGCAGAACTTGCAAATCAGACAGGTTTTTACAAACAAGATCTGAATCTTTCTCACCTTACTTCAGGAAATTATCTTGTGAAGATAACGTTTGGAGGAAGTTCTGAAACTAAAAAATTAATTATAAAATAATTGACACGCGAATTGTAATTTGAAAACAAGCTTACAATTCCTTATCAAGATCTAAATTTTAATACTTTCTATTTTTTCTAATAAAAGGTTGCCTACAATTTGTAAGCAGCCTTTTATAATTATTTTGAGGAATCAGAAAACGTTTAATATATCTTAAATCCTTTATAAACCTGAGTAGAGCTTTCAATCATTTTTGAAGCATCCTGCCTGAAATTTAAAAGATGATCCTGGCCGTTATGAAGGTTATGATGTTCTTCACTTTCCCATAATTCAATCATTAGAAAAGTTCCTTTATTATCTTTGTCTTCAATAAGGTCATACTGCAGACAGCCTTCTTCTTTTCTTGTTTCTTTTACCAGGTTTTGAAACAATTCAACCGCATCCATCAAGTAATTTTCATTAAACTTAAAAAGAGCAACAACGTGTAAATTCATGTTCTATTTTTTATCGTATAAATGTAAAGTTTTTTCAAAACCAAAATACATTTTCACCTATTTTATTTTTCCACAATAAGCAGATTTTTTTTAACTGAAAACAGATTTATAAATCGTAATAGAACTCATCACAATTACCAACGTTCCTATTACTACAAACATTTTCTTTACAGGTAATTTTGCAGTAAGCATTGCTGAAAATGGGGCAGTGATAATTCCGCCAATTAAAAGGCCGAGAATAATATTCCAGTGTTGTATTCCTAATGTAAAAAAGAATGTGACTGCAGCGGTTATGGTTAAAATAAATTTAGCCACCGTTGAACTTCCTACTGCAAATCTTGGTGTAAAAGCATTTTTAATTAAAGTTCCGGTAACCAGAGGTCCCCATCCTCCACCGGCAAATGAATCTATAAAACCTCCTATTAATCCTAATCTTGTTAAGTTCGTTTTTCTTTTTAATGCTTTATTCTGTTTAGGTTTAAAAGCATTCGATAAAATCTGAATTCCAAGATATAAGGTATAGAAAGCGATAATGGTTTTGGTAATTTTTGAATAATATTCACCAACATACGTAAGACTTAAAGCTCCGATAACAGCTCCAATGATAGCTGGGATGGCTAACTTTTTAACCAAGCTTACACTTATATTCTTCAATTTAAAATGACTTACACTTCCCGCAGCCGTTGTAAAACTTTCTGCCGAATGAATACTTGCACTCACAATATGTGGTGGAATATTCAGGAATAAAAGTGTTGTTGTACAAATCACGCCATACCCCATTCCCATTGATCCTGCGACAATTTCTGCCAGAACACCCACCAAAAGCATCCAGTAAAAAATATGATTATCTTTTTCTAAAATGGTTAAAAGCTCATCAAGGTATCCGATTTCATACATCGAGAATACGGCAATAGCTACTATTACAGCAGTCACCAATAATACATTTAATCGTATTTGAATTTTCCTTGAGATTACCATATTATAAAATCATTACTGCTCCAACGGTTGAATTACTTGTTTCGTCGATCAAAACAGCATTTCCGGTATTACGACTTTCTTCAAAACTATCAAAAACTAAAGGGGAAGCTGTTTTCAAACGAACTTTTACCACTTCATTAAGTTTAATACTTTCATGAACGGGTATTTTTTCAAGCGTATTAACATCAATTTTATATTCAATTTCTTTGATGATTGCTTTTAAAACTTTGCTTTTATGTTGAATGAAATACTTATTTCCTTCGTTCAGCTCTTTTTTATCCAGCCAGCAGACAACGGCTTCAATTTCATTTTCAACTTTCGGAAGATCGTCAGTTTTCACTAAAAAATCTCCTCGGCTGATGTCGATATGATCTTCAACATGCAAAACAGCAGGCTGATTGGTGAAAACAGATTCCACTTCTTTTCCGCCTGTTTCAATTTTTGAAATTTTAGTCTGAATATTTTGAGGAAGAACAGTAATTGAATCTCCTTTTTTATACACTCCTGAAATCACTTCACCTGCATACCCTCTGTAATCATGCAACTCTTCAGTCTGTGGACGAATCACATATTGTACCTGAAATCTCGGTTTTTGAACTTCATTGTCTTGGTTGATTTCAACATTTTCAAGGAAATCAAGAAGGGTTGGTCCGCTATACCAACTTGTCCTATCCGATTTTTCAACAATATTGTCTCCGTTAAAAGCTGAGATCGGGAAATAATTTACATTAGGTAATCCTAATTTTTGAGCAACCAGCTGATATTGTGCTTTGATATCATTATAAACCTCTTCAGAATACTCCACCAAATCCATTTTATTGATGGCAACCACCACATTTTTCATCTTTAATAATGAAGCAATGATTGAGTGTCTTCTGGTTTGTTCAATCACACCTTGTCTTGCATCAATCAAAATCACGATCAATTGTGAGTTTGAGGCTCCCGTAATCATATTTCTGGTATACTGAATATGTCCCGGAGCATCTGCAATAATGAATTTCCTTTTCGGAGTCGAAAAATATCGGTAAGCAATATCAATCGTAATTCCCTGCTCTCTTTCCGCTCTTAAACCGTCTGTAAGAATTGCAAGATCAATTCCGTCTTCGTTTTTATTCTTTGATTGTTTTTCCAACGCTTCCAGTTGGTCGATCAATATATTTTTACTGTCGTACAAAAGTCTTCCGATCAACGTACTTTTTCCGTCGTCTACACTTCCCGCAGTGATGAATCTTAATATGTCCACATTTGTTATATTAGTAATGAGTAATTGGTAATGAGTAATTTTTTTAAATCGCTCATTCCTTTTATATTTATAATCATTATTGTAAGCTTTGAGTAAAATTATACCGACTTGTTTGGCATTACTTATTACTCATTGCCCATTACTTATTAAAAGTATCCTCCTTTCTTACGGTCTTCCATTGCAGCTTCCGTCACTTTATCATCAATTCTGGTTTCGCCACGTTCGGAAATTCGGGAAGCGGTAATTTCTTTAACCACTTCATCCAACGTTTCGGCAGAACTTTCAACTGCTGCGGTACATGTCATATCACCAACGGTTCTGTAACGGATTCTTTTATTAATGATGGTATCATTTTCATCAATTTGAATGAAATCAGAAACAGCAATTAACTGTCCGTCAAATTCAATAACATCTCTATTATGAGCAAAATAAATCGATGGCAACTGAATATTTTCTTTTTTAATGTAATTCCAAACATCTAGTTCCGTCCAATTGGAAATCGGGAAAACTCTTACATTTTCGCCTTTGTTGATTCTTCCGTTATAGATATTCCATAATTCGGGACGCTGTAATTTTGGATCCCATTGTCCAAACTCATCACGAACAGAGAAGAAACGTTCTTTTGCTCTGGCTTTTTCTTCGTCTCTTCTTGCTCCGCCAATGCAGGCATCAAACTGAAATTCTTCAATCGTCTCTAACAAAGTATGGGTTTGCAACCAATTTCTGGAAGCAAATTTTCCTTTAGGCTCGGTTAAATTCTTTGCTTTAATGGTATCTTCAACCTTTCTTACAATTAATTCTGCCCCAATATTTTCTGCTAAATAATCTCTGAATTGTAATGCCTCAGAAAAATTATGTCCCGTATCAATATGAACCAACGGAAACGGAATCTTCATTGGAGCAAAAGCTTTTTTAGCCAAATGAACCAATGTAATAGAATCTTTTCCACCACTGAAAAGTAAAGCCGGTTTCTCAAACTGCGCCGCAATCTCCCGCATAATATAAATACTTTCGGCTTCCAGCTGTTCCAGATAATCTAATGTATGTTTACTCATTTTTACTACTTAAAATTTGAATTAATGCGTATGCAAACCGCATTCTTTATGTGAACTTTCCCACCACCATCGTCCGGCACGCGGATTTTCTCCTTCTTCGATTGCTCTTGTGCAAGGCAGACATCCAACACTGATGAACCCTTTTTTATGTAAAGACAATTCCTGAACTTTATGTTGATCTAAATAATCTAAAACATCCTGATACGACCAGTGAATCAACGGATTGTATTTGTATAATTTTCGGTCTTCATCCCACTCGATGATTGGCATGTTTTCACGATTTTCAGATTGTTCTGAACGAAGACCTGTAATCCAGACTTTCGCACCTTCTAATGCTCGATTCAAAGGTTTTACTTTTCTAATAAAACAACATTCTTTTCTGTTTTCAACGGAATGATAAAAAGCGTTGATTCCTTTTTCATTCACATATTTCTCCACATCAGAAGATTCAGGAAAGTAAACTTCCGTTTTGATGTTATATCTTGAATTATTTTTTGAAAGCAAATCGTAATGCTCGTAGAAAAGTCTTCCGGTATCTAGTGTAAAAACTTTAATGGGTAATTTTTGGGTAAAAATTATATTTGTGATGACCTGATCTTCCTGACCAAGCGATGTTGAGAAAACAACTCCATCTGAGAATTTTTCTGAAATAAATTTCAATCCATCCTCTACTGAAAGCTGTTTTAGTGTATCTGCATCTTCTGTTGAAATCATATTTATTCATTTGAAGTCATGCAAATATCTAATAAAATAATTATCCTACCAAATAAGTAGACTAATTATTCAAAAAAAATGGATTCGATCAATCGATCAAATCCAGTAGAGTTTTTTCTTCTAAAATTTTAAGTGATGCATCTCGAACTTCAATCAAAACATCATGTAAACTGCAGTGATCTTCGTTGCAATCTTCACATTTTTCGTAAAAATTTAAACTTACACAGGGCAGCAATGCAATTGGACCATTTACTAAACGAATAATCTTCGCAAGCTTTACATTTTCAGGATGTTCTCTTAAAAAATAACCTCCTCCTTTTCCTTTTTTACTATCAAGGACATCGGCTTTTTTTAATTCAAGCAAGATATTTTCCAGAAATTTTAATGGAATTTTTTTTCGTTCCGCAATTTCGGAAATAAGAACAGGCCCATCATTTCTTTTTTCTACAAGATATGATAGTGCCTTAAAAGCATATTGAGATTTTTTTGATAGCATTACAGCAAAAATAAGAAAATAGTTTGAGATGTGTAATAGTAAGTCCCGAAGTTGGAAGATGGCTACTGGAAGGCACTAAAGTGCATTATTTACTTCCATCATCAGACTTCCAACTTCCATCCAAAATCCCTATTTTTGCTCCATGTTCAGTAAACAAGAGGCACAGCAAATAAAAAAAGACTTTTGGACCGCTTTTGGGAAATCATTTCCCAGAAAATGGCTGTTGTATAATACAAAGGTTAAGGATTTTTCATTCAAATTTAATGCAGAAACCAGAAAAGCAGAAGTTTCTTTAGATATAGAAATGAAAGATGAAGATTTCCGAAATGCCTATTATAACAAAATTTGGTCGTTGGAGGATATTCTGAAAGATTTTATTGGAGATTTCCAAAAGGAAGAATATTTTACATTAGACAACGGAAAAGTAATTGCTAGAATCTGGGTTGAAAAACATAACGTTTCAGTTTTCAATAAAAACACCTGGCAGGAAATTTTCGAATTTTTTGTGGAGAAAATGGATGGTTTTGAAAGGTTCTATTATGAATATGAGGATTTTATAAAGGATGTTTAAATTTAACTAAATGAGAATTTCATTAACCTTAATTTGCTTCTGCTTATATCAATTTTTATTTTCTCAAGCCGACTGTATAAAGCCGTTGGTGTATTCGGGGGAAGTAAATATTAAAAATTTTGAAATTGACAAAATCTATGTTCCTTCCACTCTATTCCTAAGTGGAACTTTAAAATTTAATGAACTTGGAGGGTTCAAAACTATCTCATTTGATTCAACATCAAATATTTTCATTAAAAAATCAGGTACAAATCTAAGTTCACATTTCTGTAAAGATCCAAATTTGATTATAGAAGAATTATTTAAGCAAGTAAAAAGTTATCCCATTCGAATATTCGAGAAAAAGAAAGGTCATATCACTGAATATAGAATTTTAAATTTTGAAATCCCAACAGACGAAATTACCTTTTCAGTAAATGATGAAAATGCAATAGTTATAACTTTTCCTGAAATTAATAATTCCAATCTTAAACCTCAATAATGAGTTTAATTAAAATTTAACTATAAAACCAAACCATCATTTAAAATTTTTCGTATTTTAGTTGAACAGTAAAAATATCAGTTTTGTGAATATCCATAATGCTTTCAAGCTTAATTCATAATTCTTTTTCACTGCTTTTTTCAAATTCAAATCACAAAAATTTTAAATATAATGGAAAATAATTCGTTTATTTTTACAGACGGAACCGACCCCAAAATGATCGAAGCTTATAAAAAAGCGCGGGAAACTTTTAAATATTTCTGGAGAGAGCAATCTTGGGAATACAGAAGAATTGTTCCGGGGCTTAATTTGGCTTGTGTAAAAGCTACTTTCTCACAGGAAGATCCGGAAACAGGGAAAGATATTGTAGAACATATGTGGATCAACGATATTGACTTTGATGGAGATCATGTAAAAGGGTATTTGATGAATGAGCCTAATGATATCACCAACATACAACCCGGAGATTATTTTGAGATCCCTGTAAATGAGATCAGCGACTGGCTTTTTGCCATTACTCCAGCAGTGAAAAAACCTAAAGGACTTTCTAAACTTTTCTTCTCTACTGAGGAACCTATACCTAAAGCTTACGGTGGCTTTACCATACAGAAAATGCGTGCTGATATGGAAGAAGCAGAAAGACAGGAGCATGATGATGCATGGCAACTTGATTTCGGAGATTTTAATGATGTTGAGGTGGTTCATGAACAAAAAGAAAAACCCGAAAATCTTGTGGAACATCCCATGAGCAGGAATATGAAGGAAGATTTCGTGAAATTTTTACAAGAATATCCTAATGAATTAACGAATGTTGATGATAATGGATTGACACTTCTTCATAAAGAAACCATTGCCGGAAATTTAAGCTCTGTAGAAGTTATGCTCGAAGCCGGAGCTGATAGAAACCAACAATCCAACAACGGAAAAACAGCGCTAGATTTTGCCAAACAACTAAAATGGGAACATTTGATTCCTGCTTTAGAAAACTAAATAGATGAAGAGAGACTTTCGGGTTTCTCTTTATTATTTTAATTGAAAAGAAAAATAACTTAAATTTGTAACGATGGAAGAAAAAAATCTTTACATAATTTCTGGTTGCAATGGAGCTGGTAAAACTACAGCCTCTTTTACGATCTTACCTGAAATATTAAATTGTAAAGAATTTGTAAATGCTGATGAAATTGCAAAGGGTTTATCTCCTTTTCAGCCTGAAAAGGTTTCTTTTGAAGCAGGAAGAATCATGCTAGCAAGAATTGATGAGTTGTTTAAGAGCAATGAAAATTTTGCTTTTGAAACCACTTTAGCTACAAAATCTTATAAGCACAAAATTTTAAAGGCTAAAGAAAAAGGATATAACACTACTCTCTTGTTTTTCTGGTTAAAAAATCCGGAATTGGCAAAAGAACGTGTAAGAACTATAGTTCAGGAAGGAGGTCATAATATTCCTACAGATGTAATAGAAAGAAGATACCATAATGGAATTATAAATCTTTTTAATATTTATCTTTCAATTGTGGATCAGATTTTGATTTTTGATAATTCAGAAGGAAATCATATTCTGATCGCAGAAAAAAATATCAACGAAGAGATTATTATTTATCACGATGAAAAATTTAATGAACTAAAAAATTATGATGACAAAAGAAGCTAAGGACGAGAGAAGAAATAAAATTTTAAAAGGTCTTGAACAAGCCTATGAAAAAATGCTCGACTTTAAAAGAAAAAGCAACAGTGAGATTGTGATTATACGAGAGAATAAAATTGTGAAAATAAAGCCCTAATACTTAAGGGTTATTATAATTAAAGAGAGGCTTTCGGGTTTCTCTTTTTTGTTTTTGTTAAATTTAAAAATTATTTTATGTATGCAAAATTTAATTAAATATTTTAACTCAATCTCCGCAGAATTTAAAAAATCACACTATTCAGAAGAAAGTATTGAAAAGCTCTTTGATGTTATTTATGAATTAGAAGAAAAAGAAAAAAATTTGGAAGAAATTTATATTCTATCAAAAACTTATCAACTCCTTCGTTTCAATAGAAAAGCTCTAGAAATATTGGAACCCGCTATAAAGTTTGCAGAAAAAAAAGAGAAAGAAAAACTAGAAAAACTTCTTATCAATCTAAAGAAAGAATCTAGATCTTTCTACAATAAAGAACCATATCGAGATTTACGTGAATCCAAAATGAAAAAGAATTTTTCATTAATTCTCTCTCCTCAAGATTTCAATATTGTAAAAGGTAAAGATATCTATAGAACGGAAATTCCTGAGCATGTAGAGAATATCGTAGTCCTCAATAAATATGTTGAAAGAAGATTTATTGAAATTTATTCTGAAAACAGTTTTGGAGAATTAGAAATCAAAAAAATCATAAGCCATATTGAATGGATTGCTAATGTAAAAAAAGATCTAATGGTTTTTTATATGGATGCAAAAACAGATTATAAATTAAGCCATATAAATGAAGAATGGTTTCATAATCTAGAAGTGATTGATCTATTAATTGAAATAAAAGATGGTATTATTTACAACCAAATAGCCATTTCAGATCATATCCGCCAAGTTGGTTTTTATCTTGAGACTAAAGATAATACAATAGTTTCATTAGAGTACGACCCGATACTTTAACCATTTTTATATAGATATTCCCTATTCACGATTCGGTTACATCATTCATTGATTGAGCTACTTTTTCCACTGCCCATATTTCCACCTTTGTACCATCATTTAAACAAATAAAAAAATGGAAACAAAAAAAGTATGGTTCGTTACAGGAGCCTCAAAAGGTTTGGGATTAGCCTTAATTAAAAAATTATTAGAAAAGAATTATCGTGTTGTTGCTACGACAAGAAATGCTCAGTCATTAATTTCAGAAATTGGAGACATATCAGAACAGTTCTTACCATTAGAAGTTAATTTAGCCAACAATGAAGATGTGCAATCTGCCATCGCAAAAAGTATTGATCATTTTGGGCAACTTGATGTAATCGTCAACAATGCTGGCTACGGATTAATTGGTACTTTGGAAGAGCTTTCCGACAAAGAAGCAAGAGGTAATTTCGACATTAATGTATTCGGAACGCTGAATATAATCAGAAATGCAATGCCTTATCTTCGTCAACAAAAATCAGGACACATTTTTAATATTTCTTCCATTGGAGGATATTCCGGAAACTTTCCGGGTTGGGGAATTTATTGTGCTACAAAATTTGCAGTGGCCGGACTTACAGAATCATTAGCAGAGGAAATTAAAGATTTTGGAGTGAAAGCAACCGTTGTTTATCCTGGATATTTCAGAACAGATTTCTTAGACAAAAATTCTATAAAAACACCTGAAAATGCTATTCCAGAATATGAAGCAGCAAGAAATTCTCAACACGCTCATCTTGATGAAATAAACGGTAATCAGCCTAACGATCCTGAAAAAGGAGCAGAAGCCTTGATCGCAATGAGTGAAGAACAAAATCCGCCTGTACATTTCTTATTGGGAAGTGGAACGCATGAGTTTTTGGATAATAAAATTGCAACAATCAAAGGTGATGCTGAGAAGTGGGAAAGTTTGACTTTGTCGACTGTAATTTAATTTGCTAAAAAGTTTTTTATAGATCCTTCGGCTCCGCTCAGGATGACACCGTGAAAACTTTACGTATTAATTATAACGGTTAGTATTAGCGCTGTCATCCTGAGCGGAGCCGAAGGATCTCCATAGTAAATTCATAAACCATTAAGATTTCATTTAAGAAGTTTATAATATTTAGATTAACCTAGCTTTAAGTATTCGAATTTAAAAATCTATTTGATTTTTCTTAATTAAACTTAGCACCTTAATAAAATCTTAATGGTTAAAAACAAGCAAAATCAATTTCAAAATAATTAAATACCTTAGCATTATGAAACAGACATTTCGTTTTAATTCAATCTCGGAATTTCATGCTTTCTGTAATCTTCCAAATCCTGAACATCCGCTGGTCAGCCTGATAGATTACAGTAAGGTCAATTATCCTATGGATGATAACGAACTGAAATGGATCCAGAATTTTTATTCAATCGGCTTGAAACGGAATGTCAATGCTAAGTTCAATTACGGTCAGCAGAAATATGATTTCGATTCCGGAGTGTTGTGTTTTATTTCTCCGCTTCAGTTTTTAAGCTTGGAAATGAAATCGGATATTGAAGTAGAACCTACCGGATATTTATTGTTGATTCATCCCGATTTTCTTTGGGGAACCTCTGTGATCAAGAAAATAAAATCGTACGAATTTTTCAGTTATCAAATTAATGAAGCCCTTTTTCTTTCAGATAAAGAAGAAAAAATTATTGTTGATTTATTTAAAAACATTGAAAAAGAATATCAAACCAATATTGATAAATTCACCCAAGAACTCATTGTTGCTCAATTAGAACTATTTCTGATTTATGCCGAACGCTTTTATGAGCGTCAGTTCTTTACCCGAAAAAAATCAAGTCATGAATTGCTGGAAAGATTTGAGCAGGTTCTTGCGCAATATTTTGAGAATGGAAATCTTATTGAAAACGGAATTCCGTCTGTAAAAACCATTGCCGAACAGATGAATATTTCTCCCAATTATCTGGGAACGTTATTGCGTATTCATACCCAACAAAATACGCAGCAGCATATTCAAAACAAGTTAATTAATACCGCAAAAGAACGCTTAAGTACAACGAATTTATCTGTGGGTGAAATTGCGTATGAATTAGGATTTGAGCATCCACAGTCTTTCAGTAAACTATTTAAACAAAAGACGAATCAGTCACCGTTGGAGTTTCGTAAATCGTTTAATTAAAAAACACAAATTATTCTTTCTCATCACTTTTTGCCAAATGACAAATGCCGGAAAACGAAGTTTAACTAACTTGCATTCATGAAACAATTATTTGATTTTATTTTAAGGTTTGGAAATCTTAATCAACAACAGATCGATTTTATTTCAAGCAAAGCCACCGAGATCAATCTTTCAAAAGATGAGTATTTTTCGGAAGCAGGAAAAGTGGCAAAGCAAGTCGGATTTATTATCGATGGTATTTTGCGCGTTTGCTATTACAACAATAAAGGCGAAGAAATTACCAAATACTTTATTGATGAAAATAATATGGTCGTAGATCTGGAAAGCTTCGATAATGAAATCTGTTCAAGCGCTTATGTTCAGGCCGTAACCGATTGCAAAATGATTGTTTTTTCAAGAAAAGACTGGCTGGAATTATTACAAACCATTGTCGGTTGGGAGGTGATTGTTCATAAAATTATTTCAAGAGCCTTGATACAAAAAGTAGAACGAAGAAGTCCGCTTGTTTCGGAAGATGCAACCACTCGCTATCTTAAATTTTTGGAGATCTATCCTACTGTTGTCAACCGTATTCCACTTTCTTATATTGCTTCTTATTTGGGGATGACGCAGTCTTCTTTGAGTAGGATTAGGAAGAATATTGGTCATAAAGACCGTACTTAGAATGCTTTTTTTAACGCAAAGATTGATTTTTGATTCTGCATATTTTAGGAAGCAAAGAATTGAATCAATATAATTGATTCTTAAGAAGCTGCCTTCATCAGCGACTTTGTCGCCTCCTCTTTGCTCTCTAAACGTAATCTATATTTATAGTAAAACTTTGCGTTTAAAAATTAATTTTACTGTTCACAATAATCACTTAAATTCCATAAATCTTTTGTGACTTTTGTGATTTAATTTTTATTGAATTAATCACTTCTAAACTCATCAACGCTTTTTGTCATTTGGCAAATGTTATCTTATTTAATTGGCCGACTTTTACATCACCAATTAAAAACAAAAAAAATGAATTCAGCACTAATTACAGGAGCCAACAGAAGCATTGGCCTTGAAACCGCAAAACAACTTTCAGAAAAAGGATTATTCGTTTATTTAGGAAGTCGTGATCTTGAAAAAGGAGAAGCCATCGTAAAAGAATTAACCGAAAAAGGATTTCAAAATATCAAAGCCATCGAAATAGATGTTACCAATCCTGATTCTATTTTAGTTGCTAAAAATTTGATAGAAAAAGAACAGGATAAACTGGATATTCTCATCAACAACGCAGGAATTCTAGGGGTAAATCCTCAAACGGCAGCAGACACTTCAATCAAAGATATTCAAACCGTGTTTGATACCAACTTCTTTGGGGTGATCAGCGTGACGCAGGCCTTTTTAGAACTGCTTAAAAAATCGGAAAGTCCGAGAATCAGTAATATCACTTCTGGATTGGGTTCACTAACGCTACACAGCGATCCGACTTGGAAATATTATTCTGTAAAAGCTGCCGCTTATGGACCTTCAAAGTCTGCTTTGAATGCTTATACCATTGTTCTGGCGTATGAATTAAAGGATCTTCCTTTTAAAGTAAATGTTATCGATCCTGGTTATACCGCAACAGATTTCAATCATCACAATGGTCCGGGTTCTGTTGAAAGCGCCGCCTCTTTTATCGTTAAACATACATTGACTGATGAAAATGCACCAACAGGACAGTTTTACAGTAATGATATTGAAGACGAAATTGGGATAAGCCCGTGGTAGACCATGTTTTATAACTAATGAGTAAAGAGAGACTTTTGGGTTTCTCTTTTTTTATTAAAATCATTCTAATGTATTTTCTCTAGTATGATATTATGTGTATTTTTTATATATTTGGAAAAAGCATATAGCAAAAATATACGCTACCATAAATACGATTCATTATTGAATCCAAATATTATTTACAACTGAAAAGATTATATCAATGAAAATATTTATTTCGCACTCATCAAAGAATAAAGATTTTGGCAATTTATTAGTTGATTTATTAAGGAGTTTAGGAATAAAAGAAAATGAAATAATTTTTACAAGTAACACAGGTTATGGTATTCCAATTAGCCAAAATATCTTCCATTGGCTAAAAGCTCAAATAACAGATAGCCCATTTGTAATATATCTACTTTCTGAAGAATATTATAAAAGTGTTGCTTGCCTAAACGAAATGGGAGCTGCATGGATTATTGAAAATGAACACGCCGCAATTTTTACACCTAACTTTAATTTGTCAAGTAAAGAATTTCAAGGTGGGGCACTTGATCCAAGAGAAATTGGATTTTATATAAATGATGAGGAAAGAATTCTATCATTTATTCAGTTAATTTCAAAAAAGTTTGAAATTTCTACAAATGCAGTTTTAATTAATCAACATATCAGACGATTTTTAGAACAAATTAAAAATATTGACACTAGTAAGATTACTTCTTCGAATGTTCAAGTTTACGATTCTAAGACTAAAAACAGAGAAATTGAAACGCAAAAAAATAAAGTTTCTAATTCAGAGTCAAATAATTTATTAATAGTTAATCCAAAAATCACTAACGAAAGTTTATATTCAAAATTCATTGAGCTAATATTAAATAAAAAAATGAAAGATGATGAAATTCTATTATTATATTATGTGATTGAAACTGGGCGCTCTAAACTAATGACAGGCTGGCAAGAAGACAATGAAATCAAAAATATTGTAGAATGGGAAAAAATTAATGATATAAAAGATTTACTTTCTAAAAACTATTCTAGTGTTATAAAAAGATTTGAGTTGCGAGGTTTTACAGAAGTTTCAGCAATAACAAGTTCGAATAATCCAAAAGAGTTAAAATTAAAAGATGAAATATTTTCTCAAATTTTAGACTTATCTCCAGAAATTAATAATATAATAAGTGAAGTTGTTAAAAATAATTTCTATGAACATGTTGAAGAAGATAAAAGTAATGTTTTTTGGGATTTATAAATATATTAAAATAAAAAAAGAGAAGCTAACCACTTCTCTTTTTCATTTATATTCTATCCAAACTTCTTCTTTCTCAACCAGAAGAACAATCCTCCCAGCAATCCTATAATTGCTAAAGGAAGTAGTAAATTCAGCCACTGCCAATTGGCTTTTTCTTCGGTAATTCTTTGTCGATCCAGAAGTCTTTCTTCGATGTTTCTGTTTCTTAAATCCATTAGATTACTGTCGTCCAAAAGATAGTCTAAAGCATTTCTTAAAAACTGTTCGTTTCCAAATTGCTCATTTGTCATCAGGTCTACGCCTAAAGGTAAAGGCTCACCTTTTATCACTTTATTTCTTCCGATATCACCGTCTGCAATAACGATCATTTTGTTTTCAGGACTCTGCGCTTTAAAACCAGGATATGATTTTCTTTCAATTCTAGATCCATAAGCGGAAGTGAATTTTCCTTCTAAAGCAACAGCATAGATCTTCGGAGTACTTGGTTTTTCTCTTTGTCCGAGACTGTCTACACTTGCAATTTCTTTCAGATCAACATAGTTGGGAACCTGCTTTAAAAGCGTTCTTTCACTTGATTCAAAAAGAATATTGGTCTTAATATTTTTTCTTCCTAACGTATCAATTGAGGTTGGGAATTCAAATTTTACAGGATTGATATTTTTAGTGATCGGATTATTGTGTTCCGCAATTCCAAGAGGATAATATGGCCACGGAAGGCTTGTGTATTGCGGGTTTCCGCTTACTTCTCCTGTTACCAATTTCAGCAAAGCAAACTTCTTCAAATCTTTTACCAACGAAGGATTGATTCTCAGTCCATAATTGAAAAAGAAATCTGTCATATTGATATCTACAGGGAAAGGCATTACTTTTTGAGATCTCATTAACGTATCCATTTCAGCGTTTACGGCATCGATCATCCACAATGTTTTTCCGCCATTCATGATGTATTGGTCAAGAATTACTTTTTCGCCATCCGTGAATGCTTTTCTAGGTTTTGCAATTACCAAAGCGCTCATTTGTTTCAACAAAGGAACATCAGCAACAGTCAGTTCCACCTGATTTTTAGGAATCACAGGTCCTGCATCATAGCTTTCAGAAGCTAATTCCATAAAACCATGAAATTCACGCGGATTTAATTCGTCATGATTTACTAAAATTCCAATCTTTTTTCTTTTATTGGCTGAAACATTTTTAATGTTTGAAACCAAATTATATTCAAGATTTTCAATAGATTTTGTCAGTTGCTCATCTGCATTGATATTCGCCTGCTGCACCACCAACGGAATAGAAACTCCCTTTTTATCATACTTAATCACCGCATACGGGAAAAGCATGATCTGAGAAACCTTTCCGTCTTTGATGTCCGGAAGTACAGAAGGCTGCATTCCCATTGCCATCAACGTATCCTGAGACATTTTGGTTTTAATAGGATCAATGAATTTAAAATCTATGTTTGAGTTGATTTTTCTAAACTCTTCCAACATAAATTTTGTTTCGCTCTGAATCTGTTTGAAACTTGCAGGAAAATCACCTTCCAAGTATACATCAACAATCAATGGTTTCTTTACTGATTTCAATACCTTGATGGTATTGTCAGAAAGCGTATATCTTTTTTCTTTTGTTAAATCTAATCTAACCCCTGAAACAGCAAGGATAATGACCAATGGTAAAATAACAAAAAGTAAAATTCCTAATGGAGATTTAAACTGTATCTTCTTCATAATTCTACTTCTTTTTATTGATAAAATGATTAGACAAAACAAGCGTAACACCAATGATAAAAACAAAATAAGCGACATCCTTGAAATCGATAAGACCTCTTGTGAAACCTAAGAAGTGCTGATAAAAACCAACATTCTGTAAGATAAAATCTGCTCCGCCCAATAATTTATAACTTGCCAATTGCTCGATCCCAAAATACATGATGAAACACATGAAAACGCCCAACAAATAAGCCATGATTTGATTTTGAGAAAGTGAAGAAGCTAAAATTCCAACTCCTGAAAATGCAGCGATCAAAATAATTAAACCAATATAACTTCCGAACGTCATTCCTAAATCTATATTTCCTGCAGGAACACCTAAAACATAGACTGTATAAAGATAGATCAATGAAGGAATCAAACATAAGATACCAACAACCCAAACGGAAAGAAATTTTCCAAGAACTAAATCTGAAACTTTCAAAGGCTGAGAAAACAACCAGTTTAATGTTCCCGTCTGTTGCTCTTCCGCAAAAGTTTTCATAGACAATGCCGGAATGATAAACATCAACAGCCACGGCACCAATACAAAATAACTTTGTAGGGAAGCCATTCCGATCTCGAAAATATTAGAATCGTTATCGAAAAAAAACAAAAAAAGAGTCACTATCAAACTGAAAGCCGCAATGATGATCCACGCGCTCCAATTCCCGAAGTAACTCCAAAGTTCTTTCTTAAAAATTGCAATCATAGTTTTATTTAGGGTTTAGATAATAGAGTTTAGGAATCAGGTATTGGAAAAATTCACAATTCACAATTGACCATTCACCATTATCTATTATTTCTTTCTTTTGCTCTTATTTACCAATTTAACGGTCATCATGATTAAAAATACCAGAACGAAAAATCCGGCAATTAATTGCCACCAATATTCAATCGCCATTGATTTTAATATGACTGTGAATACCACCAGGAATAAAATAAAGGTCGCAATTTCGTTTGCTTGCCTCAGTTTAATATTGGCTGTTTCCAGTGTATTTCCGTTTAATTCTTTTAGTTGAAGTACTTTTTTCCAGCACCAGTAATGGTAGATTGCCAAACCGATCAGAAAGGTTAGTTTTAAATGAAACCAAGACATTTTCATCAATCCCGGATTTAAAAAGATCATCACCAATCCGCATACCGTCATGATAACGCCTGCAGGAACGGCAATAATATTCCATAATCTTCGAGCCATAAAAGTGTACTGCTCTCTTAGGATCTTCTTCTTTTCTTCGGCAAATTCATCGGTATCTTTATAGTAAACAAAAATTCTTACGAGATAAAAAATTCCCGCAAAATAACTTACCATGAAGATAATATGTAAAGCTTTTATTATTGTGTAAAGCATTCTAAACGTTCTATTTTATATAGGAAATACTATCCGCTTTTTTGCCCTGTTCATATATTTTCATATACAATGGCTTACCTTGATTGTCGTAATATTTCCATTCTCCAAAGTAATACCAGTGGCGTTCAGTTTTAGAAATATCTAATTTTGACTGTCCTCTTTCCATGATATTTCCATTGGAATAATATTTTTTGGTCTTTGTGATATCTTTTCTAACTTTATCTTTCTGATACATCTTTTGATTAAGAAACGTTTTCCAAGTTCCAACCTTCTCTCCTAGTTTATATTTTCCTATAGCAACAAGAGTTCCTTCATCTGCAGAATATTCTTCTCTCCATTTTCCGTGTCTCTTATTTACCTTATTCTGATCTTTTATGTATTGATTCATTTTAGTTGTACATGAAACTAAAACGAGAAATCCTAAAAAGAACAAAAACCGTATTTTCATCTCTAATTATTTAGTGAAGAAACTTCACATAACTTATCTAAATTTCTTAAATATTCCAAAACCTCATCTTTTGAGCTTATCCAATATATTCGAATTGATTGGATATAAATAGCATAAAAGATTAAAATAAAAATCCATGCATACTTCTCAACAAATAATGTAAATAGGAAGGCTATAAAAAATGTAAAAAGTGTGGCAAATAAAACTGCTAATAGATTCAGAAACCCAAAACTTATTGTAAGCAATAGCTTTTCTTTACCTTGTTCATCTTTTCTAAAATCCCCCGAAATCTTTGGCGATAAATTCAAACTGACATATTTCAAATTGAATCCTTCCGATGTAACTCTTCCTTTAAAAGATTTATCCCAATCAAAAAACTTTTTATATAAATTATTCTCTATTTTATTTAAAATTTCTTCTTTTGGTTTCGAAAATTCTATTCTATATCTTGATTGAAAAATCATCCTAAAATATTATTTAGCTACAGAATCGGTAACCTCTGTAACAATGGCATCATTAGGCTTTAACTGTATTTTCTTTGCACCTAACTTGGTATAATATTTTTCTAATTTATTTAAATGATCTTCGCTTGTTTCTTTTCCTTCTACATGCAAACTGTAATCACTCCAAACACGGATAAAAAATAAATCTTTTACTAAAACTCTGTAATTCGGTTGTTCAAAAATTTTGGACAAATAAGCATCGAGATCGTCTTTTGTTTTAAATTCAATGATGATAACTCCGCCATCCCCTCTTTCTCCATTATTATAAATGTAGGCGTATAGTTTTTTGACAGAAGAACCAACTTCCTTCTCCTCGATTCTAGAAATAACATCGGGATTATCCGTCACAAAAGGGATCTGAGTAATCCCGATGTCTTTCATTTCTTTATTTATTTTAGCAGGTCTCATGCCTTGCAGTTCAACATTTTTAAGATCGAGATCCATAATGTTTTGTGCAAAGAAGTTTTGAAAACAAACAAAACCAATAATCAGCATTATTTTTTTCATAACCTGCTTTTGTATTTTAATCATTAAGAAATTACTCCAAGCTCCTTACCTACTTTTTCAAAAGCAACAATTGCTTTATCCAAGTGCGCTCTTGTATGCGCTGCAGAAAGCTGAACTCTGATTCTTGCTTTTCCTTTTGGTACAACCGGATAGAAGAAACCAATAACATAAATTCCTTCATCCATTAACTTTTCGGCCATTTTCTGAGCCAATGGAGCGTCGTATAACATTACAGGAACAATCGCAGCATCACCATCAGGAATATCAAAACCTTTAGCTTTCATTTCCGCTCTGAAATATTCTGCATTTTCCATTACCTGATCACGAAGAGAAGTGTCGTCTGAGATCATTTCCAATACCTTCAAAGCTGCACCCACGATTCCCGGAGCCAATGAATTGGAGAATAAATACGGACGAGAACGCTGTCTCAACATATCAATAATCTCTTTTTTACCGGAAGTAAATCCACCTAAAGCACCACCCAAAGCTTTTCCTAGTGTAGAAGTGATAATATCTACTCTACCCATTACTTCGTTGGCTTCGTGCGTTCCACGACCAGTTTTCCCGATGAAACCTGTTGCGTGAGAATCATCAACCATTACCAACGCATCATATTTATCTGCCAGGTCACAAACTCCTTTTAGGTCTGCAACAATTCCGTCCATTGAGAAAACTCCGTCTGTTACAATAATTTTGAAACGGTGATTTTTTTCAGAAGCTGCAATTAACTGAGCTTCCAAATCTGCCATATTATTGTTTTTGTAACGGTATCTTGCCGCTTTACAAAGACGAACTCCGTCAATGATCGAAGCGTGGTTTAATTCATCTGAAATAATAGCATCTTCTTCTGTAAATAAAGGTTCAAAAACACCTCCATTCGCATCGAAACAAGCAGCATATAAAATAGTATCTTCAAGACCTAAGAATTCAGCAATTTTTTCTTCCAACTGCTTGTGAATATCCTGAGTTCCACAAATGAAACGTACAGAAGACATTCCGTAACCATGAGACCCAATCATATCCTGAGAAGCTTTCATAACCTCAGCATTGTTTGATAATCCCAAATAGTTGTTGGCACAGAAGTTCAACAGTTTTTTACCGTTGGCTTCAATTTCTGCACTTTGCTGAGAAGTGATGATTCTTTCTTTTTTGAAAAGCCCGTCGTTCTCAATATTCTTAAGTTCGTTCTGTAAATTTTGAAGATATTTTTCAGAGATCATTTTAGATAATTTTTTGATGCGCTAATTTAGTAAAAAGGCTTTAAAGTATTTGCTTTTATGATTCTTTATTGTAAAATTTTGATATTGATTATTAAATTTCAATCATTAGTCTACTAATTTAGTAGGATAATGATTACATTTGAACTATAAATTTTACAGAATGAAATTATCTCCAGTAAAAAAGACCAAGAATTTAGCATCGGAAGACTTTCTGAACGATTTCATGAAACCCAACCAACCTATTATTTTAGAAGACTTTATAGATGCAGACAGCCCTGCCTTTACCAAATGGAATTACACATTTTTCAAAGAAATTGCCGGAAATACAAAAGTGAATGTTTATGGAGGCGAGCTAGAATCTATCGACAGAGTGGCCAGCAAACCTGTTGGTGAAACAACATTTTCAGAATATCTAGACCTCATCAGTTCGAAAGCTACAGAACATCGTTTATTCCTATTTAATCTTTTAAGCATAAAACCAGAAATGAAAGAGGATATTCATTATAACGATATTACCAAAGGGAAAATTTTAAAATGGTTGCCGTTTATGTTCTTTGGAGGAAAAGGTTCTATTACCCGAAATCATATTGATATCGATATGTCTCATGTCTTTATTACTCAATTTCAGGGAATCAAAAAGATCTGGCTTTTTCCGTGGGAACAATCAGATTTGATGTATAAACTGCCTTACAATTTTCATAGCCTGATTAATCTTCAAGAAGCCAATTATAAAAAATACCCTGCTTTAAAATACCTCAACGGGTATGAAGCCATTATACAACCTGGAGAAACGCTTTATATTCCGTCGGGTTGGTGGCATTATATCCAATATGAAACAGAAGGATACTCTGTTTCTATAAGAGCATTACCTTCAAGTTGGCTGGAGAAATGGAGAGGCTTTAAAAATCTGGTAATCATTAGACATTTTGATAATGCGATGAGAAAGATCTTTAAAGAAAAATGGTTCAGCTATAAAGTAAAGATCGCCAATAAAAGAGCACAGAAAGCCCTTAAAAGACACAGCAGTTTTCAAATCTGAGAACTCAATAATAAAATCATTAACAATTAAAATATTTTACCCCATGGAATTACTTTATGCAATGCTATCTGCAGAACGTTCACATTATTTCTATTATCCGATTTTTTAATGTAAACCGATTCATCACTTATTTTTGTAAGCTGATAAATAGTATTAATCAAAAAAGCCTTCAATAATGAAGGCTTTTCCTATGCTTTTAAAATATTATTTTAATGCTTAATAAACTTAATATTTTTTTCTTTGATTGTGAAAATGTATGTCCCCGGAATAAGTTCTGAAATATTAATTGGTTTATTAGGCTGATATTTATCCTTTCTAACCAATTTACCATCTACAAAATGAATTGTGTATTCTGTTGGTTTAGCAATTCCTTTTATATACAGTTCATTCTTTGCAGGATTTGGATATAATGAAAACTGGTCAACACTCAAGTCTTCTGTAGACAATGTATTATCCTGAGCTACCGTAGAGTTTTTTTCCACCAACTGATATTCATAATTAAACTGTACACTGGCTATAGGAAACGAAACAGATTGTGTAAAATACTGATTGTTTGTGGTATTATTTAAGGCAAAATAAGCTGTTTCTCCGCCTGTTCCTGTCACTTTTATAGGCAAAGGCATTTCAAAAAAGCTTACCACAGGGCTGCTTTGCGTTTGTGATGCTTTAAAGGTTACCTGATTACCCACCTGCTTCCACTTTATCGTATAAGTTGGATACCCTTCCCCATAAATCCAATCATTAAAAAATTCTGTAAAATCTTTTCCTGTAGACTGCAATAAAGAAGCACTTAGATCCTGTGTTTTTGCATAATTATAAGCTAAGTTTGGTCTTGCATGATAGTCTTTAATCGCCTGATAAAAAACCGTATCTCCTAAAATCCATTTAATCATTCTTACAACATATCCACCTTTCGCATAAGATAATCTACCGTTGAAAATGTCTCCAACATTCCCTAATTTTGAATCTGGAACATAGGTACTTCCACCCGGAGCGCTTGTGATATAATCTTTCTGCCCAAGCAAATAATTCATAAACTGAGGAGTCGTCATGAGCAGCTTCTCATTTGCTAAATGCTCACCAAATGTGGCAAAACCTTCGTTCAGCCAAATGTCATTCCATGCACCGCAGGTTACTTTATCTCCAAACCATTGATGAGCCAGCTCATGAGCAATCACCGGTTTATTCCAACCGCTCATAGAAGACATCGTCTGATGCTCCATACACGTCCCTCCATATTGAAACTCCATATGCCCATACTTTTCATTTCGGAAAGGATACAACCCAAAGTACGTTTCAAAAGTATTCATGATCTGCTTCGTCCAATCAATATCAGCCATAATGGATGGATTGCTGGCAGAAGTAGGATATAAATAATTCACAAATGGAAAAGGAGGATTTCCCATGGTATCATTTAATTTCACGAAATTCGTAATCGCAAGAGCAATCAAGTAAGCCGATGTTGGATACATTGTCCTCCAGAAAGTCAATTTCTGACCATTCGGAAGAGAAGTTTCAGACATTAATTTTCCATTCGCTGCTACGCTGTATTGAGAGGGTGTTGTAATTTTAAAATCAAACCGGTCGATTTTATCATTCATACTTTGCTTGGTAGGAAACCAATCTTGGGCACCATACGGTTCGTTTAATGTTGAAAGTATAAAGTTTCCATTTTGAGTTCCTGTTGCAAAAGCACTGTTAACTGTATCAGGTGGTCCCGCATATTGTATGGTTAGAGAATCCAACACATTGGCAGGAAGAGAAGCTGGAAAATCGATCTTCACTTCTTTCGTGGGAAGTTGCTGAAAAATAAGATTTGTTCCGTGGTATTGTACCTGAGAAACCGTTAGCGTATTCGCCAGATCAAAATAGATACTGTTCATACTTTGAGTCGGCTTAAAATGAGAAGTCACCGAACCCGAAATATTATACACCGATGGATTTAAAGTAACATCCATTCTCTGATACTGCAAATCGTAATTTAAGGTGTTAGGATTGATATTGTAAGCTATCATTTTCTTGGCAAAAGATTTAGCTTCCTTTGCAATAAGCCCTTTCATTTCTATATTTTGATCCTGAGTCTGACTATATAATTGTTGAAATGCTAAAACAGCCACAACCAGCAGATAAAATTTTCTCATATTCAGTACATTAGAATATCAAAGATAAAAAAAACCTTCTAATCATTGATTAAAAGGTTCTTATATTATTGAAATAAATATTTCTTAAAGATCTAAGGCCGGTTCAAGAATTTTTTCCATTCTTTTTTTCACCATATCAACCGATCCCGAATAATTATTAACTAACAATGAAAACACTAAAGTCTTACCTGAGTTTGTTTTCATATATCCTGCTAATGCTTTTACTTTATTTAAAGTTCCGGTCTTTGCAAAAATTTGTCCGTTTCCTGTTCCTACAAACATTCTTTTTAACGTTCCCGATTGTCCACCGATTGGTAATGAAGTTAAATACGTTTTATAGTATTTTTCATCCATTAAAGAGGTTAAATATTTAACCTGAGAAATAGGTGTTACATTATTACTTCTTGAAAGTCCGCTCCCATCGATATAATTCAATCCTAACATATCAAAACCATCTTCTTTTAGGTGATTTGTCACCACGATTCTTCCCGATTCTGAAGTTTGATCTCCTTTACTCTGGAAGCCTACTGTTTTCAATAAAGCCTCCGCTAAAGAATTATCACTATGCTGGTTCGTATAGTAAATAATATCACCTAACGTTGGAGATTTATAAGACGAAACCAACTTTCTGCTTTCAGGGGTTGCATCTGTCATTTTAGGCGTTACTTTTCCTGTAACAGCAAGTCCGCTTTTTATCATGGTTGCTCTCAACGTATTGGCTAAAAATGCAGGTGCATCAGGTAATTTTGTAGTTAAAATTCCGTCACCTTCATATTTATCTGCAAAAACCATTTGGCTGTTGTAAGGAGAAACATAGAAGAATTTTTTCTCTCCTGAGAAAGTGTTTCCTTTTTTAACGATCAGTTTTTCGTTGGCAGGATTTATTTCACGAGTTGTACCAACAGGTAAATAATAATTATTGTTCTCTAACCAAACAACATTTTCCGGAAGTCGCGAAATGTTACCCTTGAAAAGCGCTGTCTGAATAATAATATCACCATTTACCTTTTTGATTCCCTCACGAGACATCCCACTGATGAAGTCTGCCACAATATCTCTGTACGACCAAGCTCCGGCTTTGTTTGTTCCTAAAGAAGGATCACCACTACCTACCACATAGAGATTACCGTTTAAAACCCCATTTTCATCCACACTTCCTGAGTATTCCAACTGCGTCATCCAACGATAATTCTCTCCTAAAAGATTCAATGCAGTTTCTGTAGTTAATAATTTCGTTGTAGAAGCCGGAACCAAAGGAGTATTTTCATTGTATGAAGAAATGACCTTCTTCGTTTTAGGATCATATACTACAAATCCCCACGTTGCGTTTTTCAGCACAGGATCTGTCATCATTGTGTTTACATTAATATCTACCAATTCTTTAGCCGACAATACCGTTTTCTCCACTACCGCAGCGATAGGAGAAGGCAAGTTTAAGTTGCTTTTTTGATTATCGTAGGCCTGAGAATAAAGAACCGTAGAAACAGTAGATTGAGCGAGGAATAAACCAGAAGCCAATACTGCTACACTTGAAACATATTTTCTGAAATTTACCATCTAATTTGTTTTTGTTTTCTATTTGATTCAAATAAAAAAGATTCGTTAAAAATCAATCAATAAAAGAACCAAACATTTAATCAACGACCAAAAGTAGAAATTATTGTTAGAAATCAACCCTTTAACGCTTATAAAAGACTGTAAATTTTGTTAAAAATTGTTAAAAGTCCACTAAAACATCTTTTTTGATGCTTTGGTAAGCAGTAATTTCATCAAATTCTTTTAAACTTAATAAAACCATACTCTTAAACTTTTCATAGTTTTTCCCTCTTGGAAGCTTCAGCATAATTTGAAACTGATAGAGATTATTCATTCTTGTAATCTGTGCTCTTTCAGGACCCAGCACACAGTCTTCCGGAAGGTATTTCCTTAGAATAGATCCTAAAAACTGGGAAGCACGGTTTACTTTATCTTCTCTCCTGTGTTTCATCTCGATCATAATGAGTTTTGTGAAAGGCGGATAGTGAAATTTCTGACGTTCTGTAAGGAAATATTTATAGATCTTCGCTGTATTATTCATTTTGATCAGCTGAAAAACAGAGTGATCAGGATTATAGGTCTGAATTAAAATCTTCCCTTTACCTGAAACTCTTCCCGCTCTTCCTGAAACCTGCGTAATCAACTGATAGGCTCTTTCTTCCGCTCTGAAATCCTGAACATATAATAAGGAATCTGCTTTCGGAATACCTACCAATTCTATATGATCAAAATCCAATCCTTTGGAAATCATCTGAGTTCCTACCACAATATCAGTTTCTCGATCTTCAATTTTTTCGTATAATTTTTCGTAGGCGAATTTTTTCCGCATAGAATCTACATCCATTCGGTCTACTTCATTATCAGGGAAAATTTTAGAAACCTCTTCATGGATCTGCTCTACACCGACACCTTTTTCATTCAGTTTTTCAGAATTACATTTTGGACAGGCTTTAGGTTTTGATGCTCTTTGACCACAATAATGACACTTCATTTCATTTGCGGCCTTATGAAATGTCATCACAACATCGCAATTGGAACAGTAATTTACGTAGCCACAACTTTCACATTCTACCACATTTGAATATCCACGGCGGTTGTGAAGAATAATAGCCTGATTTTTATCGTCTAATGTTCTCTGAAGTTCTTCAATTAATCGTAAGGAAAAATTCCCTGATACTTTTTTAGAATCCTGAGCCTCTTTAAAATTAATTAATTCAAATTCAGGTAAGTTTACATTTCCGAAACGTTCTGTAAGGAAAATATATTTCATCTTCCCTTTTCTTGCGCGATAGTAGCTTTCCACCGATGGTGTTGCTGATCCTAAGATTACTCTTGCATCATAAAAACTCGCTAGAACCAACGCTGAATCTTTCCCATTAAAATAAGGCGTAAACTGTTTGTAGGCAGAATCATGTTCTTCATCCACAATAATTAATCCCAAATTTTGATTCGGTAAAAACAAAGAATTTCGTGTTCCGATAAGAATTCGGATATCGTTTTGTTTGATTCTTCGCCACACTTCTACCCGCTCAAAATCCGTTAGCTTTTGGTGATAAAAACCGATTTGTCGGCCATACTTCTTTTCTAATCTTTGGGTGATTTGCTTGGTTAAAGAAATCTCAGGAAGTAAGAATAATACATTTTTTCCTTCGTTGATGCATTCTTCAATTTTATCTAAATAAATATGCGTCTTTCCAGAAGAAGTAACGCCATGAAGCAATACATTTTCTTTGGCTTCAAATGCTTCATCAACTTCAGCTTTTGCAACTTTTTGAAGTTCGGAAAGTTCTTCGATTTCTTCAATTTCGCCATCATAACTTTCAATCCTGTCTTTCTGCATATAATATTCTTCCACTAAATCCTTATCTACTAAAGATTTAAAATGCGAACTTCCAAAATTGCCATCTGCAAACAAATCGGATTTCTTTATAAAGCCTGAAGGATCTTCAGTCTGTTTATCAAGAATAATAAGAAAAAGGTCTTTTTGCTTCGGAGCTTTATTCAGTTTTGAAAGGATCTCCGTAAGGTTTTGATTGCTTAAAACCGATGGATTGATCTTTACATAAGCTACTTCTTTTGCTTTGTATTTTTCCGTTATCTTTTCATCAATCTCAATGTATTGAAGATCAATCAAAGAATTGATGGTTTTAATAATCTCTTTTTTCGGAATAAAAGCCTCAATATCTGAAAGATTAATCAGCTGTCTGACTTCCAAAGCCTGAATAAGATACATTTCGTTCACATCCAGATTTTCAAAATCAACCATTACGTTGGCTCTTAATTTTAAATATGTTTCACTTTCCAATTTCAAAGAAGAAGGAAATGCAAAACGGTAAATTTCTCCCAGCCCACACAAATAATAATCGGCAAGCCAATTCCAAAAATTGATCTGTTCTTTCGGTAAAATCGGAACATCATCCAAAAGGCTTATGACTTCTTTGGCCACAAAATTTTCAGGTTCGTTGTCATGAAGTTCAAAAACAATTCCCGTATAAATTTTCTTTCCGCCAAAAGGAACCAAAACACGCATTCCGAGCAGAATAACAGACATCAGTTCCTCAGGAACTTTATACGTGAAAGAACCTTTTAAATTTAGTGGTAAAACAATTTGGGCGTATCGCAAGGGAAAATATTTAAAGTGTAAAATTAAATGTTTCTTTAGAGAACTGCAATTTTTTCTATTTTTATCGTTGTTATATCAATTCAACTTTTCAACTTAATACAACTAACCATGAAAAAAATCCTTGCATTATTATTTTTATTTCTTATCATTATTACCCAAGCTCAGGAAAAAGTTTCTTTAAATAAGGGAGAAATTATAATTCCTATTGGTGAAAAAATTCTTCTTAACCCTGAATTCAAAGGTAATAAAATCATCAGTTTTAAAATCATCAAAGAAGAAAGTATCACAGAAAAATTGGATCTTCTTGATATGCTACAAAAATTTAAGAAAGATGATATAAAAGACAACAGTATCGAATTCACATTTTCCGAAGCTCAAATGATGACAACTCCTGTTAATATTTTGCTTACAATTCAAAAAACAGGAAAAAAAATGATTTTTAAAGCTAAAATAAGATTAAAAGGGGCCTCTTCCTATGAATCAACTTCAATTATGCCGTCTGTAAGTAATACTTCACATATTGAGCAGTGGAAAGATAATATTGACTCTATTATATTGTATGACTTTGAATTAATAAACTAATTAAAATATTAAGTCAATAATCTCATACCAAATTGCCGTCGTCAGAAACCCTACAATAATACTGAATCCAATAATTAAATTCGTCAGTTTGGTATTGAGCCTAAATTGTTCTGCAATGATACTTGAAGTTACCACGGTTGGCATTGCCGCTTCAAAGACCGTAATCTTTGCTACATCCCCTTTTATCCCTAATAATAAAGCTAATCCTAATACAATCGCAGGTGCCAAAATCAATTTATATAACATTGAAACTGACATTTGAGGAATTAGTTTTTTCCAACCATTGAATTTTAATTGTAATCCCACCGAAAACAAAGCTAAGGGACTTACGGTGGCTGCCAGTTTATCAAAAAATGGCTGTGCTAAAGTGAAATCAATAAATTGAGATAAAACCAGAGCTGCAATACAACCAACAAGTGGCGGAAAAGTGACCAATCTTTTCAAAATAAATAAGGCACTGACTTTCCCTGATTTGCTTCCTCCTTTTACAGCCGCAATAATTCCCAAAGTTGAAAGCGCAAAAAACATCGTCTGATCACAAATAATTGCGATACTTAAAAGGCTTTCGCCATAAAAAGCTGCTATTAATGGAAACCCAATGAATGAGGTATTGCTGTATCCACTTACCAATTCCATTGTACTTCTTGATCTTCTGGAATAGCCTTTACTTTTGCCGTAAAACATCATGAAAAAGAAGCAAAAAACAGCAATTAGGAAAGTTGCGACAATCGGAAAAAACATTTCTGTTGTCCAGTGAACTTTAGGCAAATATTTAAAGGAAACCGCAGGAAGTGCCAGGTAAAGAATCCAGGTGTTGATGCCTTTATGCGCATCGGGATGGATCGATTTTGTTGCTTTGAAAATCATTCCTGCTACAATGCAAACCGCGATCAGAACAAAATTTACCATAATTACATCAAACTATAGCCCAAATTTACGGCTGATTTTTGAGTTGAAAAGCTAAAGTTTATCTTTTTTTGAATCCTATTCTCTATTTTCTCAAGCCTTATAGGTTTTGAAAACCTATAAGGTTGATTTACTTTTAATAATAAAACTGCTATTGATGCGCTCTACTTATGGAGTAGGCAATCAGGAGATAGACCAAAAATAAGACTCCACATACGATAATGTATAAGGACGGTTCTTTAAAGCTTACCAATGAAAATGTAAGATTGCACACTACAGCTAATCCGAAAAACATACCCGAAACAGTTTTAATCAGTGAATTTGTTCGGGGTAGATTAAATTGGATACCGATTGTTAAAATTAAAGTAGGTATCAGAAAAATCAGACTTCCGACAGTTAATAGTTCTTTGTGATCACCGGTATTAAAAGTATAGCATCCATAAGCAACAAGACAGCTTACAGCAATGGCAATCATGGTTTTTACAATATCAAATTTCATTGTTTTTAAATTATTGGTGGTGGTGTGACATTAAATAATCCGGCAACTCCTGGTACATTCCCTGCTAATTCCCATCCTGACATTCCTTCTTTCCAAACGTGGTGATTCATTGAAAACTGCCCGGATTGTACCAGCTGTCTGAGAGATTCCAGATTGTAGGGTCCAAATTGCTGTCCGTTCCGGGCAATATGAAACATGGGCTCCGGGGTAATCGGGGGCGGTGTATTCGTAATATTATCCATCAGCCCCCCAAGCTGCGTTCTCATGGAAGCACCGACTCCCATTCCTACCATAAGCCCTGCAGCATTTAACCCATCTCCATGGCCTAAATCCACATGGCTCATTCCTCCCAGGCTGGCAGCAGCTGTTTTCAGGACGTCGGCATGCTGATTCAGCTGATGAACAGCAAAATGTTTCGCTTCTACACCCAGCTCCGTGTCTTTTCGTTGGATTCTTGTTACTTCGGATAGATTTTCAATTTCAATATTTGTTTTAGCCTCAGTAAATTTCGTTTGCTGATCAGCTGTTGCTCTTTTAAGCTGTTGATAATGAGGATGCTCTTTATCAAGCTCGATCGTTCCTATATCCAGACGCTTCAGATTAATTCCAAAACACTCTTCTAATTCATCTTTTAATCTGCCTTGTATTATATCACTTACCTCATCAATTTTTCTTTCAATCTGCATGACAGGAATATTATAGTCCAGCGGGGCACTGATCATCACCGACTTAATTTTCCTTTGAAAAAAATCCTTGATCTGTACTTTAAAATCATCCAGACTAAAATTGATTAGCCGGTTCAATTTAATGAAGTTCTTATAATCGGTCAGGTTAAAAGTCAGGGTTCCGCGTACCGCACATGGAACTCCAAGATCCATCAATCTCGGATCATACATATCAAAATAAGGAATTCCAAATTTGATCTGTATATTTCCGGAAAGATTGATAAAATAGATCTCTGCCTGAAACGGGGAACCTCCCCCGAATGCTGCTCCTACAATATTAGTAAGAATTGGAAAGTTCGCAGAATGGATCGTCTGGTCGTGAGGTCCTTGTATAAAATCCTGAATGGTTCCGTCATTTTGTTTATAAAAAAATACGGCGAGCTCACCTTCCTTTACGCGTAAACTGCTTCCATAACGGATACTGTTTTCTTTATTCGTGGAATTGGCAGTACCTGAGGGGCTCCATTTCCAAACCAGATATTCCTGTTCGTCACAACGGATCACATCCATCATCCCTCCTTCCTTTTTATTTCCAAATAGTCTCATGATTTTCTTTAAAATTTATAGGTATATACTTTCAATATCCGCTCTCTTTTTTTCAGGCAATTGATTATTAATCGCCTCTTTTTTTGCTATAAAAATCCTGTAAGAAACCTCTTCAATATCCTTTGTTTTATAATCCGATTTATTACTTATTCTAGCCCATCTCATTTTTTCTAATGCTAAGCGGATTTTAGAATATTCCTTATTTTGAATGAAAGGCTCTAAAGTATCCAACTGTTCTGTAAGCTTTGCCAGCTGTATCTTGCTTTTGATTTCAACACTGTGCTTATCATCAATATTGACAGCAAGCTCTGCAGCCTCATCATATTTTTTATTTTCTATAAACTTCTCAGCAGATTTAACTTTTGAAGCATAGGTAGTATTTCTGTTTTCATCAAGCTTACTTGAAATACTCCCCCATAGAAGTACAATTATCACTAGTATAACCATTGAACCTAATACTTTAAAAACCTTCCTATTATTTTCTCTGGTAAAACATTTCTCGCATTTTCGACAATACTAAACACTTCCCCATAGGTTTCAGTATCACTTTTCATTGAAATAGACGCTTTAGAATTAATCTGCTCTATTTTCTTAAGCCATATCTTATTCCATGTATTCTTATACTTAGTTTGCTCTGAAAATAAAGAAAAATAAGAAGCGGTATTGATCTTACTTGCCGACAATGTGAGAAATTCAAGTATCCCTTCTTTAGAAACCGGAACAGGATAATTCAAAACCAATTCTTCTTTCCTAGCATCGGTGGTAGACCATTTGCCCGGTCTGGATTTATTAATAATAAACTGTATTCCTTTGAAAAATATAAGAATTGGCCATAAAAATATCCAAAGTACAATGGTAACAAGATTAATATTACTACTGGTATGCTGGGAATAGAAATTACCATCTCTGGTTGCTTCTACTTCATCTAGCTTTTCAAAAAATCTGATGATGCTGCTTGATACTTCTATGTTTCTAAATTCCGTTCCGCAATCTGGACATTTAGTAGCAAAACTTTCAGCAATGGCTCCACAACCAGGACATTTTTTAATATCCCCGAGCTTATCGGACTGAGGAGCAGCAGATGTTGAATTTTTATCATTTGTTTTTTCAAAAAGTCTGGCTTCCAAAACAATTTCAAATTCATCCAAGTCTATTCCTTCGGCTTCGGCATTTTTAAAAAGCACTTGTTTTTCTTTCTCTGTTAATTCCCCATCAGCTAATGCCAACTCAATGAGTCTTTCCAATTTTTCGTTATACATACGATAGATATTAGTATTTTTTTTACAATGTTATAAAAAAGCACCTGTGAATTTTTACGGGTTCCCGTAAATGCCACCTACGCATTAATACCTACGAAAAAAGGACTAGCTATCTACCAATCCTTTTAGTCTGAAAACTCAACTGAGCTTATATTTTAATTGTTCATCGTATCCCACAAACTTATTACCTCAACTTTTTCTAAAGGTTTAGAAAGGGTAATTCTTTTTGATGTTTTCGGGAGCAGATCAAAGAAATTATCACTGAAATGTACGTCGCCAATTAAATACACATCTTTCGCCAAAACGTCTGTGGAAATTTCAATTTCTGTTGAAGAAATTTTCTTGATTTGAATGTTTGGTTTTGTAAGCTTTAAATCTTTTGGCTTTGAGAAGAAATAATGATTTTGAGCAATGATTTTATCACTTTTATCTCTGGCAGTAATGTTAAGGATCATTTCATTTTTATCTGTATGCCCAATAACTTCTTCAAGTGAAAAGGAATCAAATTTTAGTATACTATTTTCAGCTACATCTTTTGAATCTACAGTTCCTGCAGAGCCGGACTTTTCTCCATTAAATTTAACCATATCTAAATCTAATGTCACTCCATCAATCCTTTTTAACTCATCATTTACCAAATAAAAATTCAGAACTCCATCTTTTTCTTCCGTTAAAATGATCTGATTTTCAAAGCTTCTTTTTATCTGATAATGCAACGCTTTCCAGTTTCCTAAATAATCAATAGAAGACCATGAAACCACAGGCCAGCAATCATTCAACTGCCAATACAGGGTTCCCATATTGTAAGGTTTTGCCCGACGATGGGACTCAATGGCGATCTGCATGCCACGGGCTTGAAGTAGCTGAGAAACATAATTATATTTCACAAAGTCTGTCGGAAAATTGTAATCCCTTTTCATGTAGGTGTTAATGATTTCCCAACCTCTCGAATGCTTTTCGTGTGCTTTAATGATTCCGTTTTCCAAACTTAAATTCGGGTTTCCTGAAAACATAGATTTTGTAGTTTCCAATGTTGGCATTCCTTGAAAACCGTATTCTGAAGCAAATCTAGGAACTTTTTCATTATACATTTCAAACGGCTGCTCGCCCCACCAAACGCCCCAATAATGAGAATCTCCTTCTGTCAGGCTTTCTTTGTGTCCCCAACCGATTGACGGTGAACTTGGCCAATAGATATTTTTATCAGCCGTTAAGTTTTCTTTTAACGTATTGGGTATTAATTCATGGAAAACTTTTTTATAATCTTTCCAAACCTGTAAAGAATCTTCTTTTGAATATTTCAATTGCTTTTGATATCCCCAATTGACAATCGCTTCATCCACTTCATTATTTCCACACCATAAAGCAATTGATGCATGATTTTGAAGTCGGTTCACCTGATCTTTTACTTCGTCTTTTACATTGTTTAAAAATGCTTCGTCTGAAGGGTAAAAACTTCCGGCAAACATAAAATCCTGCCATACCATAATTCCGTTTTCGTCGCAAGCCTTGTAAAACTCGTCATCTTCGTAAATCCCACCACCCCAAATGCGAACCATATTCATATTCGCTTCTTTGGAATCCTTAATCAATTTCTGATATTTTTCTTTGGTAATTCTTGGAGAAAAGCTATCTGCAGGAATCCAGTTCGTTCCTTTTACATACATCGGATTTCCATTCACTTTAAAATAGAAAGATTTTCCTTTAGCATCTTTTTCCTGGATTAATTCAATCGTTCTTAAGCCAATTCTTTCAATTTTATTATCAATAATTTTTGAATCTTTTTGTAGTGAAATTTTCATGTCATACAAATTCGGATCGCCCCAACCGTTGGGTTGCCAAAGTTTTGGATTATTAATCGTAAAAGGAATCTGAATGGTGTTTTTTCCTTTTTTTAATTGAAAATTGCTCGTCTTACTATTAACGGAAACAGTATACTTACCTTCTTTATCTGCAATAATTTCTGTTTGAATCCTGAGTTCTGCTTTTTGTTTTGTTAAACTTTTCTGCTCGATTTTGACGTTTTCAAGCTTAGCATTATTCCAGAAATTTAACTTAATATCTTTCCAAATTCCTGCTGTAACCAATCTCGGTCCCCAATCCCATCCAAACTGATATTGCGCTTTTCTCACAAAACTTCTTGGAGATTCCGGCATTGTAAAAGGAACTTTTTTTGCTAATTCTTTTCCGACATTAACCGCAGATTTGAATTTGATTTGTAATAAATTATCTCCAACTTTCAATTGTTCTTTAGCAGAAATCTCCCATTTCCTGAACATATTATCTGTTTTCTTCAATAGTTTGCCATTCAGATAAATTTCTGAAAATGTATCCAATCCGTTAAATACCAACTCTATATTTTCGTTGGTTAATTCTGTTGAGGAAATTTTAAATAATGTCTGATAATCCCAATCTTCATTTTCTATCCACTGAACTTTCTTTTCATTTTCATCCTTGTAAGGATCAGGAATGATTTTGTTATTTATTAAATCCAAATGAACCGTTCCCGGAACTGTGGCGATAAGCCATTTTTGTTCCTTTGAGTTTTTGAATTGCCATTTTTCAGAAGATAAATTTCGTTCTGAAAATTGGGAAAATAGAAGGTTTTGAATAAAAAGGAAAGCAAAAAGGAAAGTTTTGTTCATTAATTATTTTATTTGAATTAGCGTACCGTTTGTCATTCTGACGAAGGAAGAATCTAAATTATTATATTTAAACATTAAGATTATAATTAAGTTTTTAAGAATATTAAGTTGAGATTCTTCACTACACTTTGTTCCGTTCTGAATGACAAACACACCGTTGAATTACATACACTTATTTATTTTTTCAAAGCTATCACCTCATCAGCATTCGCGAAAGAACCACCATCCGTAATGGCAGAAGAATGGAAATACTGAGCCTGTGTATATTCTCTTATTTCCTGAATATTTGTGGAACGTAATCCGCCACCGACAAGAATTTCAATTCTTCCATTGGATAACTCAACCAGCTTTTTAAGGTTTTCTTTTCCTTCAGAAACATTGGGTTTTTGACCTGAAGTAAGAATTGTTTTAAATCCGCAATCAATTACTTTTTCTAAAGAGGATTCTAAACCTTTCGCTCTGTCGAAAGCACGGTGAAATGTACATTGATAAGGTTTTGCAAGTTTAATCAATTCTTTATTCTGTTCAATATTAACTTCCTCATTTTCATCTAAAATTCCGAAGACAAAACCGTCAATACGCAAGGATTTTAATTGAACCAATTCTTCTTTCATCTGCTCAAATTCGGCATCCGAATAGGTAAAATCTCCACCACGAGGACGGATCATTACAAAAATCGGAATATTTATTTTTTCTCTAAGCTGTTTTGTTGTTTCAAAGTTTGGTGTGGTTCCGCCTTCGCTTAATCCATCACACAATTCTATTCTGTCGGCTCCGTTTTCAAAAGCAATCATTGCCGATTCCGGATTGAAGCACGCTATTTCTATTTTTGACATTTTTGACTTCTTTTATTTTAATTGGGAAATATTATTGAAGGACATCAGCAATACGAAATCCCTCTTTTTCTTTCACTACTTTCACCTGAATTGGATATTCTGCTTTATATTCTTTATCCTCAAGAATCACATCAAACAAATACGTATTTCCATCTTGAGAAATGAAATTGCATTTTGAAACTTTGATTTCATTCCAGTCTTGTCCTGAAATTAAAAATCCAACACCCGTTCCTGCTTTTTCAATATTAAACTTACTTTTCCATTTTTGTTCAAACTCCTTTTCCGTAAGACTTCCCTCGGTATCCATCTCTACATTGGTAGCATCTGTTTTATACTCATAATAGTCTTTGGTGGTGATATTCTGCATAGCCGAATCCATTGTAGAAAGATCTGTTTTGAAAAATTTCTCAATACTTTCTGTCAGCCATTTTTTTGCATCTTCAGATTCATTGGATTTATTCTCTGAAATTGGATTTTCTTTTGTTGGCGCTTTGTATTCAGATCTTTTTTCAGTTTCCTTTTCTTTACAGGCAATCATTAAAAATAAGGAAGAAAGAATTATTAATTTCATTATTATTTACGTTTTGGCTAAAGCCAATTGATTATTTTATATTTTGAAAACGGGCTAAAGCCCGTTCCTATCAATTACTTCAAAGCGAATTCAGGCTTTTCCAAACGATTTCCTTTTTGATCATAAACGGCAAAATTAAACCCGTCCTGAATACAATATGAACCATATTCCCCTTTTTTATTAATAGCAATAAAACCAACCTGAATATCTTTCAAATTCTTATTTCTTCTCTTCGTAATTTGTACAATTCTTTCCACCGCTTCTTTACAAGCTTGTTGAGGCTTTCGGCCTTGTCGCATTAATTCTACCACAAGATGAGTTCCCACTGTTCTGATAACTTCTTCTCCGTGTCCGGTTGCGGTTGCAGCACCTACTTCATTATCAACAAACAATCCGGCTCCAATAATAGGAGAATCTCCTACTCTTCCGTGCATTTTAAAAGCCATTCCGCTCGTTGTACACGCTCCTGAAAGGTTTCCTTGAGCGTCCAAAGCAATCATTCCGATTGTATCGTGATTTTCAATGTTTACAATAGGTTGATACTTGCTGTCTTTCAACCACTCCTTCCATTCTTTTTCAGACTCAGCAGTTAAAATATTTTCTTTTTTAAAACCTTGAGAAACTGCAAATTGTAAGGCTCCATCACCTACCAACATAACGTGCGGCGTTTTCTCCATCACGGCTCTTGCGACAGAAATCGGGTTTTTGATATTTTCGATACAGGCAACTGAACCAATATTGTAGTTCTCGTCCATAATACAAGCATCCAATGTCACCCTACCATCTCTGTCGGGGCGACCGCCATATCCCACACTTCTTTCAGTGGGATCATTTTCAACCAGACGAACGCCTTTTTCTACGGCATCTAAGGCTCGTCCTCCTTTCCCTAATATTGTCCAAGCTTCTTCATTCGCTTTTAAACCAAAATTCCAAGTTGAAAGTACGATAGGTTTATTGACAATTTTATTATTTGTTTCAGGTAAACCTTTAGCAATTAAATCCAATGGATTCAACAATAATGCTGAAGATGCCAAGGCTGTATTTTTTATAAATTTTCTTCTAGAGTTCATCGTTTTTTATAGGTATTAGGTTGCAGGAATTAAGGATTAGATGATTACATATATTTTTAATTTGCACCGATTTCGTCAACAAAAAGCCATGCTTTTGAGTCGGCTCCCGGATTTCCAGCCGGAATAATTCCTGCGTTTTCTATTTTAATTTTAATATATTTTGAATTTTGATTTCCCACGTTGAGTTTTATTTTTCCTTTTGAATTTTGAATTTCATCTTTCCCGATTTCTTTAATTAATTTGAAATTTTTATTATCATCAGAAACAAAAATTTGTGCAGATTTTGCCAAATGAATCCAGCTTCCTTTATTTTCTAAGGTATTAAAAGATACTTCTGAAAATGGAGTCTTATCTCCAAAATCAATTGTTGCTACAACATCTTTTCCTTGAAAGCCTAGCCATGTTTTACCCAGCTGTTTTTGATTTCCAATAATTCCATCAATTAACGTAAAAGCGCCGCCAAAAGAATAGTTTTCACTTGGTTGCTCCTCTAACGTGATCGTTTTACCTGTTGTTTTTGAGATTGTGAATTGTTGAGAAGAAACTGCACTTTTTATCTGCCCATTTTCAAAATAAGCTGATTTAATCGTCATTGATTTTGAAACAGGAATTGGATTTTGATACGTCTGAGAAGTTGCTGTAGGATCTGTACCATCCAACGTATATTTTATCCCACTTGAATTTTGAGAAGTTGAAAGTTCGTACGCTATTCCATTGCTATTATTTGAAATTACTTTTCCTAAAACATTGTAAATGCTTTTGGCGTAATTCACATTCATTTTATCCAACACTTTGAACTGATTGATCACTCTTCCTTCGAACTCTTTATATTTTTTCTGATCTGAAGTTCCCCAACCTACTTCTGAAAGTGCCATTAATCTTGGAAAAATCATGTATTGTACCTGTTTAAAATCCAGAATATATTCCGTCCATAAATTAGCCTGCACTCCCAAAATATATTTTGCTTCCTCTGCATTTAATTCTGATGGAATCGGGTTGTAAGAATAGACTTTATCTAAAGGAGTAAATCCACCAAAAGCATTTGGCTCTGATTGTGGATCCCCTTGATAATGATCAAAATAACAAAAAGATCCCGGTGTCATTACCGCAAAATGTTTTGATTTTGCAGCTTCAATCCCTCCGTTTACTCCCGTCCAGCTCATTACGGCTGCATTGGGCGCTAATCCACCTTCTAAGATTTCATCCCAGCCGATGATTTTTCGCCCTTTACTGTTGACATATTTTTCAATTCTGTGAATAAAATAACTTTGTAAACCATGTTCATCCTTCAAATTATTTTTCTTAATTAATTCCTGACAATGAGCACATTCTTTCCATCTTGTTTTCGGACATTCATCACCACCGATATGAATGTATTGCGATGGAAAAAGACTCATCACCTCATCCAACACGTTTTCTAAAAATGTAAAAGTCTCTTCTTTCGGACAAAAAACATCATCAAAAACACCCCACTTTGTAGCAGATTCGAAAGGTCCTTTGGTACAAGCCAATTCAGGGTAAGCAGATAATGCAGCCAACGCGTGACCAGGCATTTCAATTTCTGGAACTACTGTGATATGTCTTTCCGTAGCATATTTCACCACCTCTTTGATCTGTTCTTGCGTATAAAAATAAGGTCCGTATGGTTTTCCGTCAAAGGTATTGTCAACATACGCTCCAATCATCGACTCTTTACGTTTTGAACCAATTTCTGTAAGTTTCGGATATTTTTTAATCTCAATTCTCCAACCCTGATCGTCTGTTAAGTGCCAATGAAAAGTATTCAGTTTATACATCGCCAGATAATCGATATACTGCTTTACTTCATTCACCGTGAAAAAGTGGCGGCACACATCTAAATGCATTCCACGCCATGCAAATTTAGGCTGGTCTTCGATTTTTAAGCAAGGGATTTTTTTATTATTTTGATTAGATTCAATCAGTTGAATTAATGTTTGAAGCGCTAAAAAATATCCTTGTTTGGTATATGATTTAATGAGAATCTGCTTTGGTAAAACTTCAAGAGTATAAAACTCATTATTTTGCTGAGAATTATTTGATTTTGGTAACTGAGAATATACCAATTGTGCATCGGACTTACCTGAATGCTGAAATTTGATATTTGCATCTAGTTTCTTTTTAAAGTAATCCGTTTCTTCTTTTGGCAATTCATTACTCAATATAAGAATATCAGAAATAGTAAAATTTCCGGCATTGAGTTGTAAAGTTTGAGGATAAGGAATTAAATTCAATTGAGTTTGAGAAAAAAATGCATTAGAAAGCAGTACAGAAAATAGAAATAGATAACGTATCATCTTGCTTGATTATGGTTTTAGCGAATATAATTATTTTCTGAAAAACTTCAACCTACTTTTTAACTTATTCTACAATAAAACATCTAATTTTGCAGAAAAATAAACGATGAGAAAAATAATTTTATTAGCCAGCGTACTGTTATTTTCAGTTTCTGCACAGGCACAAATTTTAGATATTATAAAATCTACCGTAAAGGATAAAACGGGCGTAGACCTTAATAATCCTGTGAAAACAAATACTCCAACCACTTCTACGACGACTCCTTCAACAAATCATTCTTCGGTAAACATTGGTAATCTTACCTCTACACAAATTTCTTCAGGATTAAAAGAAGCTTTAAGTATTGGGGTTACAGAAGGCGTAAAAAAACTAGGTGTAACAGACGGTTTTTTAAAAAATGAAGCAGTAAAAATTCTAATGCCTGAAAAGCTGAGAAAAATAGATACTACCCTTCGTTCCATAGGAATGGGAAGTTTAGCTGACCAAGGCGTAAAATTACTGAACAGAGCTGCTGAAGATGCAGTGACGGAAGCCACCCCTATTTTTACGAGTGCCATTACATCAATGACCATTACCGATGCAAAGAATATTCTATTAGGATCTAATAATGCAGCAACAACTTATTTACAGGGTAAAACTCAAAGCCAATTGTTTACTGCTTTCGAACCAAAAGTGAAAGCTTCATTAGGAAAAGTAGGTGCTGATAGCGTTTGGAAAACTATTATTTCAAAATATAATACGTTAACCGGACAAGCTGTTACAACCGATATTAATGAATATGTTACCACAGAAACAATCAATGGAGTTTTTAAAATGGTAGCCCAAAAAGAAAGCGGAATAAGAGATACACCTGCCATGAGAACCACTTCTATTTTACAGAAGGTTTTTGGGGCGCAGGATGGTAAGTAATTTTATTAAGTAATTTTGCTTTGTCTTAAAACAGATACTCCATTAAAATATTAGATGCTTCGGCTACGTTCAGCATGACATTCCTAATACTAACCGTTTTATTATAACGTAATTTTGTTTTGTCAATTAATGAAGTCATAAAAAAACCTTGTCAATGACAAGGTTTTTTTTATTTAGAATTGCATCTCTGGAATCTCTCCTTCAATGATAAGATCTGCTTCTGTAGATTTTACAATATGTTCTACTGAAATTCCGGGTGCTCTTTCCACCAACTTGAACCCTTCTGGAGTAACATCTAAAACCGCTAATTCAGTAACAACTCTTTTCACACAGTTTACACCAGTTAAAGGAAGTGAACACTTTTTAAGGATCTTACTTTCTCCTGCTTTATTAACGTGCATCATTGCTACGATAATGTTTTCTGCAGAAGCTACCAAATCCATGGCGCCACCCATTCCTTTCACCATTTTGCCTGGGATTTTCCAGTTGGCGATGTCTCCGTTTTCTGAAACTTCCATTGCTCCAAGAATAGTAAGGTCTACTTTCTGACCTCTGATCATCCCGAAACTGAATGCAGAGTCGAAGAATGAACCTCCTTCTAAGATCGTGATCGTTTGTTTTCCAGCGTTGATGACGTCTGCATCTTCTTCGCCTTCAAAAGGGAAAGGTCCCATTCCCAACACTCCGTTTTCACTTTGAAATTCTACGGAAATACCTTCTGGAACGTAGTTAGCGACCAAAGTAGGGATTCCTATTCCTAGATTTACATAGTAACGATCTTTCAGTTCTTTTGAAATTCTTTTAGCAATTTGTTCTTTTGTGAGCATATTAAAAACTTAGACTGCAATTTAAATATTTTCACTTGAATACAAAAGGTCTTTGTTGTTCAAAATTATTACTATCGCCTTAGTTCGGGATAAAGTGTACTTTTTAAGAATATCTTTAAGCAAATTCTTCTGAGAGTATCCTTGTCAAGGTTTTGAACCTTGACAAGGATAATTTTTAATACAAAGATTTTTTCAATTATGTCAAATCACAGATAATCATAAAAATTATTAACACTGTTAGTCAAAATAATATTGTTAATTTTGTACAATTATTTATTAAAATGAAAATACTTTTAAGATACCTTAAACCTTACCAATGGTTGATTGCCCTTTGTTTATTTTTGGCAACAATTAATCAGGTTTTTTCTTTATTTGCTCCGGCGATCACAGGTAATATCCTGGATCAGCTGGTTACGCACCCTAATTTTTTTGATAAGGAAAAACTTTTATCAAGAAATCTAAATCAATACTTATATGGAGATGGAATTTACCACGGTGTTTTCTATTTTTTAGGATTACTTATCGGAACAGCCATGATCAGTAGAATTGCTAAAGCTTTTCAGGATTATGCCGTAAGTGTGATAACCCAAAAGTTTGGTGCGAAAATCTTTACAGATGGGTTAAAACATTCCATGGCATTGCCCTATCAGGAATTTGAAGACCAGAGAAGTGGTGAAACCTTGTCTATTTTAACGAAAGTAAGAGAAGATACCGTAAAATTTATTACGAGTTTTATTAATATTTTCTTCGGAATTTTAGTCAGCATCATTTTCGTTTCCGTGTATGCTATCCGTTTACACTGGTCGATTATGCCGGTGTATATTTGCGGAATTTTTCTAATTGCCTTTATTACCAATTTATTAAGTAAGAGAATCAAGAGCATCCAGAAAAATATCGTTTCAGAAACGACTGCTTTAGCGGGAAGTACTACGGAAAGCTTAAGAAACATTGAGATTGTTAAAAGTTTAGGATTAACCAATCAGGAAGTTATCCGTTTAAATAATAATACGTACAAGATCCTTGGACTTGAACTTAGAAAGGTTAAAAGTATCCGTTCTTTAAGTTTTATTCAGGGAACGATGGTGAATTTTCTTCAACAGATGATCACCATGACCTTGTTATTATTAATTTTTAAAAACATCGTTACTCCCGGACAATATTTATCTCTAATGTTTTATGGATTCTTTATTTTCGGGCCGATGCAGGAAATCGGGAACATCATTATTTCTTATCGTGAAGCCGAAGCGTCCCTTACTAATTTTGATCGTTTAATGAAAAAAGAGGTTGAAGAAAAACCACTTCATCCAAAACAAATTGGGGCTATTGAAGAATTAGAATTTAAACACGTTTCTTTCAAACATCAGTCTGCTCAATATAAAGCCTTAAATAATATCTCTTTTGATGTTAAAAACGGTGAAACCATCGCTTTTGTAGGACCAAGTGGTTCAGGAAAAAGTACGTTGGTGAAATTGCTGGTTGGGCTTTACAGACCTCAGGAAGGAAATATTTTTTACAATACGATTAATGGAAAAGAATTTGATTTTGATGAACTGAGAAATCAAATTGGTTTTGTAACCCAAGATACCCAACTTTTTGCAGGAACCATTAAAGAAAATCTTCTTTTTGTGAATCCTAACGCCTCAGAAGTTGATATAGAAATAGCGCTACAGAAATCGAGTTGTACTGCATTAATAGAAAGAGCCGAAAAAGGCATTGAAACCGTTATCGGGGAAGGTGGATTAAAACTAAGTGGTGGTGAAAAACAAAGAATTGCTATTGCAAGAGCACTTTTAAGAAAACCACATTTATTGATTTTTGATGAAGCAACATCCGCATTGGACAGTATTACTGAAGAAGAGATTACCTCTACCATCAAAAACATTTCCAAAGAAAAGGAACAGATCACCGTTCTTATTGCCCACCGTTTAAGCACCATCATGCATGCAGATCGAATCTATGTATTGGAACGCGGACAAGTCATAGAAATGGGTTCTCACGATAATTTGATTGCCGAAAAAGGATTATACTACGCCATGTGGCGCCAACAAATCGGAGAAAGAAAAATGCTTATTTCCCCGGAATCATAACATAAACAAAGCGCTGAAAATATTTCAGCGCTTTATTTTTATTCTTTAACCACAAAAGTTTCAAAAGATTTTAGCACTTGAGAAGGTCTAAAGCTTTGGAAATAATTAAGAGCACATAAGAAGAATATTTCGACTCCGCTCAATATCTAAAGATTTTCAAAAACTAATGTGTTCTTCTTTGTTGTAAAAACTAAGTGTTAAAATATTTTGTTTCGAATACTCTTCATCAAAAGAGATTATTCTTTCGTTCTAACTGTTCTTTGTTCAATTCTCTTTTCAAATTTTTCTCCCTGGAAAATTCTTTGGATCATAATTCCCGGAATGTGAATTTGGTTCGGATCTAATTCTCCCGGTGCTACCAATTCTTCTACCTCAGCAACCGTAATTTTTGCCGCTCCAGCCATTGGATGGTTAAAGTTTCTTGCAGATCCTTTGAAAATAAGGTTTCCTGCGTGATCTCCTTTCCAAGCTTTAACAATAGAGAAATCTGCTTCGTAAGCATGTTCCAAGATATGAGGTTTGCCGTGAAAATCTTTTACTTCTTTACCTTCAGCTACTTCAGTTCCGAAACCTGCAGGCGTATAAAAAGCAGGAATTCCAGCCTGAGCCGCTCTGCATTTTTCAGCAAGAGTTCCCTGTGGAGTTAATTCAACATCCAATTCTCCCGAAAGCATTTGTCTTTCGAACTCTGCATTTTCTCCTACATAAGAAGAAATCATCTTCTTAATTTGTCTTTTATGAAGCAATAATCCCAATCCGAAATCATCAACACCTGCATTATTTGAAATACATGTTAAATCTTTCACATCGCTTTCTACTAAAGCATTAATTGAGTTTTCAGGAATCCCGCAAAGTCCAAAACCACCCAACATTAAAGTCATTCCATCTTTAATTCCGTCGATGGCCTCCTTTGCATTTTTTACTCTTTTATCTATCATGAAATATTAGATTTTTCTGTTGGCTAAATTTAATAATTTTTCTCATAACTACGGTATCTAGGAATTTATTTGAATTTTGATTGAACTTTTTATACATTTGGCTTCTTAATCCCCCTCACACACAGTTTTTTTTAATTAATTATAGAATACACAATGCAAAAAGAAAATTTCAACAAAATCGGAGACGTGTTTTATGTGCTATGTAGAATAAGCATAGGTTTATTCTTCTTTATCACTGGTTTCAATAAACTATTCCATCCTGTTTTTCAAGGATATATGTTGAAAACCATTACAAGTCTGGGCTTTTCAAACCCTCAATTCATGGCTAACTTTGTTGCATCTAATGAAATGTTCTGGGGATTATTATTGATTCTGGGACTGTTGACAAGACTGAGTTCATTCGCCTTAATCATTGTGATGCTTGTGGCTCTTTTCACAAAAGATATCCATTCTATTCCAACAGAATTGATTCCTATTGATCCTAAAGTTGGGAACCGTCCGATGGATAATTTTACGTGGTTGAGCTATTTTTTCTATCTTCCACAGGTTTTATACATCATGATCTTAGGACTATTTTCATTGTATGGTTATAAAGCTTTTGGTGTTGATAGATTTATTAAAAAGAAAAAAGCAAATCCTTATAAATAACAGAAAAGCAGGAATTAATTTTCCTGCTTTTATTTTTAAGTTAAATAATCTTATTATCTATTGCAAAAGAAAGTGCCTCTGTAAAATTTTTAACTCCAAAAGCATCAAAAATCTTTCTTCTGTAATATTTTAAGGTATCGGATGAAATAAATATTCTTTCGGCAATCTGATTGATCGTTAATCCCTGAGCGTATAATCGGAGTATTTCCAGTTCTTTTTCTTTAAGTTTTGATTTATTTTCGGCAATCCAAACTTTTTCTAACATATCTAATTTCCAAAACACATCAGAACCTTGTTTATGTATGGCTACATTTCCCGCGTTTTTATTATGTGAAATAGACACGATACATAATGATTTCCAGACAGATCCATTTTCGCTAAGAAAAAGAGGTGTAAGTTTATGGTTAATAAGAATCGGTTTATCATATTTACCTTTTAAATGAAAATCATATGAAATACTGTATAATTTTCGTTCATCATTTTTAGGTAATTGGTCATAAAAATCAAATCCAAGATCATTAATCATGCTCAATAATTCGAAATCTTCTTTGGGTACATTCCTAAAATAAAATTCATATCCCATTTCAGTAACTTCTTCAGCAGAATATCCAGATAAAAACAATGGATTATCTGAAACATATTCAAACTTCATTTTTTCATAATCAATAACATACACACTTTGATACGTTATTTTAGCAAAAGATTTTACGACTTCCAAATAATTACCAAACTGAAGTTTATCCTCGTTAGATATTGCATTTATTTTATTTCGGTTGAATAATGAGTACTTTTCATTTTCCATCTGATAAAAATACCAAAAAACTAAACAAAAGTGTAAAGTGTTTTTAAAATCAATTATCTTTTTTTGTATTTAAAATTTAAACTAGCCATGAGTGAAGAATTTTGTACCAACTGTAAGCAAAACCTAAAACCCAAAAGAATCGACGGGCACTACATCCTCCATGAAATTGAGCACATTTTACATTTTGAGAGAGGTATTTTATACACCGTACGGGAATTATTAATAAGACCCGGAGAAAATATTAAAAATTTCATCAATGAAAACCGAAGCAGACTTGTAAAACCTATCATTTTTATTATTGTTACATCCCTAATTTACACGCTGATCAATCATTTTTTTCATATCGAACAGAGTTATATAAAAATTGATGGAGCAAAAGATTCGCAGTTCAATGCGATTAATAATTGGGTTCAAAGTCATTATGGCTATTCTAATATCATAATGGGAGGATTTATTGCTTTTTGGTTAAAAATATTTTTCAAGAAATATGATTATAATTTCTTTGAAATATTAATCCTCCTATGCTTTGTTCTAGGAATGGAAATGCTGATGTTTTCTGTTTTTGCCATTTTTGAAGGAGTAACGAAATATCATCTCATGCAGATTGCTGCTGTAATCGTGTTTGTTTATTTTTCCTGGGCAGTTGGGCAATTCTTCGATAAGAATAGGGTAATCAGTTATTTCAAAGCCTTTATTTCTTATATATTGGGAATGATTACATTCGGAATTTCGATAATGATTTTAGGAGTTGTAATGAATCTAATTACACATCATTAAAAAATAATAGAATGATTATTGTCATTTTCATTCTATTGTTCCTTTTTATATTTGACTAGTCCTAAAATAGGTTTACAAGTTATCAATTAAGATACGAATCCGGAAGATTTTACTTTTCCGGATTTTTTATGCATCATTTCCGGTG
>NZ_FRAV01000097.1 GCF_900142445.1 Chryseobacterium polytrichastri | reverse complement strand
TCTCGTATGTTTGTATTTATAAATATAAGTTACTTTAAAGAATAAAACTATGAGGCAGCAGAAATATTTTGTGAGAGGTAATTTTTATAAATATACCGGAAAAAGAAAGATTCTCTGTCTCTAAGTTTCTTTAAAATCTGAACAGTACTTAGGAAGTTTTTACATTCCGTATAAATGCGAGAAAAGATTACAAGAAACTGCAGTTTTTTCCAATTAAAATTAAACATTATGGAAAAGCAATGTATTGGTATTGACATTTCAAAAGATTATCTGGATTGTTGTTTTGGAACTTCAGACAGTTCTCAAAATCAAAAATTTGGGAAGAGTAAAAGATTTAGTAATGACTATTGTGGATTTAAAGAATTATTGCAATGGTCGGATGAGCAGAATGCCTCAGCCTCAAGACAAGTGTATTATATAATGGAAGCTACAGGTATTTATTATGAACATTTAGCCTATTTTTTAAATGAACATGATTGTAAATTATCTGTTCTTTTGCCTAATATGGTAAAGCATTATTCCCTAAGTCTTAATGTGAAAACCAAGACAGATCAAAAGGATTCAGAGGTTTTATGCAGACTAGGATTAGAAAGGAAGTTGAGTACTTGGAATATGCCTACTAAAATCATGCGTGATTTAAAATTTTTAAGCCGTGAATATCGTGAAGCCAAAGCTAAAATCACTCAAGCGAAGAACCAGCTTCATGCAAAACAATACAGTCATGACTGCCCTGCTACCACTCAAAAAAGATTAGAAAAACAGGTTTCATTATTAGAATTGCAAGTTTTGGAAATCGAGGCGGAACTTAGACTTTTAGCAATCTCTGATGCAGGATTTTATGATAAAGTTGAAAAAATATGCAGTATTCCTGGAATAAGTTTTATTACAACAATATGTATTATTGCAGAAACCAATGCGTTTGCTTTAATAACGAATGTAAGACAGCTGGCAAGTTATGCAGGTTTAGATATTCAACACAATCAGTCTGGGAATAAACAAGGTAAAACAAGAATATCTAAAAAAGGAAATAGTTTTATCCGCCACGCTTTATATATGCCTGCTCTATGTGCAACTAGGTTTAATCCATTAATGAAAGAATTTTATAATAATCTAAAAGACAGAAAGCCAGCGAAAAAAATAGCGGTGATAGCAGTAGCAAGGAAGTTGCTCATTCTAATTTATAAACTTTGGAAAAGCAATATGGAGTTCGATCCTAATTATAAAGAAAATAAAAAAGTAGACAGGATTGCACCTGCCTACACAGGATGAATAAATATTCTCCTTAAATAGTTTATACAAATATCTAAAAATATTTGGAAATTAGCACAGTACCTTTTG
>NZ_FRAV01000099.1 GCF_900142445.1 Chryseobacterium polytrichastri | reverse complement strand
TAAGTATTCCCTCTAAAATAGATTAGAGAATTTTGTATTTTAGCATAATAGGAAGAAGCAATCGCCCTGTTTTGGACGAAGAAGTAAAAAGAATTTTAGAAAAAGCGTATCGAAGTGATAAGAATCATTCTTTTCGGAGCCGTTGCCAATTGATTTTGTTGAAATCAGAAGGCCGAAGTTCTCAGGAAGTGGGCGATATTTTAAAGATCTGTTCGATGAGTGTTAATAATTGGACGGCAAAATTCAATGCCAAGTGGATTGAAGGTCTTCGAATACAATCCGGACGAGGAAGAAAGCCCATTTTGAGCAAAGAAAACGATGCCGATTTAGTCATTGAAATAGTAAAAAAGAACAGACAAAGACTCTCTGTGGCTAAGGCTGAAATAGAAAAGGAGAGCGGAAAACGGCTTTCAAACATCACGCTTCAGCGGTTTTTAAAAGTCTTGACGCAAGATACAAGCGCATAAGAAAACGTCCCAAAAGCAGTCCCAATACTATTTTATACGATTTTAAAAAGAGCAGATTTTGGAATTAGAAAAGCTCTCAAACAATCAGGATATTGATCTGTATTATGGAGATGAGAGCCATTTTAGCAGAGAAGGCTATGTTCCTTACGGCTGGCAATTTCCAGATGAAGAGGTATGTATTCCTGTTGAAAAGGGTTTTAAAATCAACGTTTTAGGAATCATAAGCAGGGATAACAAATGCAAATCTTCGGTAACTCAGGGAAATATTGACAGTGATTTTGTGGTTGCTTTTTTCGAAAAATTTTCATTGGAAATCAATAAACCAACTTGTGTGATTTTGGATAATGCTTCTGTTCATCGTTCAAAAAAAGTAAAAGAACGTCTTGAATATTGGCAAAACAGAGGTCTTTATTTTTTCTATCTACCACCTTATTCTCCAGAGTTGAATATAGCCGAAACCCTTTGGCGTAAGCTAAAAAAGGAATGGATTGATCCTTTGGATTATACTAATAAGGATTCTCTTTTTTATACGGTTAATAGATGTATGGCAAATATTGGAAAAGCAATACGCATCAAATATTCGCCGTTTTCTCTAATCTAAATTTGTCGGAAT